>CAIMWN010000188.1 GCA_903845155.1 Oligoflexia bacterium
GTTCTTATCTTCAGGTTTTTCAATATATGCACTTTCCATAGTAAAGAGCTTCTTCATGGATTCATAACTACTTTTAACTAGTTCATAGGCCTTTCCGTAAAAAAACTCATTCTGTAAGGTTTCCTTCGTCCATGTCTGTATCGTTTGCTCAAGCTGGTTGTTGATTTGTAACCAGGTCTCCGAATTCTTTTTCCAATTTAACTTCATCACAGGCGTTGCTTTCTTGGCATTGTAAATTTTATTAAAATCACCTGTAAATGTGCTGAATTGTGAGAAAAGTGTGTCGGAATACTGTTTGAGTTCGGTCATTTCCTTATCGGCATTTTGTTTCACTTTGTCATGAAAAGCTTTGAGTCGGGTGAGATAAGTTTGATCTCTCTCGCCCCCCAGAAAAAACGTTTTCGTATATAAAAAGTGTGAACCATTTGGAATTTGAACCGGTAAAGGAACATTTGCCCTATTGGGTGGATAGCTTGCAATGAGGCTTTTGATGCTCTCATCTTGATCATTTGCTTCCGTTACATAAACTTGATATTCGCCCTTGGGAAGGGGTTGGCCACCATCTGAGGAGACTACTTCCGTTTTTCCAAACCCAAAGTGAAGTGTCGCCGTAGTTTGAGTGTTTAATTGTAATTTATTCAGAAGGGTTTCATTGTTTCCAATAAGGTAAAAATCAAATTTTGTTTTATGTGGCAGATTGCTGCTGATATAAAAAAATGGACGATTTGGGTCGGCGATTGAAAGTGCAATGGCGATCTTTACGCCCAGATCTGGAACACCAATGGCCGCTTGTTCTAGTTCCTTCAATTCATCTGATTTTACGTCATTAAGGCTTGGAATGAGTTTAAACATTCCAGATAAAAATGAAAAACGGTCGACCATTTTGGTGAGTGTAGGTCTTAGGGTAGAATGAAACTCGTCAGATGAACTCCTGCTCAGGACAGCAAGCGTTCCCAGTGATAAAGCGAAAAGAACAAAAATCCCTGCGCCTAAAGTAATCGCAATTTTTTTCCCGTTGTTTTTACGAGTATGAGTTTCAGTAGGCGAACTTGAGTCTTGATTGGGCGAAGCATCGATCTTGGCGCTCATTCTGTTTTCGGTTTTAGGTTCCGCTTTGCCTTCGGTTTTAACTTTAACTTCCCTTTGTCTTCTCTTTTGAAGTTCCTGAAAAAGTTCACTCACTTGAGTGAGTGCTTGCCAATCGCCCATTCCTTCGCACCAAACGAAACTTTCATCGTTGGTGATGCCTGCCTTTTGCTTTTCAAATACTTCGTCAGGTGTGAAAGGGCCTTCATGATGATCGCCCACGTAAATAAACCATTTTTTTTGATTTTCCATGTTCATTTTTTGTCTTTTTCCGTTCATTCTAATTTTAATGGAAAAGAGTGAGATAGGCAATTTTTGCATAATAGGTTTTCCGGATGATTTGGGCGTCAAAAATGTGAACGGACGTCTGGGTGCCGAAGCGGGTCCCCAGGCCTTCTTGGAAGCATTTGGTCGCCTCAAGGGACGCTCACCCGTGCTGAATCGTATGCTCGACCCCATCATGGTCAACGTCGGTGATGACATTGAAGAGAATCATGATCGAGCAACCCAAGCGGTCGCCTTGGCAAGGGGGGACTGGCTTAAGAAAAATGGAACTCTGCTGGTAGTGGGTGGAGGACACGATTACGCATACTCATGGTTAAGGGGAGTAAGCGAATCGCGTTTGCCTAAGAAAAAAAGAATTGCTTGTATCAACTTGGACGCCCATTTTGACTTACGGATTTACCATCCGTTGATGACCAGTGGTTCGCCGTTCCGTCGGCTAATTGAGGAGAAATACCTGAATCCTGCCTATTTTGTAGAATTTGGGATTCAGTCGCATTGTAACCAAGAAGAGCTCTTTCAGTACGCGAAAAATAAGAAAATTAAAACCCTCACCTTTGATCAGCTTAGAAATGGCAAAGCCGTACCAGCGTTTAAGCGAGAACTTCAGCGCTTACGAAAAATTTGTGATGAAATAGTCATTTCTGTGGATCTGGATTCCTTGAGCTTCGCATTTTGCCCAGGAGTTTCGGCCCCTCAAGCGGAGGGCTTCTCCGGCAGTGAGCTATTTCAGATGTTGGAGCTTGCAGGTAGCGACAAAAAAGTGACATCTCTTGGGATTTTTGAATTAGCTCCACCCTTAGACGTTCAAAATCTGACCACCAGGCTTGCAGTCCAGGCGGCTTGGCATTTCTTGGATGCGAAGTATTTTCCATAAATTGCATGTGTTAGACGAAAAGCTTAAACTCTTCACATGAGTAAAAATTATATATTGGCCATCGATCAAGGCACGACGAGCAGCAAAGTACTGGTGATGGATACAGATCTAAATCCAGTGTGCGAACACGCAACGCCCTTTGAACAATATTTTCCGAATCCGGGGTGGGTAGAGCACGACCTTAATCAAATTTGGGGAAGTGTCCAGGCGGGTATCGAGGTGGTCACTGCAAAAGTGGACGCAAAAAATATTATTGCGATCGGCATCACTAATCAAAGAGAAACTATTTGTTTTTGGAATAAGCTTACCGGTGAGCCATTAGCTAGAGCAATTGTGTGGCAAGATCGAAGAACCTCGGACCGCTGTGAAGAGTTAAGGGCACAAAAAATTGAATCCATGATTCAGGGGAAAACGGGCTTACTGTTAGACCCTTATTTCTCCTCTACCAAATTAGAATGGATGTTAAAAAATAATTCTGCGGTGAAGGAGGCTTCAAAAAGGGGAGTGCTAGCGGTTGGAACGATTGAATCGTTTTTGCTCGCTAGGTTGAGCGCTGGCATTGCGCACGCCACTGAGCCCTCCAATGCTTCGCGCACGATGCTTCTGAATTTGAGCAATCAGAAGTGGGATGCTGAACTCTTAACGCTATTTAATGTAAGTGAAAATATTCTGCCGGAAATAAAACCCTCCTTTGGAAATTTTGGTTCAACAAAAAACGTAAAAGGATTGCCAGATGGGATTCCTGTAACTGGGATGATTGGCGATCAGCAATCAGCATTGCTCGGGCAAGCATGTATCGAAGAAGGACAGGCGAAATGCACTTTCGGGACTGGCGCATTTTTGCTGATGAACATTGGTAAGAAGATTCAAATCAGTAAAAATAGACTCTTAACGACCATTGCGTGGACTGATCAAAACGCTGAAACCACATACGCCCTCGAGGGAAGTGCATTTATGGCGGGCGCCACGATACAGTGGCTCAGAGATGGTTTGCAAATTATTTCAAAAGCGAGCGATGTTGAGGCGCTTGCCAGCAGTGTGAATTCTACCGAAGGCGTGATGTTTGTCCCGGCGTTTACGGGGCTGGGAGCACCTTATTGGGATCCGAATGCGAGAGCGGTGATTTCAGGGCTCACCCGAGGGAGTACTAAGGCTCACATTGCACGGGCGGCGCTCGAAGGCATTGCCTTTCAGAATGTAGATTTATTGCTCGCCATGGAACAAGATATGGGTGGGCGCTTGAAAGCACTGAATGTTGATGGCGGTGCATGCAAAAATAATCTATTGATGCAAATTCAAGCCGATTTAGTTGGATGTAACCTTGAACGTCCGGTCTTCACGGAAACCACCTCCCTTGGCGCTGTCTTTGCTGCGGGCTTGGGAGTGGGCGTGTGGACTTCACTTAATGAAATTAAAAAAGTGTGGAAACTTGAGCGTCAGTTTGAGTCAACAATGGACACGAACACTCGTACAAAAAGACATTTGGAGTGGAAGCGGGCGGTTTCAGCTGCGTGTCCTAGGGCTCCGGCGTAACTCCATTTAAATAGCGTGATTAGATACGGTGATATTCAAAAAACCATCACTATCCAATTTTGTTTTCGAGTTGTCGATCGTAAACGCTTTGCTGTCTTTTCCTGTAAGCGAACTCTTGCCAACAAATTCGCACAGCGAGTTTTTAACGTCCGCTATCGATTGCGCGCCTAAGATCGGTTTTGTGGCCTCACAAGTTTTGCCGCTGGCATCTTTGAAGCAAGCCGCATTTACTGATTTGTCTGCAATTGCAGCTGCAGCCGCGTCTTGAATGCCTTTGTTGATGTTATCATTGAGTTCATTTGCTTGTTTTGTGATGGCACCTTTATCTAGGCCTCCATTGCCGTTGCTACAGGCCTTGTCTTTCATTAGCTGACAGACTTGTGTAGAGAAATTTAGCAAATTTCTGCTAGCACCTTTGTCGGCAAAAGTAGCGTCGGCTTTATTATCAGCGATTACTTTATCCTGTGCCCAGACCGCTGCCGCATCACTTAAATCAAAACGAAGTGAATCAGGAATAGTTTTATTGTCAGTACCTTCTTGATTTTTGAGAAGTAGAATCATGGCAGATGAGTGGGCATTGTCTAATCTTGTTTTACTGTTTAGATAACTGAATGTGCCCGGTTTTGGGTTGATGATGCTATCTACGGTTACTGCATCGCCACTCATGCCGTTGTTTTTGTAAATCTTAGCAATGTCAGCTGTTGCTTGAGTCGCAGCATCACTTTTAAGGTCTTTAAATGCGCCGGAATTAACAAACTGCTCAATTGTCTTTTTAGCGGGTGCAGCGGAGCTGAGGCGGTACGCCATTTTAAGAGCAGCGAGTGTATTGAGCTGAGCAAATATTTTTGGATTTTTGAGTATCGCCCGAACAATTTCTGCTTTTGCGGCATCGCAATCAGAGGTGTTTTGACCAGTTGCCACTGACTTTGAGTTACTCACAATTGGATCACTCGAGCCGTTTGAAGCCCCAGAGCTTGGAGTGATTCCAAGTTTTTCGGCGAGTGGGGTAATTTTTCCATCTACGATGGGTCCTTTGCAGTAGGCCTCCGCTGAAATCAGTGGCTCAGCTTTATCGAAGTCAGTAATGCCTTTAGCGGCAACGCAATAGCTTTTGTGTTGAATAATCTGGGCATCTTCCCCCATCGATTTCCCTAAGTCTGCACAAGCAGTGTCCATGTCGGCCAGGATAGCTGGATTGCAGTTTGCACCGCTTTTGCGATTTTGGTAGGCGGTGAAGAGAAGAGATTCGTCTTTAATGTTTTTCACATGTTTTGGATCGAAAACAGGTAAAATGGCGTTTACTTCGTTATAACCTAGAGAAACGTCTCCAATTTTACATGTGGGCTTGTTGTTAAAAATAGTGTCGCCAACACTACCTCCATAAGATTCGCATTTTGTTTTAAATCCTGAATCTACGGCTGGTATGATCGTAGTTGAACTTGTAACGGTGGTTGGGTTTGCAACGGCGGTTGAGCTTTCAATTGGGTTGACGACGGTTGAAGCCGGTGTAGATCCGATACTTGCATTCGCTTTTTGGGCAGCTTTTAGATTGGCCTTGCGAATATGATTCGCGCTGCCGCTTAACAGCTTATCATTTTGAGTTTTTTGAATGGCGACGTTATCACCGAGGGCAGCAGCTGCATCAGCAGCGTCTTGGTTTGCTTGATCGGTAGCTCTGTTAGCTCGTTTAAATTGTCGTATCGAGGATTTAAAGTCGGGTACGTCATACGCAGTGGCAGCATCGAGATTCGCTTTCGTGGTGTTGATGTTTGCATCTAGTGTTGCTTTCGTTGCGAGAAGATCATCAAATTTTTTATTTTCCGCATCAAGAGTTTTTTGTAAATTTATATAATTGGTATAATTTGGATTTTTTGGATCATCGGTCTTAATCTTTGCAACTTTTGCGGCAAGATCATGGAGTAAGTTGACGGAGTTTTCATCGCTCGGGTCACCAGTCATTTTATAGATCTGAGCTTGAGTTTGATCTCTCTGCACTTTGAAAGCATCATAAGCCGTTTGTTGTTTAATGATTTCTTCTTGAGCTTTCTCGTAGCAACCTTCATACTTTTCAACATTTGCGCTAGGCTGTTTCGGACCATATTGATCGCACTTTTCAAGAGTTGTACTCGCCGGAGGCGGATCCAGCGCAAACGCAAAATTAACTTGGCTGAGGACACTAAGGCATACCAATAAAAGAATGTGTTTATTCATACAGACTCATTGTCGGTAAAAAAATATGACTACTTAAGTAATTCGAATTTAGTCAATAAACTGTCGAATTGGGGCCAAATATTCAATAGCACGCGGCCGGGTCAGCTATTCTCAGTTCTGTCGAGTAGGCGGCGATTTAATTTTCATATATAATTTGTCTATGGCAATGGATGACGAAAAACGCAAAAGTTTTTGGGAAGAGGATGAAGATGAGTCTGATGAAAGTGCAGGTCTCATTCCGAAGAAACTCATTACCGAGAGTCTGGATTCCACAGAAATTGATCAAAAAATTCACGACACTAAGATTTTAATGGATCAGACCCACCAGCTTTATCAGCACTATTTTAATGGAATCGAAAAACGTCCTCCCATTGAAAAGACCCGTTTACTTGAATCCAAAATTAATGAGTTACAGCGCATTTCAGCATCGAATACCGCCAGTAAATTTAAGATCAGCCAATTCATCCAGCTCTATATTACGTTTAGAGATTTATGGGAACGGAAGCTGAAGGCCAAAGAAAAGGTTTAAAAAAGATCGTCCCGGTTGGGCCTGCGCCATAAACCAGTTCCTATTTCAACATCTTCTGGAATTCTTCTTCCGAAATTACTTTTACGCCAAGTTCTTGTGCCTTGTCTAACTTAGAGCCGGCTTCTTCACCGGCGAGTACGAAGTCTGTTTTCTTGGAAACTGATGAAGATACTTTTCCACCGCGGTCTTCAATGAGTTTTCCTGCATCGCCACGACTCAATGTTGGAAGTGTTCCTGTCAAAACAAATATTTTATCTTTAAATACTGGAGTTGCAGTTGAACTCTTAGGTTCGATAGGAGTCAGTGTCTTTAAAAGTTCTGCGAGTTCCTTTTGATGGATGGAATCCGCAAAATACTCTAGAATCGATTTCGCCATTTCCTCGCCAATACCGCCCACTTCTAGTAGTTGTTCTTCAGAGGCTTCGCTGAGTTTGGAAAGAGATTTAAATTTCTGTGCGAGCAGTTTTGCGGTGGATTCACCGACATGGCGAATTCCTAAGCCAAAAATAAGCCGATAGAGCTCTGGTGAAGTTGCAGTTTCGATTGCGTTTAAGAGTTTGTGCGCAGATTTCTCAGCAAAACCCTCTAGTGCGAGTACTTCATCAAATTCGAGCTGAAATAGATCAGAAAGTTTTTTCACGAGGCCTGCATCCACCAATTGCTCGACGATTTTGTCGCCCAAGCCATCTACGTTAATTGCATCTTTTTGAACGAAATGCTTGATGTGTTCTTTCAATTTTGCGACGCAGTTTCTCGCTACACAACGGGTAACCGCTTCACCTTCCGGTTTAGTTACTTTTGATCCACAAATGGGGCAGTGGTCAGGAATCTTAAATTTGCGTTCATCACCACGCCTTTTTTCTTTCAGAACTTCTACAATTTCAGGAATGACATCACCTGCTCGTTGAATGACTACGTGATCACCGATGCGGATATCTTTTCTGTCAATTTCGTCTTGATTATGAAGAGTCGCTCTCTTTACCATCACGCCACCGACATTCACCGGTGTCACCAAAGCCACCGGTGTCAGTGCGCCAGTTCTCCCCACTTGAATTTGAATGTCCTCAATTAAGGTAACGCTTTTTTTAGGTGGATATTTAAAGGCAATCATTCCACGGGGAGAGCGAGAAATAAAACCAGCCGCTTGTTGAGCGGCAAACGAGTTGAGTTTGACTACCACGCCATCAATTTCAAAGGGGAGGTCGTCTCGCACTCCCTCAATTTCTTTGTAAAAATGAAGAACTTGCTTTGGACCCTTGCATATTTTTTTCCAGGTGGCTACGGGAAGACCCCAGGTACGAAGTTCGTCTTCAAATTCTGCAATGGTTTTAGGAAGAGTATATCCTTCCGCTTCCCCCAATCCATAAAAAAAACCTTTCAATGGACGAGTGGCCGTAATTTTGGAGTCGAGCTGCCTGAGCGAACCTGCAGCGGCATTTCTAGGATTTGCAAAGACTTTATCCCCTTGATTTAATTGAGCACGATTCAAGGCCTCAAAATCTTTAATGAAAAAGACGATTTCTCCGCGAATTTCAATCTTTTTTGGCGGATTTTGGCTGTGGAGTTTGAGAGGAATGGATCGAATCGTTTTCACGTTTTGAGTCACATCTTCACCCACTTCCCCGTCTCCACGAGTTGCAGCTTTTACCAACGTTCCATTTTCATAAATCAAACTGATCGATAGACCATCAAATTTAAGTTCTGCAAAATATTGTAGGTCCTCGTCTTTTGGCGAATCAACAAACTTATGAATCCGCTCATCGAAAGCGAGAAACTCTTCTTCAGTGAGTGCATTCGCCAATGAAAGCATGGGGACACCGTGTTTAATTTTTTTGAATTGATCAAGAGCTTTACCGCCCACTCGCTGAGTGGGGGAGTGGGGAAGCCTGAACTCTGGATGTTCGTGTTCGAGTTTCTGCAGCTTCCTAAAAATGGTATCGTATTCCGCATCACTTACGAGCGGATCATCTAAAACATAATATTGGTAATTGTGTTTCTCGAGTTCTTGAATCAATGACTCAATTTGAGCGAGGATCTTCTTCTTTGTGTCTGACATGATTGCTAGAAATAATACATGACGGACGGAGATAGGCTAAACATTTTTTGAGAAACACTCTCTCCGGCCGGAAAATCCATGCTTTGCGAATTGACCTTCAGCAATAGTCTCAAGAAAATTCGATCGTTATACCGATAGGTGGCACCTGCCGAAAGCATAAGATCTGCTGATGAACCCACATCCCCGTAGCTTGGGCTTGTCTGAGAGGCCATTTTAATCAAGCCTAAGTCAATCCCGAGTTGTGCGGAATAGCGCTCATTCATAGGGATTTCTCCCCCTACGCCAACAAAAATGCTCGTCATACTACTATTGCCGGTAAGATCCGCTGCTTGGGCGGGAAGAGAGTAGCTGGTAGATTTGAGGCCCGCGTGAACCCAACCAATTGGGTCAAAAATGGTTTTGGCTGGAAAAAATGCATACCCCGCTGCCGCTCTAAATTGAGAAGCGCTGCCGCTATAACTAGTACCAGTGCTGGCGCCTGTTGTTAAATCATTTGGACTGTATTTCGTCATCGCAGTGCTGAGTGATGCTTGAGTGAGCCATCTTGAATTCAACCATAGCTGACCTTCCACTTCAAATGTAGTCGCAAAACCACTTCCGGTTCGTCCAACAGTTCCGTTTGAAGCACTTACATCCCGCGAGTACGATCCGAAACCGAGATTGCCTGCGACCCAACCCAAGCGGGGTGATTCTTTCTGAACTATTTCTGCAACTTTTTGAGGATCAACAGGCGCGGGCAAAATTTCTTTAATTTTTTGAAAACGAGCGACGGTTTGTCCTGGTTCGGTCTCGATTACCTTTGCAAAGGAAATGGAGTCTTCTACGTTTTCAATTTGCGCTTTACCGATGGGCTGCCAACGCCATTCTTCAATGGTCTTTTCAATCGGATGACGTTTTACTCCCTGTAAAGAATAAAGAACGAGAATTTCATGGGAAGAAACACCTTGAGCTCTTCCTAAATTTACAGTGATCGTGTCACCCTCAATACCTGTTATTTGGCCCAAAAATGGTAGTTTTGTGATGAGCTGATCTAAAGCTTTTTGGAGTGCTTCAGGTAAATCGCTATCGACCAGGCCTTTTTCTTTGCCTGGATCTACATACCTAAATTCAAATTGGGAAAGGACATCGCCGCGTGGAGCGTAAACCCATTGCAATACGAAGCGATACGTTTCGCCCTCTTTCGAAACTTTAGTGCGAATGAGTGATTCTACTCTGAATTTTTGAGCGATGCTTTTTAAAACCTGAGCCTGTTCAATGAGTTGATAATACGGCGTCTTACTGTTTTTAAAAACCGCTTCCAAACCATTTAGTTTTTTAATGCTGAAGCGATTTTGTGCCTGAAAATATTTGGTGTATTGCTCATCTAAGAATTCGGTAAAAATACCATCCACATTGTCGTAAGGTTTTAACCAACCGACCGATTCTAATTGATAAACACGATCAAGCTCGGGAGTAGCGTGGGCAAACTCGGAAGTAACGAGCAGGGTTATGACGAAGTAAAAACCAACTCTATAAATTATTTTTTTAATTGGAGTGACCATTTCTCTTCATAGAATGCAACAAGTGTCTTCAACTCCGCAATCTCTTCGTTTGCAGCCATAAGCTCTGTTTCAATGTTTTTAAGTCTCGATTCAACATCTTTTGGAGTTTGTGCAGGATTATGGTCGCGTGGAGCGGTAAAAGTGCCATCGTCCATGACTAAATAACGGCCCTCGAGTAGCTTCCACGGAATTTTGTTGGCCTTAATATAACGGCGCAGTGTGGAAAGGCTGATCCCTTTCTTCACAGAGAACTCCACGAGGGGTACCCAACCGTCGCTATTGATATCGCTTGCCATTTTACCATTCTATTTCCCAAACAGTAAAATTCAAGTATTCTTATTGAAACTGAGTAAATAAATAGGGGCAGACTAAAATGGTGGCATCACCTAAAGCACGCATTCCCAAGAAGAAAAAAATTGCGTTAGTCCTTTCGGGCGGAGGCAGCAAAGCCGCTGCATTTCACATTGGTGTCGCGTATGCGCTCAAAGAGAATGGGTTTGAGTTTTACGCCGGGTTAAAAACTGATCAAAATCATATTGAACCAGGACCGCGCTCTATTCAAACCTATGTGGGTTCAAGCGGGGGTTCATTCATCGCAAGCGTTCTTGCTGCAGGATATAGCCTTGAAAACATCTCTGCATCTTTTTTGGGGCAAGCTGCCCTCGACGATCCGCGCTTCCACCCTCGGCCGCTTCCACGATTGACTTACGGGACCATGTTTAAGATTCGCCCCGAAATTGCGAAAGAGCAGGCGAGTAATTTTTTGATGTTAAAAAATGTCATGGGATCGCTGATGGATGGAAAATTTCCATCCTTGCTCCAGCTTCGTTGGCTAAAAATGACCGGGTTTTTCTCGACGCAAGGACTCGAGCAATTTATGCGAGAAGAAGTCATGCCTTCCAATCGCTTTGAAGACTATAAACCCGAACTCTTCATTGTGGGCACACAACTGAATGATTCGCGAAAAGTAGTGTTCGGAAAAAATCAATATGCTCCGCCGCCACATGATCCTCGCTGCTTATATCAAACACATGTAAAAATTTCTGATTCCGTCGCAGCGAGTACCGCTCTTCCGGTTGTATTCGCTCCGTACCCAATTTCAGATGAAAATGGTGAGCCTCATTTTTTTATTGATGGAGAAATCAGAGAAACGCTTTCTACTCACGTGGCGGTCGATGCGGGGGCGGATTTAGTGCTGACGAGTTACACCCATCAGCCCTACCGTTTTGTGCGGGAAGTAGGTTCTCTTACCAAGCTCGGGTTACCTGCAATTGTGATTCAGTCGATCTACATCATGATTGAGCAGAAAATCAATTCGACTTACCAATCGTATTTGTCGAAAAAGAATGCAATGAATTCGGTTTTCCATTATTGCAAAGAGGCGGAACTACCCAAAGATACCATTCGAAGAATCATGGAAATTTTGGAAAATGAACTTCATCAGCAAAGAGACATCGACATCATTCCCATTCATCCAGACCCGTCTGATACCAAAACATTTTTGACTGACCACTTTTCGCTCAACCCTAAAAAACTCGCAGACGTGGTGAAAAGCGGGTATAAGGCCGGAATGACTATGTTCTCGAAATATGAGTTTGAGTCATAACGTTAAGGAGTAGATATTGAAATGAAAACTGTATTGATCACTGGAGCCACTGCTGGAATTGGTTATGAGATGGCAAAACAATATCGTGCACAGGGCTGGCGGGTGTTGTTTTGCGGTAGACGGCTCGACCGTCTTGAAAGAATTGAAAGAGAACTTGATCCAAAATCAATAGGCTTGGCAAAATTCTTTTGTATTGATGTCAAACACTCAGATGAGTTTACACAAGTTAAACATTGGCTCGCGGCCCATGAAGGTGGACTGGACTTGGTGGTCGCAAATGCGGGATTCTCCCTGTCAGGCCGTTTTGAGGATCTCAACGAAAATGATTATCGTCGCCAATTTGATGTTAATTTTTATGGGGTGATGAATTCGATTCGCCCGTTTCTTTCTGAGTTGAAGAAAAGCAAAGGACAGATTGCCATCATTGGAAGCGGAAACTCCTACCTTGCAATATATGGAGCGTCCCCCTATTGCTCAAGTAAATTTGCGGTAAGGGCATTTGCTGAATGTCTTCGGATGGAGATGGCGGAGAAAGGGGTTTCTGTCACTTTGGTTTGCCCAGGTTTTGTCGATACCGAAATTCACCGAGTCGACAATTCAGGTGTTTTTCACCCTGAGGGGCCTCATCCGGCCGCTATTCCAAAATGGATTCAAGCGAGTGCTCAGTCAGCGGCCGCCTCCATTATGCGAGGAATCTCGCGCAGAAAAGCTGAAGTTTGGGTTACGTTTCATGTGAAGTTCGCCATTTTACTTGAATTGCTGTTAAAGCCGGTTTCCCGCATTATTAGGAATCGCATACGGGCGTGAAGGGATCTCCCAAACTAGCTCTGTGGTGCCACTTTTTGATGCACTACTTTTACTTCATCCGAAAGTCGCTCATTCCAAAACTTCTCTAGCCATTTACTCGCACGCTGCAGGTTAATGGCAGGAAAGGGAAAGGGCATGCCTTGATTTCCAATAATCATCGCATGGTAAAGCAAGTAAGCAGTTAAATTTTTATCTCTGTTGAGAAAAACTGAGGGAATCAGAGGATAGCCACGATCGTGGTGGAAGTTAAAAGCTAAATGGTTTACAGCTTCTTTTAAGTCATGATTTTTAATCTGAGAATTCTCGTAAGCTAACTCCAATGCCCAACGATCTACTTCTTTGTTCATTTGTTGTATTTGGTATTCATTTAAATGATTGGTGTTAATGTAGTTTTCTTTTTCAAAAAATTTCGCAGATTCATGGCGAACATCATGCATATTGAAGTCTCCACCAGGGCGCAAAAAACCGTCTGCGAGGATGGGATCGTAGGTGACACCAATAAAATGAATGTCCTTAAACATCATTCGCATAAAGATATCCCGTTCAAGGGCCACATTCGTTGGTACCCAGATTTGCCTCAGTTCAACGGGGTCACTAAATGCATTGGCAAAACTGCTGGCAGCAGCATTAAAGCCTTCTGATGTTGTTGTTTTTTGAAACACTGAAAATCGCTGATCGATGTAGAGTGAATATTCTTGGTCAATTGATAATTGTTGATAACCCTCCAGCGATCGATCAAGCGGAAGAAACCAGCGGTCAATTGCACGAAAGCCATGTGTGTCAAAATGCCCGATGGCACGGGAGTAAAAATATTGAAAGTGCATTAGTTCAATGTATCCAACCGAACCTCTGCTTAAAATTCTCTGACTTTCTTCTTTGAGCTTACGCAAATATTGAGTGGCAACAATGATTTCGCGCGGTTTAATGCTGCTGTTTGAGTTATTTTGCAATTCCAGAATTTTTCGATCAAGATTGGTGGCGATGTCGGCCACGAGTGGTATTCCAATTTCGCTGTAGTCGAACATGTAAGGATCGTTAATATGAATGGCGCGATAGGCGTGAAACCGTTCTCGCATCGTAGAAAAAAACTGATCTGGGTCTTTGAGCACAATGGATAATTTGGGGTATTTATCACTCATGAAACGGTTAAATGCGAGAGTGGGATTTGACGAGTTCGCAAGGATGGCAAGGCATTCGATATTGCCACCATGGGCATGAGCATTGGCAGAAGCAAGTGAAAAACTAGCCACCACACATGCGGAAAAGTAAATAGACCTCAAGGTTGTTATGATTGGTGGGTTTTTCACAGAGTTGAATGATAGCGCACAATGGGCCAAGTAATCAATTATTTCTTATACAGAAAGGATATAACAAGAAAGGATATAACAATACGGGGGCCGTGCCAATCTCGGCCAATGAGCTTGCAGAATAAATTGATTCCGTTTATTTTTTGTGCTCGTAGGCAGTACTGCGGAGGTTTTCCGGCGTCAGAGATATTTTTTATATTTGAATTTTCATTTTTTGAAACTAAAAAGGCTGTTATCATCCAAGTATGATGGTGTTGAAGGATAAAAAAGTTGCAGTTATTTTTGTAAACCCCATAGAGTATCATGGGCCGCACCTTACTTTGAAAAATGATTATTATATCAGCATGGGCCTTTTTGATGGGTTTCGCCAAAAAATAACCGAAAAGGGATCGAGCTTCACATTTCAGATTTATGAAATTCATCAAGGCTCAAGCCCCGCACCTGGCAAAGAAAGTATTCACACGCCGCTCGCTGAAATGAGAAAAATTATTCTCAAGACCTGTGAAAAAGTGAAAAGTGAGGAGACCGATTTTGTATTATGGATGACCTTTCATGGCGCTCCATCACATGCCGCAGCGATCGAATCGGGAGTTCGGTACTTCCAAAACAAAAAAATTCCAACCTATAACCCATTTAATTTAGTGATGCAGCGATTTAGGGATTATCAACCCGAGTGGGTTCGGCCTTTTGTTAATTTTATTCCCGATAAAACTTATGGTGAAAAATGGATCAACGAACTACCGAAAGATTTTCATGCAGGGCTCGTCGAAACCTCGATCATGATGGCCTTGGATCCTAGTAAAGTGCTCCCTATCTATAGGAGTCTTCCGGATTGTCCCGGGCGCACTATTTCTTTTTTGTGGAAGGTGCTGATTGGAGTAACGAAGGTACTTGGTTTTAAAGATTTTTCTAATGAACTGCTGTTAGGTGCTGATGGCTATTATTGGAACAAAATGAAGCCTCATCTTGGTTATACCGGAGCACCCCGCCTGGCTTCGGCAGAATTCGGCCAGCAATTGGTAGCTATATTTTTGGAAGACTATGAGCGTAACTTTTGGCCGGTACTAGCTGGTCACACACAAAGCCCAAAACCTGTTTTTCAATGGGCTGCAAGATTATAACATGAGCTATAATCAAAAAGGAACGAAGTAAATGAAGTTAGCAAACCGCCTCGCTTGGGGTCATCGAATTGCAATGCCAGTTTATCACATCGCTGCGATCGCGCTGATGTTCATTTATCCTCTCACTCCTAAGACGCTAGTGCTGTTTCTGATCACCTATTTGATTCAGGCGCTTGGCATATCGGTGGGATATCATCGTTTGTTTTCCCATCGTGCGTTTCATGCAAATCGTATCCTCACTTTTTTGTTGGCGCTTTGTGGAGGTCTTGCGGGCCAAGGGGCCATTCGTCGTTGGGTTTGTCATCATCGCATGCACCATCGTTATACCGATAAGACCGGCGATCCCCATTCTCCCCTCGTGAGTGGTTTTTGGTATGCTCATATCGGTTGGCGTTTTGATCCCGAGAGTTATGTTCACGAAGAGGAAGCAAAAAAAATATGGGCCGAATGGCCTGCTGAACTTTGTTGGCTCGACCGAATGATTCCCACTTTGTTTTTCCTTCATCCGCTTGTTTTAGGGTTGGTCGGTGGATGGGAATATGTGGAATGGGGATGTTTTGTTCCTACTGTTTTATTGTGGGAAATTACCTTTACGGTGAACTCCATTTCCCACCGTTTTGGAAGAAGGCTTTTTGATACGCCCGATACAAGCCGAAATTCAACATGGTTAAGTCTGATGATGTGGGGAGAGGGCTGGCATAATAATCATCATGCTTCACCCAAGAATGCCCGCTATGGAATCCGCTGGTATCAGATTGATGCCGGGTACTATTTTATCAAAATAATGCAGAGGTTGGGACTGATCGATCGCGTGGTCGATGATTCAGAAGCTGATATCAGAAATGCACTAGCGATGAGTTTGGCAGTAAAGCCTACGACCCAGACTCCACCATTCCGCGATCCATTTTAATGGAAGGTAATTTCCCGGCTAACCAATCCGTTTTACATTTATTTCGCTGAAGCTTGCCGCTCGTCGTTTTAGGAATAGTTCCATGAGGTGCGTAAATTAGGATCGCCTGCGCTATTCCTATTTCTTGCTGAAGAAGGCCTCGA
>CAIMWN010000189.1 GCA_903845155.1 Oligoflexia bacterium
AGTTTTTCTGGAGCCTGTTAATGTTACCTGCAAGAACATTATCCTCCTGCAGAGCTCCCGAACGTCTGGGCCATTTCTTACTTCAGTTTATTAATGACACGGAAGTTACGGTATTTTATATGTTACACTTTTTCGTTATGTTCTCGCACATTATTTTGTTTTTAGTGGTGTGTGATTCCGCTCAAGCTCGTTCCCATAAGTCAGGAGTTTTAACTGATGTCGTTCAATATATCGATGAAGCTAACGTGAAGGCTCCTGTCGCCAATGAGGTTTGCTTCACCCCAGGAGAGCCATGCAATATAAAACTCATCAAATTTATTCAGAGTGCAAAAGAGTCCTTGGATATTGCTATCTTCGATATTAATTTGGATAAACTTGTTCACGAAATTCTAATCCAATCCAAGAAGGTAAAGGTGAGAATCCTTGTTGATCGCCGTGAAGCTAAGGGTAGGAGCACTCTCGTTCCCCTGCTACTAAAAGCGGGCGCTAACGTACGATATGGACGGCAAAAGGGAATTATGCACAATAAATTCATCATCGTAGATAGTAAAATTATGGAGACCGGTTCTTTCAATTATACAAATGGCGCGGCCTTCAAAAATAACGAAAATCAGGTCTATTTATCGACGCCAGAAGTCGTAACAAAGTATAAAGCACGGTTTGAAAAGATTTGGGAAAATGGCTTTACAATTAATTGATTAAAAAGAAGTTAAAATTTGGAAATATTCATCAAAAACAGCTTGAAAATAGAAGAAAACGATCTGGACATGCTGTCCAGATTATTGTCCAGATTGTCGCCTGGCCTTTTTGAAGACATATTTCGTCGTCGGACCTTTTCCTTTGGATCTTACGATCTCTAAGGTTAAAAATTTCCCTAAGTGTCTCTGTGCTTTTTTATCACTAAATGCAAAGCGCTTAGCGTAATCTGTTTTACTTACTTCGCCAGTATCTCGGACAAAAATAATACCGAGGCGTTCCTCTTCATTCAGTTTGCCTAGTTTATTTGGCTCCATAATCGACTCTACAAATGTATCATTGCGTGGAAATGAAATTGTCAGATAGGGGGCTTGCCAACTGACTTCGGGTTTTGGCAAATGATGCTTTTCGGGAAGTGATTTCATTTCTAACATCCCGATACCTCTTTCCTCGACATATCCCATCTTACTGAAGACGGACATAATTTTAGGATTTCTACTGAGTGACGGGGCCTTGAATGCTTGAAAATCTTTCAGTAATATTGGTGCCACCGGCAACCCAGGGCTTTTTACGGTGATGGTTTCGTTGTTGATTTCGAAATATGACTTTGCACCCTTTATGTCGTAGTCGCGATGGACAAGGGCATTCATAGTTGCTTCGCGCAAAACTTCTGTCGGATAGGAGTATGAAGTGGTGCGAGCAAACCCTTTTCGTGAGATAGTTGACGAGAGCGTGCGCTTTAGCCAGTCTTCAATTTTATCAGGGATGAGTACCAAGGCATCAGCGAAGTCATGCAACTCTGGCTCACCTTTACCGTGACGTGCCTCAACTTTAAAAACTGCCTGTGGAAAACGGTAGGTTGGATCTTTTCCAAAAAGTAAAATTCCCAACCCAGTTGGTCTATGTTTTTTTGCTTTTGAATCACGCTGAACAAACTGCTGCCTCTCTAGCAGAGATTTAAATTCTTTACTTTCTGGATTCATTTTAAGATTCGCACGAATGATGTAATGCTTTAGCGCATCTACTGAAAACTCATCAAGTGTTGCATTCGAAATCATATCTTCTAATGGCGTGAGCGAGGCGAGCTTGTTTGTTTTTCCACCAAGGACTCGTTTTTTAGCTTGAGAAAGGAATGCCCTGTTCTCTTTGATGATAAGCTCTTGTAAATCTTCGTCGAACATTTCTACTTCGATACCGGAATCTAACAAGTATTGGATGCCCTTTCGATCAACTGTCGGGTCTGGATCTTCAATACCGATCCAAACTTTCTTAATGCGTGCATTAACGATTCGTTCGGCACATCCGAGCTTAGGATGTTTGCGTGCGCCTGGAGCACAGGGCTCAAGTGTGGCAAAAAGGTAGTGGCCGGTAACATTAGAGCTTCGTTTCTTGCGTTCTAGAAGAGTGTATTCGGCATGGTCTCCATCGCGCATTTCTCCACGATGAGCACTATCGATGAGTGTTCCATTGGGTGAAACAAGCACCGCACCTACATTTGGGTTCGACTTATCTTTGCGCGGTTCCGAAACAGATTTCCTCATTTCTTCAATCGCCAAAAGCATGAATTTTCGTTTATCGAACCGTTTTACCATGCGTCTATTCTACAAGATTTAGTCCCATTCCTGCAAAATGTTTCTATCGAAACCTCTTCCCAACTTCCGGAAAAACTGAAATCGGTTTCCAATCCACATTCAGTATGTCCCGTGAGTGGCGTTCAATCTCCTGAACGCACCGGCGTGAATGGCAACTTTCAACGTGTGCAAGTGTGATTCCGAATTCTGCGAGGCCTGCGATGAGCATTAATTTTACCAGTAAATCGTACATATGATTTTCTCCTTGTTTTAGATTTGAGTGGGTTGCTTATTGGTTTTTAGTGACTGAACGTAAGTGAAGATTGCTTCGAGGTCTGTTTCCGACATTTGCTTCATCAGGATTTCTAGTTTGAACCTCAAAGGCACGACTTTTGAACGCGCTGGGTCAGTGCTGAGATTCTTAAAGCTGGATGGTTGGTACCCGTAAGCGATCATGATTTTGTTTCTTAAATCGACACTAACGACTGAAATACCAGACTCAATTTTTGAGAGGGTTGAAACGGATAATCCGCTTACATGAGCCGCATCTTTTAATCGGAATTGTTTTTTCGTCCGAATAAATTTGAGTACTGCACCATCAAAAGTGGTGTTGATGGTTTCGCGCCTCTTGTCACCGGCCACCCAAGTTCTAAACATTTTGCGATGCTTTTTGCCATCGAGTAGTTCAACAATCCGGTTGAATTCTTGCTCGCTCAGGCGAGCTTTGCCCATGGCATTTTCTATTTCGCTGATCCATCCGACACTCTTTTCAATTCTTTGCGCACACTTTCGAACGGTCAGTTTTGCCCGCAATCTTAAATGGCGTATGATTAAGCCATGATTTCCGGACGTGTTTTTCTGTTCCATTTTTTCTGCTCTCTTTCCAGTGGGTTAGTCCTGAAAATTCGAACGGAGAGAAAATTGATTCAGAGTTCGAGAAATTCGAACATTGAGAAAATTTTCCGAATTGAAACGCCGGTGGCAGGGATTTGGAAGGGAGCAGGAGTCATGCAAGCGGCTTTAGGGTAGCCTGTGATAAAACCAGAATCTTGATCTTCAATGATTTTAAGTGTTTATATTGATTGGGTGTTTTTGATTTTTCGTGAGAAGGCCAAAAATTTAATGGAGCGGGAAAAGGGGCTCGAACCCTCGACCTCCACGTTGGCAACGTGGCGCTCTAGCCAACTGAGCTATTCCCGCACTCACAAAGAATTGGTTTAATGGGTATAACGTCTCTCCCCAATCTTAGTCAAGAATTTATTGCAGTGGGTTTTCGGGCGGGCTAAGCTTAAACTATGAAAATCTATACCAAATCCGGTGACCAAGGTGAAACATCTCTCTTTGGCGGCAGTAGAGTGAAAAAAAGTCACCCTCGGGTTTCGACCTACGGCACCTTGGACGAGGCGAATTCGACGATAGGAATGGCACTTTCCTTTCTTCCCCCCGCACTCAAGACTGATCTCTTGCCGGAGACCATCCAAGTCCGCTTGGTGCGCATCCAAAACGAGCTTTTTCAGGTCGGCGCCGAATTAGCCACCCAGCCAGGCGCCAAAAATTCGTGTGCACTTCTCCAAGAAGGGCAGATCCAGCGTCTGGAAAACGAAATTGATGAAATGGAAGCGACGCTAGAGCCGCTGAAGAACTTTATCCTCCCGAGCGGGGGAAGTGCAGGGGCCGCTACGCACCTTGCCCGTACTATTGTGAGAAGAGCCGAGCGCGATTGTGTAGACCTCGCGACCCGTGAACCCGTTCGTGACGAAGTGATTCGCTACTTAAATCGCTTAAGTGATTACTTATTCGTGATGGCTCGGTTTATCAATCACGAGATGAAGTTGCCTGAAACCAAATGGTTTCCCCCCAAAGCAGAAAATTGATCATGGCGAATCTGCGGCTAGAGAAGGCGGCGGCGTTTTTTCTTGGAAAGTTTCTTGGCGAGTTTTTTCGCTAATTTATTTTGTTTGCGAATCTCGCGGGTTTTTTTTAAGCCTTGGAAAAATCCTACCATGTAGTCTTTTGCGGACCAAAGGCTAAGCGCTATCGAAAAATAGGTCAAATAAAGGCCAATTTTATAAAAGGGAATACCAAATGGGTCCGGAAGCATGAGGCATGGAATGGCAATCATCTGAGTTGCGGTTTTCCACTTCCCCCCCTGTGAAGCGGCAACAATGACCCCTTCTGCACTGGCGAGTGCGCGTAGCCCGGTGATGGTGAGCTCTCTACAAACGAGAACCATGACTAAAAGCGCCGGCATCCTACCTAAATTCTGGAGCATGATCATCGAGCAGATCACCAAAAACTTATCTGCAAGCGGGTCCATCAGCTTACCGTAAACAGTCTCTGACTTGTATTTTCTAGCGAGATAACCATCCAGAAAATCAGTCAGGCTGGCGAGACCGAAAATAATGGCTGCTAAATAATCCCAAAGTTCGGTTCTCTGCCAGAGGCAGAAGATCACACCGGGCACAAATACGATGCGAAGAAGGGTCAGGTAATTTGGGGTAGTATTGAACGTAAGTTCATCGATGATGGCGTGTTCTACCACGTCTTTAGCTTTCATTGGGGGTCTAGACGCGGGTGCAGGAGTTTCGGTCGCCATTGTGTGTTATTGTGCCCATTTTTCGAAGCTTTGTAAAAGGCATATTTGCTTTTATCGCTATTTAGGAGCAAAATTGGAACCATCATGACTATACCAGCCTCAGAAAAAAGAAAACTGCCGCGCTTTCACATCACCCCTTGTCAGTTCCACGATGACGAGCTTGCTAAGAGTTTTTCTGTATTGGATATTTCGCTCGGTGGCCTCTCACTTCGTTTAGTGGATCGAGCCGACCTCCCCGAGTTCGCGGTAGGCACGGAACGTCAAGGCACAGTAAAAGTAGAAGGCATGAAGCTACCGTGCCGTTTCAAAGTTCGCTACATCAGAGGAACCTTGATTGGAGCAGAGTGGGTGAAGCTGTCCAAGGAGCTGACCAACCATTTGGAAGAACTTTCTCTTCCCAAGCATTTGGGTGAGCACTTGCGCTCTTATGAGTTACCTGAAATCGCGAATACGGTTTGGTACCATAACCCAGTTGGCGTGGATTTACTTTGTTACCGTTCAGCAGTGGATCAAAACTTTACGCGTTGGACTCTCTATGTTCATCAAGGGTTCGTGCAATGGGATCAAGAAGAGGGGCTTCAAACAGGTCAAGCCTTAGCGGAAGATGATGAAGGTTATGCCCACGGGTTAGTGAGACTTGAAACACGACTGATCGAATACGACGAGCACCCTGACCGTCGTTTTGCCGAAATGGCCATCGAGCTCATTAGAAATTCTCCGGTTTCTGAAGTAGCACTTAAAAACATGATTACCACCCAATTGAATGGAGCTTTAGTATGAATAGAAATTTCGCGTTAGAGTTTGTCCGTGTCACTGAAGCCGCAGCCCTCTCTTGTTCGAGATACATGGGTCGAGGCGATGAAAAATTAGCTGATCAAGCTGCAGTAGATGCGATGAGAGAGGCGTTGAATTCAATCGAATTCGATGGACGCGTAGTGATTGGCGAAGGCGAACGGGATGAAGCACCTATGCTTTATATTGGTGAAAAAGTAGGAAAAGGCGGAAGTGCAAGACTTGATTTGGCACTTGATCCTCTCGAAGGAACCACCATTTGCGCAAATGGGCTCAACAATTCCATTTCGGTCATTGCGATTGCTGAAGATGGAAATTTTTTACATGCGCCCGACTGTTACATGGAAAAAATTGCGGTGGGGCCAGAAGCGATGGGCGCGATTGATCTCAATCATACACCGACACAAAATCTGAAAGAAATTGCCAAAGCAAAGAAATGCCTCGTCTCTGATTTAACCGCCATTATCTTAGATCGTCCAAGACACCAGGAACTGATTAAAGAAGTTCGCATGAGTGGTGCGCGTATTTGGCTCATTGGCGATGGTGATGTTTCTGCAGCGATTGCGACAACTCAACCTGGAAGCGGAGTCGATGTTTTATTTGGTACCGGTGGCGCACCAGAAGGGGTAATTGCAGCTGCAGCCCTTCGTTGCAGAGGTGGTGATTTTGTCGGCCGCCTAATTTTAAAGAAAGACGATGAAATTGCGCGAGCTCGCAAAATGGGAATTGAAGACCCGAATAAAATCTACTCGATCCATCAACTCGCCAAGGGTAACGTAATGTTTAGTGCAACGGGCGTCACCCAAGGTACGTTCTTGAACGGAATTCGTTTGTTTCCGGGCGGCGCTTACTCGCATTCGATTGTCATGCGTTCTGAGACCGGAACCGTTCGCTACATTCAAACAGAACATCATTTTAAAACAGGGCATTTGGTTTAAGGGGATAAAGCGATGGCGCAAGCAGCACACGAATCCACATTTGAAGTCAGTGCAGAACAGTATTTTAAAGCAGTTGCTGATTTTGAAAAGTACCCTGATTTTGTAGATGGCATGAAAAAGGTGACCATCAAGCCGGGCGAAACTCGCGCCGATGGCACCGTCGAAAGCGTAGGCCACTACGAGTTCTCGATGATGTCAAAGGACATGAGTTATAACCTGAATCTGAAGCACAACGCAGGCGCGGGTTCAGTGAGTTGGACACTGAAAGACAGCGAGTTTTTTAAGGTGAATAATGGTGCATGGAAGATTGAAGGAATTAGTTCAGGGAAATGCAAGGTTCATTATTCACTCGAAGTAGAATTCAACTTTTCTGTTCCTGGATTTATTTTGAAGGGCATTGTGAAGGGCACACTTCCATCCATGATGAATAGCTTTTATGAGCGGGCGAAAAAATTATGAGTGATTCAGACGAACGTAAGTATAAAGATGATGAGTACAAGTATAAAGTAGGGGAGCACGATGCTTCCCGTGATTCGGCTGATGAAGGTGGATCGCTTTCTTGGGCAAAGAAACTAATGACCGTCGGGGTAGGAACCTTTTTCTTAACCGAAGAAGCATTGCGCTCACTCGTCACCGAATTTAAATTGCCCAAAGAGATTGTCTCTGGAATCCTGGATGGCGCTAAAAATGTACGTAAAGAGTTTATCCAAAATTTCACTTCCGAGATGATGGGCAAGATTTCTGATAAAATGGATCCCGCCGCTATTCTTGCTGAGTTTTTAAAGAAGAATGAAGTTACTTTCGAGATTAAAGTAAAAATCAAAGACAAAGAATAGGCGTCATCTCTCCGTTTCAACACATTACTCGCGCTTGAGGATTTCGTCGATCTCACTCATCAAAAAATCAAGACGCTTATGAGCTTCGCGCAAGTCTTTTAAGCTTTTTGCTAGATCATGTTTCGCAGCGCTGTGATTTGCGCCACTGGCCCATGCAGTGAGTTCTACTGTTTGAGCAGTCGTTACTACTTGTGCTTGTGCAACGCTGGGGATTTCAGTATGGCTGTGAGATTTAAGAACGATGCCTTTGGCTAAAGTTCTTTCGCTTTCTGCTTGTTGGAGTTTTCCATTGCGGTAGAGGTGGTAAAAATTTGAATAATTAAAAGTAAGGCCTTGTTGTGGATCTTTCACTGCTGACATGTTGTATTTTCCTTTTGCTAGGGGTTGTACTCGGGGTCTTCTTACTTAGAGATAAAGCAAGGAGGATGCCAGCGCTCTCTGTCCGAATTCATCAATGAAAATAAAGCTTTTTCGCACTCAATGATTTGAATTGATGATTAATATCTAGACAGTGTGTAAAGGAAGTAAACAGTAGGCAGAATAGTGCAGGAAGGGCTACTGCGGTGTGGTCTTAACCGAGGGTGCCCTTGGGCTTCACCTCTAGAAGAGAGGGCTTAGGAAGCGAACTAGGGAAGTCTAATTGGGAGTACATATCAGCGTCCGTGGCTTTAGCATGAACGGGGATGTCACCAAAGCGGTGATTCGGCCCATATTTTTTCACCGTAAACTCCACCCAGTCGCCATCGTCGCGGGTAGTGAGTGAACGGCCGTCTACCGGCGTCGTCAGCGGAAAGCGTTCAGAATAGTTTTGGTAAGAGCTGGTAGAAATCCACCGGCCAGGTTCCACTTCAGCTTTTTCGTTGTTGGATCTAATGCCATTCAGTTGAAGGTCTTGCCCCGTCACTTGCACTCGCAGTTTTCCGCGCTCATGTTCAGGCACCTTTACCCGGAGCGTGTAAGTATCGCCCGTATCTTGGAATTGAGAGTCAAAGCGAGTCATTCGGTAAAATGGATCATTTTGGCGAGAAGTGTAGCGACTCAGCCATTCTGCGTTCTGAAGTCTTTGGTCATTCAAGGCATCCGACGTATGGTGTTGGTCGTTGATGAGTTCATTTTTAAATTGATTCAAGTTTTGTTCGCGCAGACCAGTGTAG
>CAIMWN010000190.1 GCA_903845155.1 Oligoflexia bacterium
CGCATGCTGGAGCAGGATGCGTAAGCAATCCTAAATCTGCTGCGTGAAAAGGATTAAAACGTCCTCAACGTACTGACGCGTACGCCTCGGACGTTTTAATCCTTTTCACTTCGCATCTTCAGCTATTTGAACGTTCTACGAAAATATGGATTCATTAATAAATTATATTAAAGTCAATACGGTTTTAATGAATTATATCCATTTTTAGCTGGCATGAATCATGCGGCATGACTGAAACAAGTGACAAAAGAACACTGATTCAGGACGTCACCTATTTGCCGGAATTATTTAAGGATTTTTTTCATTTTCTTCACACAAAATTTACACACAACCCTCAGGATATGGTGAAATAGGTTCTAGGAAGGAGTCTTAAGGATGGATTTCAACCCCCGCCTTAAAACGCTCAAAAATGAGTAAAGCTAATAAAACAGAAAAAATTACGGTGCCCGTTCTTCCACTCAGGGAAGTCATCGTATTTCCGCACATGGTGGTGCCTCTCTTCGTAGGACGTGAAAAATCAATTCGCGCTCTTGAGGAATGTGTAGAGAAGAAAAAAGAACTCTTTCTCGTTGCCCAAAAACAAGCAACAACCGTGAACCCAGGGGACAAGGATATTTTCCAAATCGGAACCCTCGGTACTATTCTTCAAATCCTTCGCCTTCCTGATAATACAGTGAAGGTTCTTATTGAAGGAAAGCGTCGCGCGAAGATGCTGAAATTCATGGATGGTGAAACCATGATTGAGGCCGATGTTGAGGTCGTCACTGAAGTGAGTGACAAGAACATTGAAACTGAAGCGCTCGTTCGCTCACTCAAATCAACTTTTGAAAATTATGTAAAACTCAATAAGCGCATTCCTCCTGAAATGCTGATGAGTGTGAACGGCATTGAAGATCCATCCCGCTTAGGTGATGTGATTGTAGCGCACCTCAATCTTCGTTTTGAAGATAAGCAAGGTGTTCTTGAAATCATTGACCCCGGTAAGCGCTTAGAGAAACTTCTTGAGCTCATGCAAGGTGAAATTGAAATCCTTCAGGTAGAGAGAAGAATTCGCACTCGTGTGAAGAAGCAAATGGAAAAATCTCAGAAGGAATACTATTTGAATGAGCAAATGCAAGCTATTCAAAAAGAACTGGGCGAGAAAGATGAATTTAAAGCCGAGCTCTTAGCAATTGAGAAGCAAATCAAAACTAAGGCGATGAGCAAGGAAGCGAAAGAAAAAGCGACCAAAGAGCTTAAGAAATTGAAAATGATGTCGCCAATGTCGGCTGAAGCAACCGTAGTGCGTAACTACATTGATTGGTTGATTAGTCTGCCTTGGGGTGAGTACACCGAAGATAGTCATGATCAAAAAGTGGCAGAAGACATTCTCAATGAAGATCATTATGGACTTGAAGATGTAAAAGAGCGTTTGCTTGAGTACCTTGCCGTGAGAACTCTCACTGAGAATTCAAAAGGGCAGATCATTTGCTTCCTTGGGCCTCCAGGTGTGGGTAAGACCTCACTTGCGCGTTCCATCTCAAAAGCGCTAGGTAAGAAATTTGTACGAGCATCGTTGGGCGGAGTGAGAGATGAAGCTGAGATTCGCGGGCATCGTAGAACTTACGTAGGCGCGCTTCCAGGTAAAATCATTCAATCGCTCAAGAAGGCGGGCTCTTCGAATCCTGTGTTCTTACTCGATGAAGTGGATAAAATGAGTATGGACTTCAGGGGCGATCCTTCATCGGCCCTTCTTGAAGTGCTCGATCCTGAACAGAATGCAACCTTCGGCGATCATTATCTAGAAGTGGATTACGATCTCTCAAAAGTAATGTTTGTGTTAACTGCAAACTCTTTGAGTGGCGTACCTCGTCCATTACTGGATCGTATGGAAGTCATTACTATTTCTGGGTACACCGAAATTGAAAAATTCAATATCGTGAAAAAGTACCTCCTTCCAAAGCAAATGGAGCAACACGGTGTGAAGCCTGAAGCGATGAATATGGATGATGATGCCATCAGAAATATGGTTCGTCTTTATACCCGTGAGGCTGGAGTACGTAACGTCGAGCGAGTGGCAGCTACCGTTTGTAGAAAAGTAGCGAAGAAAATCGTGGATGCAAGAATTGAAGCTGCAAAATCGAAAAAGGCCGATAAAACTGGCGTGATTCGTGTTCGCAGTGAAGATCTTGAAGAGTTACTTGGGCCACCACGCTATCTTCCTAATAAACTCGAAGCGAAAAATGAAGTCGGTCTTACTAACGGTCTTGCCTACACTGAAATGGGAGGCGAAATGCTTCAAATTGAAGTGTCAGTGGTACCAGGTAAAGGCGCAGTGAAGATCACGGGTAAACTCGGTGATGTAATGCAAGAGTCAGCGAGCACAGCGATGAGCTACGTGCGCTCTCGGGCAGAAGCACTTGGATTAAGTCCTGACTTCTATCAAAACATCGACATCCATCTCCATGTGCCAGAAGGAGCGGTTCCAAAAGACGGCCCTTCTGCTGGGATCACGATGACGACCGCGATTACGAGCGCTCTTACCAAGATACCAGTCAAACGTGATGTTGCGATGACGGGTGAAGTAACGCTTCGTGGACGAGTGTTGCCGATTGGTGGACTCAAGGAAAAACTTTTGGCTGCAAAAATAGCCGAAATCAAAACCGTGATCATCCCCATCGATAACGTTCCTGATTTGAAAAAGATTCCTTCTGAAATCAAAGAAGGAATGCAAATCATCCCAGTCAGCCACGTCGATCAAGTTCTCAGGCTTGCATTGAGTCTTGAGAAGCCTGAAGAGTTTTTGGCAAAAGCAGGAGCTATTGGTGAAGTGCCAGTTGCACTCATTGATAAATCTGTAAAAGCAAAAACGGGCACTGCGGTGAATAAGCACTAAAGGATCTGCAAAATTAGAATTGAGAAGGCTGGAGCCTAAATAAGGTTTCAGCCTTTTTTATTAGCTACGTGCCAGTGCTTTTGAGGCGAAGAGTCTATCTTTCTTGCTTTTGTTTTTCCTGATGGGCGCGTTTAGTTTGTGCTTGTTTGGCCTTGGTTTGCTCTTCGGCGTCATCCTCATGAGAGTTAGTGTTTTGATCAATAATTTCATTCGTATCCAAAAATCTAAATCTACCGTCTGCAGTGATGTAGAGAATATTACTCAAAGATCCGTTCAAAGCATTTCCGATTTTATTTTGAGGATTCATACACTCTCCATTCGTTTTGGTTGTTGTCAGCAACTGACACCATAGCTATTTCGTGATGGTTACGATTTAAGAAAATATTAAATTAAAATGACGTGTGTCTTTGGCTCGTGGAGGAGTATGCAGAGTTGTGAACCAGTTATTGTCGGATGAACGATCTTAAGGCTTGCGTGATTGTTTGGTTTTGGTTCGTTTTGATCATAATTTTCACCATCCCAAAAGTAACCATCCCAATCCACACCTCTGATTGCATGCTGTTTTGGTTTACTTTGATATGGCAGGCCTGAAAAGTTCCTGCAGGAACCGCAATTACTTCAGCGACTGGAGATAGCTCAGCGGGTACATTCGCGCAGGTCGACATCGTGTCGTAAGACTGAAGCTCTTTTAAACTCCTAGTGACATCTGGTGATTGACTTGTGCCGGCTGCAGTCGTTGACGTTTGTTTCACCGCCACTTGATCATTCGCAGCATTGATGCTGGTAATAGTGGAAGTCATGGTGAGAGTTCCAGTTCCTTGGGAACTGATTACGGTGGTGTCGTAAACGGCTTGGTCACCTACAGTTGGGTATGCGAATGCTTGCACGCTGCCGAAGGTAATGAATAACAAAAGTATGGCCTTCATAGGGTTAATTTCCTCTTCCATTGCAGTAAATCGCACTTATGCTGCGCCGTCAAAATAAACAGGGTTAAGTTACCTTAATCTAAGCTTTGTGCTATAGTATTCTGATGTCAGTAATGCTAAGTGTGCACGAGTTAAAGCATTCCTTCTCCCATCGGAATCTTTTTGAAAGTCTTACCTTCAGTCTCTATTCAGGCGAGAAAATTGCCCTCATTGGACAAAATGGAGCTGGTAAGTCCACCTTGATGAAAATCATTGCCGGACAATTGGATCCAGATTCAGGCACCGTTTCTAGAACGCGCGGCATAAAGATCGGTTACCTTACTCAATCCCCTCATTTTTCTGAAAAGGTAACGGTAAGAGAAGCGGTGTTTGCGGGAATTGCGAACGCCGACGATTGGTCCGTGATCGGTGTCGCGGAAGAAGTGATGTCGCGACTTGGTCTTAAAACAAAAGAAAAAAATTATGAAAATGATCGGGTGTCGACACTCTCAGGCGGTTGGCAGAAAAAAGTGGCGCTCGCACACGAGCTAGCGAAAAACCCTGATGTGCTATTGCTCGATGAGCCGACCAATCACTTGGATGTGGAGAGCGTGCTTTGGTTAGAAGAGTGGGTGAAAAGTAGTTCAATTTGTGTGGTGACCATTAGCCATGATCGAACATTTTTAAGAAGGACTGCAAAACGAATCATCGAAATTGATAAACGAAACCCTGATGGAATTTTGAGTATTGAAGGCGGCTTCGACTATTTTCTGGGCGTGAAGGCGGAATATATTGAGGCGCAACTCTCCCGTGAAAGCTCACTGAAGAATGTGCTCCGGCAAGAAGTAGAGTGGCTCAAGCGCGGAGCGAAAGCGCGAACCACCAAGCAAAAAGCTAGAATTGATCGTGCTGGCGAACTCAAAGAAGAAGTACAAACGCTCGCTTGGAAAAACCAATCCCAATCGCTAAAGCTTGAGTTTGAAAGTAGTACGGGCGCGCCGAAGAAACTTGTTGAGCTTGAGAACGTATCAAAACAATATGGCGAGCATGTTCTATTCAAAAATTTAAATTTGAAGATTGGTCCGAAGACCCGGTTGGGGTTAATGGGAAATAACGGCGTGGGAAAATCCACTCTGATTAAACTGATTGTTGGGTTAGAGGATCCCACCAGTGGCGATATTTTCCGCTCAGATCGTTTGGAAGTTTCTTATTTCGAGCAAAGAAAAGAAACCCTGGACCAAAGTCTGACGGTGTTAAGGACAGTTTGTACTTATGGTGAAACCGTAGAATTTCAAGGCAATAAAATGCACGTTCGCTCCTACCTTGACCGCTTCCTTTTTAGTGGAAGCCAAGTAGAGATGATGGTGAGTAAGTTATCGGGTGGGGAGCAGTCACGCCTGTTGCTTGCAAGGCTCATGCTTCGCCCTGCAAATTTGTTGATCTTGGATGAACCGACCAACGATTTGGATTTGCAAACCCTTAACGTGCTCGAGGATTGTTTAAAGGACTTCCCGGGTGCGGTGATTTTAGTCACCCACGATCGCGCGTTTATGGATGAAGTCTGTGACCAAATTCTAGCTTTTCCTGAAATGATCACTTTTGCCGAACTTGATCAATGGGAGAAATGGTTTAAAGAGCAACAAAAGAAATTACAAAGTGCGAACTCTTATAAGGGACCGGCGACTCAGAAAACTGAATCGAAAAAAATTAGGCTCAGTTACAAAGACCAACGTGAATACGATTCCATGGAGTCTAACTTAGCCGAGGCAGAAACGAAACTTCAAGCATTAGAAGAGAAGTCCGTATCACCCGAGATCACTTCACAACCTTTAGAGTTAAAAAAAGTAATGACGGCTCTTGCCGAGGTGCATGTTGAGATTGAAAAGTTATATGAGCGTTGGGCTGAACTTGAGGTAAAGGGAGCGGTAAAGTAGTGATGAGGCATTTGATCAGATTTTCGTCTGTTTTAGTCGTATTTATCGTGTTTTGTTTGCTTTCGTGTAGCACGGCTGAAAAGAAGGTTCATGTCCAAAGTGATCTCGAGCGTACGATAGCAAAGCTTAGTTCAAGTTTCGGTAGCAAGATCATCATCGTTTTAAGTGATCAACTCAAAACCGACATTCAGATGGCTGTTCCCAATGTGTTTTTTGTTAAAGAAAATGCACGGATTCGCGATTATCTTAAAATCAATCTAGCTCAGAAAATTTTTCTTATCGAAAAACAGACGGAAAATGCTCATCCAAAGTTTGATCAATTGATAGACATTGACCTTCGTCACGACTGGTCTCAAGTTAATTTTCTTTCGACCGATCACAATGGTAGTTCTGGTTTTAATAGCTTTAAAATAAGTTTGTATAATTTGAGCCTCCAGGAAAAGAAACTACCTAAGTGTGGTTCTGGGGATTTGCCAGGACTTACCGATCATCAGGCGGTTATTTGTAAGAAAAGATTGAACTATTCTAGACAAGTGAGCGACATGGAAGAAACTTTCACCGGTGGGCCCGGTGTTCTCAAGAGTATTCGTAATATTTTAAAAAATAGAAAAGAGAAAGACTTTAAGGTTTTAGAAATTGGTATGGGTTCAGGCAGATTTTTACTAGAATTACAGAAACTTTTCCCCAAAATTCAGACCTATGGAATCAATAAAGAAAAGGATAGTCTTCTTTCATCAAACAAAGAGTTAATGAGTACTGCATTGTTTTTCGACATTTTTACCAGAGAGACCATCAAAGACGTCCATATGCCTAAGCTCTATTTTATGGATTTGAGTTCAGGTAAGCTGCCATTTAAAGATAACTTTTTTGATCTGGTGGTATCTCAAGCTACAATTATGTTTCTTGAGCGAAAAGATACTTTGATCAATGAAGTATGGCGAACCTTGAAGCCGTCAGGCGTTGCATTTTTAAATACATCAGATAATTTTGAGATCACCCACCCTCAATTGGAAAATGCGAACTGTGCTTTGAGTTTTCTCAACGAATTGAAAAAAGAGAACAATACAGTCGAAGGCATTTCTCGGCTGAATGACCGCTCCTTGTCTAATATTATTTTTACTAAGCGCCCTCAAGCGCCCCTGGTTTTAAATCTAAAGTATTTGCCTGAAAAATCTTATTGGAATGACGCGAAAGATATAGATGGTGAAATGGGTTGGCATTCGGTCTACAGTTTTGCAAATTGTTCACTAGAGGCGATAAAGTAGGTTTAGGCAGGATTTTTCTAGGTACTCTTCTGAAAGTGTTGATTAAACTTCAAGGTAAGTGCGGCAATAGCATAGAAAATGAGCGCCGAATACAAGAGGGAATTGAAGCCTATCCATACTGAAAAGTGAATTGCGATGTAAGCGCCTAAAATACTCGCGACACCATTTGCCAGCCAGGCCCAGCCTATTTGTGAAGGAATCAATTCGCTTAAGTTTCTTATGCCTAAGGGGAATGGAATTCCCATAAATAGTCCCAATGGGAATATGTAGAAAAAAGCCAAAGCCAGTCTTACAAAAGTATCTTTATCAGAGATAAAGTGATTGAAGGCGGGGAGTGATATCCCTAGAATTAGTGATACTGTGATAATAAAGTAAAAGGGCATGAATCTTTTTATCTTCAATACCTTAAGCCAAGTCTCAGAAGCCTTGCTACCCACCCCTGCTCCGATCATGAGCGCTGTGATGGCAACTGCTGCTGCCATATAGGGATATCCAACTCCCTGTGTGAGTTTGTTGATGAGAAAAAGTTCGAGAAAGATAAAACCAAATCCGATGGACGAAAAGTAGCTGATGAGTGGAACAAAGTGAGTTTCGTCTTTGCTTCGGCGTGCGATGATGGCGCTAAGTATGGCAATGAGCAGCACATAAAAAAGAATAACCCAGCCCATTATTTTTAAGAGGTTGAAGTTGAGGGTGTTTTCGAAATACTCCATGGTGATTCCAGTCATGGACGGAACTTTGCGAATCTGTGCTAGTTCGGATTGGTTAGGGACATGAAAGTTTTTTCGAAGAAATTTAATATAGGGATGATCGTCTACTGCGGGACTTGCATCATAGGGCAAATTTTTAAGAAAAGGCGTCATCGTGCCGGAATAAAAGTCTGCATTGAGAAAGTGGATATTCTGAGTAGGGTCTTCGAGAAAGACGTAATCATAGCTTGAATTAAATATTTGTTTAAGGTCTAAAATGTCGTTCAGTTCCCACGGCGTCATTTTAAACAATATAGTCGGAAGATTGTCGACTGGAAGTCCATCTTTCATTTGGTCGATCACCACCACATGTTGCTCAAGGTGGTCCATGCCCATTTTTTTCCAAGCCTTGGAAAGTGTGGTAATCATCCGAGGGAATGAAGTGTGATTCATCTGAAGGATGCCGCCTGCATTTAAGTGATTGAGGTATTCTTGAAAAGCTTCAACTGTGAAGAGCGACGAAATTTGAAAAACTCCATTTCCTGACCCAGCGGTTGAGTTGGTGGTGGTGCTAAAAAGTTGGATAATGTCATATGAAGCCGCTTGGTTTCTCCTCAGAAATGCACGACCTTCACTTGCGTAAAGATGAACTGCCGGGTGGAGAAAAATCCCACCGTTAACAGTTTTGTATTGATCTCTCCCCAGGTCCAAAACCGTTTTAACCATTTCAGCGACATCTACTTGTTTTGCACCAAACAAGATACTTGCAACAATTTCTTTTCCTCCTGCCGCTCCAATTAGAAGTACTTTCGAGCCGCGATCTCTCTTTAAATAATGTGCAGCTGCAACCTCTGGGGAGCCCAGTGGATGCCACGTCCCTTGATTTACTCTCTTTCGAAGGGCTGTAAAATCCCCGTCAAAGTTTACAATGCGGCTATTCATGTATCCGCCATCATATAGAATCATTTTCGTTTGATTTGGAAGCGCTACCACATCTATTTTACTCACTAAATCCCAGTGACTAAATTCGAGTTTGGGTTTTTCCATGATGGAGGAGTTTCGTTTGGTCACTTGGTATCGGAAATCATCTTGGGATGTCTTTCCCGAAATGAATATGAGTAACGATAAAAAGACAATTTTTAGCCAGGCCCATTTTATCTTGCTCTGAGCATAAAGCGCGATTGAAAAGCAAATGGCGATGGCGCCCATTAAGTAGAGGATCTGTGAGGGATTAAGCCAATTGAGAAGGATTACTGAAGCGGCACATCCGAGTGCACCACCAGCCAAGTCAAAAAAATAAAGTGATCCAAATCGAGTGCGTTGTTCAGTAAAGCAGGAAATGAGGACAACACCACCTAAAAAAAACGGAACCACGAGCATCAGTTGTAGGCAAGCGTAATAGATGGCGGCAAGGGCAAGGGGTTGATCTAAATCTAAATTGAGTCTATTGACCGATAACTTCATAAAACACAGACTCACTCCAAAAATGGCGAATAGCATGGGGTGAGAATCCGAATAGGGTTTCTGTCGCAACGTTACCACGAGCCCTGCCAAGCCGATTCCGAGCATGGCACAGGCAATGCAAATCCAAGA
>CAIMWN010000191.1 GCA_903845155.1 Oligoflexia bacterium
AGCAACAAACACTTCCACTCCAGCAGCTTTTGCCGCAAGAGCGGTAGTGGTGTTAATACCGCCGTCAATTTCGATTAAATAGTCTAAATTTTTTGTTTTTTTCTGATTGGCAAGCCACTTCACTTTACTCAGGGTCTCAGGCATGAAGGACTGTCCGCCAAAACCAGGCTCTACACTCATTACTAATACCAAATCAAGCTCGGCGAGGAATGACTCAACTACTTCAATTTTGGTTTTTGGCTTCACCGAAATTCCGGCCTTGCACCCTTTTGCTTTGATCATTTTAATGAGTGCAAGTGGATTCTGCGTCGCTTCCGCGTGAATAGTAATAAAATCAGCACCTGCATCGGCAAACCAGGGAATAAACTTTTCGGGCTCGTTCACCATCAGGTGGCAATCCAAAATTGAATGCGTTTTCTTTCTCAGTGATTCAACAATCACCGAACCAAAAGTCATATTGGGAACGAAATGTCCATCCATGACGTCAACGTGGAACCAATCGATGCCGTGGGCTTCTACGTCCTTCATTTCAACTTCAAGTTTCGAAAAGTCGGCGGACAAGAGAGAAGGCGCAATGATGGGCGGATTTTTAAATGATCGTTTCATACTGAACTCCTTGGCATGGATTTAAGTTTTAACGGGAGAGAGATCCCACGGCCCTTCAGGCCATTTAGGAAATCAGAAACGGGAACAGCTTTCTTTCCTTCTTCTTGAATCTCTTCAATCTGGTAAGCGCCGTCTCCGCAGTGAAGCAAAAGAGTTTGATCATTAGTGTGAGCAAAGGTGAGGAGCCCCGGCGATGTTTGATTCGGAGAGTGTGCAGAAATCTTTCCTTTTTTAATTTTTAAACTTAAACCTGATTCCGTCTCAATTTTTATTCCTGGCCATGGGTTAAGTGCTCGAACTTTTAAATCAACTTCTCTGGTGGGTAGCGACCAATCTAACCAAGACATTTCTTTGGTAAGCTTATGCGCGTAGGTCACTTTACTTTCGTCCTGCGGAATGGGTTTAATCGTTTGATCCTTTAGCCCAAGCAATGTGGGCAGAATTAATTTTGCCCCCATTTCACTGAGGCGATCATGGATGGTGCTCGATGTATCCTCGCCACTAATAGGCGTACTTTCTTGCAATAGAATATCGCCCGCATCTAATTTTTGAACAATCATCATGGTAGTCACTCCGGTAACTTGGTCACCCCCCAGTAACGCACAGTGAATGGGTGCGGCCCCCCTCCACCGTGGAAGAAGCGATGAATGCACGTTAATACAACCGAATTTCGGAACCTCGATTACAGAAGGTCTTAGAATTTGACCAAAGGCCACAATAACAAAAAAATCGGCATTGAAGGCTTTTAGTTTTTCCACTTCTTCGGGCAATGAAATTTTCTCGGGGGTATAGACAGGAATGTCATTCACGAGCGCAAGTGCCTTTACCGGTGATGCCTGCATCTTCATTCCGCGACCAACGGGTTTGTCTGGTTGAGTATACACGGCAACAACAGTGGTCTCGTCAATTAAAGTTTTTAAAGTTGGAATTGAAAACTCTGGTGTACCCATAAATACAATACGAAGTTCTTTATGCTTAGCCTTACTCACGTCTTTGCCCCTTCGCTGCTCTGGCTTTAATCAATCTTTTTTTCGCTAGCTCTCTTTTTAATTGGTTCAATCGATCAATAAAAAGAGTTCCATCCAAGTGGTCCAATTCATGTTGCAAACAGATAGCCAGTAATCCATCCGCACTAAGGGTTCTCTGAAGTCCATCAATGGTTTGATATTGGACTTTAATTTTCTCGGCCCGCTTCACGTCGGCCACGTAGTCGGGCACCGATAAGCAACCCTCTTCAGTAATGGTGCTACCCTCTTTAAAAATAATTTCGGGATTAATTAAAATCAACGGTTTTTTCCCCGTGATAATCTGCCCGTTGGTTACTTCCGCGCCCTCGGGGATTTCTTCGCCTTCTTTTAAATCTTCAATATCCATCACATTAAATTCGGTATCTACAACAATGAATTTCTCCAAAATTCCCACTTGGTTAGCAGCAAGTCCTACTCCGGGAGCTTCGTACATGGTTTCCAGCATGTCATCCGCAAGCTTATAATACGTTTTCTCCACTCTTTCAATCGGCTGCGCTTTTTTCGAAAGCACCACATCCGGAAAGGTGTAAATCTTTAATTTTGCCATTCCTACCTACGCATCCTATTCAATAAATACAAAGCAAACGACCCAAAAACAATGGAAGGGAACCAGGCTGAGATAGCGGGCGTGATTGTCCCTTTTTCTCCAAGCGAGATGCTAATTGAGTAAATAAGCCAATAGAAAAAAGTGATCGTAAATGCAATCGCCAAATCCTTTCCTAGCCGCCCCTCTCGGGACCGACTGACTGAAAATGGCACCGCAATCAGACACATCAGGAGTGGAATAAAACTTAAGCTAAACCGCGAGTGAAGTTTAACCTCAAAGACTTTTGAATCAATTCCACTTTTCTTGTTGGTGGCAATGAAACGAACGAGGTCCTTAATTCTTAAGCGATCCACTTCTTTTTCAATCATCTTGAAATCAGAGGGGCCCTCTTTGATTTTTAAGACCCTCTTTTTGAATGAATCCGTGATGGGGAAACCCGTCTTAGCATTAAAGGTGGTCGATTTACCATTACTCAGCTCCCAGCTTACACCATTGTAATCTGCAGTTTCAGCTTGGAGCATTTCATTGAGTTGAAAATCGTCATTAAAAACATAAACCCCGATCCCGAATATTCGATCTGAATTTGGGTCAAAGCTCCTCAGGTGATAGATAAAGTTGTTCGAACGGTACCAAATTTTTTCCTGTTGGACGTCGAGAAAGAAGTCTTGGCGTTTCTTAATTTCCTTCCAATAGAATAGGCTTTTCTTGTCTTGAAATGCGGGAACAATACGATCCTGTACAACCAGGGAGAGACAACACATCACAAAAACGATGGGTAAGATGATACTGATAATCTGGTTGAGGCTGATTCCGATTGAATAGCACGCAACCAGCTCATTGGTTTTACTCATCGTAGAAAACGTCAAAACTGTTGCCAATAGGGCTGCAGGTGGTGCCACCATGACGACCATTTTTGGAAAATCATAGAAACTGTAGATGAGGAGTTGATTTAATGCGTAATCATTCAACTGTGTAATGACGGTTTGAAAGAAAAATAGACCCGCAAGCCCGAAGAGTGCCAGGACGAGGTTCTTAAAAAAAGCTGCTGCTATGTAACGCGCTAGTATTTGCATCGAATTAAGGTTAAACTAACTCTATTATGACAGATGAAAACAAACCACCCCAATCCCGCAAAAAGTGGTTATGGGACAATTTCGTATCTTTAGGCTCGGCGCTTCTTTTGGTGATGGTAATCAGATCCAGTGTGATCGAAGCCTTTAAGATCCCATCGGGCTCAATGATTCCCACGTTACTGGTGGGCGACCAAATTTTTGTAAATAAGTTCTCGTACGGACTCCGCGTTCCGTTTACTGACTGGATCGGAGATCGGCCACTGTATTTCTTCAAATACAAGGAGCCTTCACGTGGGGATATCATTGTTTTTAAATATCCGGTCGATCCAGATATCTATTTTATCAAGCGAATCGTTGGAATTCCCGGCGATGTAGTCGAAATGAAGAACAAAGTGGTGACGATCAACGGTAAGCCTTTTGAGCAAAAAGAAGTGCCACAGGTTCAGCTCGATAAAATTTTTAAGTCACTCGAGGACTCGGCGAGCGAGTATCCTCGCGATCGCATGCATGTCACCCTTCAAGACTTCGATCATGAAACGGCTACCATCATGACCGATCAGCAAAGCTATTTTTCTGAGAATTTTGCTCCCATTACCGTCCCCAAAGATCACTTTTTCGTCATGGGTGATAATCGCGACAATTCAAAAGATAGCCGTTTTTGGGGCTTCGTCCCGTTTGATAACATCAAGGGTAAAGCATTCGTCATTTGGTTATCCGTGTGGCTAGACTTCGATCAAAGCAAGTTCACCTTTCGTCCGGAGCGCATTGGAACTCTTTTACATTAATAATATCAGGCAGTTATAAAAAACTGTTGTTGTTTATATATTAAATTAATTTAGTTTACAAAATAGTTCTCTCTTGGTACACCTCCTCGCAAGATGAAGAGAGCACTACTGGTAATACTAGCCCTGAGTCTGATTACCCCCCGAGCGTTTTCGCATGAGGACGAATTTCCAGACGAGCGAAATTACATTCCTCTCAAGGATTCTGGCTTTGGCCAATACGCTGCCCCCTCATTAAGGGGAACGAACAAAATCGTCCTCACTTTTGACGACGGTCCCTCAACCTCTCTCACTCCACTCGTCCTCGATATTTTAAAAAAATATGGTGTGAAAGCGACCTTTTTCGTCCAAGGCAAGAATATCACCGATGCCACTATGCCCATTATTGAACGAGCCCTTCGCGAAGGTCACTTCGTCGGTGCGCACTCCATGTATCACTTAAGAAGCAATGACATGGATGAAGAAGATTTTAAGAGCGACACCAAAGAAACCTTCAAGCGCTTGCAAGTGGCAATCGACCGCTCGGGCGTTCAACAAAATGAAGTGTACTACCGGTTTCCCTTCGGAGCCTATGGGCGAAACAAAAGCTATCATCACTTCAACGTGCTCCGGGAACTTTCAAAAGAAATCTACGGTGACAACTGCATTAACTTTGCATTCTGGTCGGTCGATTCGGCTGATTGGGTTTCTGGGATGACCTCTACGGAAGTCTACGAAAACGTGATGGCCTCCTTCGAGGGGGGCACCATTACTGATTTCGTTGCCGTTCGCGAAGATGGCAGAACCATTTACAAAAAAGAGAAGCGCAAAGCATATAAGTCTGAAATCACCAAGGGCGGAGTGATTCTAATGCACGATGTTCACACTCCTTCCATCGGCGCGCTGCCAGTATTATTAGAGGAATTCAAAAAGAAGAACATACAAGTGGTGCCCATGAATACAGTGAAGGAATATTCATTTGAAAATAAAACCTGCGGGCTCAATCCGAACAAAAAGTTTTAATTACCATCTCAATTCTGTTTGAAGTTTCACTCATTAAATATTGGCCCCTTGAGTATACAATGCATTTCTCTGCAGACGTCCTGTCTTACTCGCTCAAGCCCATCGTGGGCCGCTCGAAAAGTCAAAATACATTGTATACTCAAGGGGCCATTATCGAACACGTCCGCTTGACACACAATTGAGATGGAAATTTAAACTTTATAATCGAAACCAAGTCTTCGTGAAGTCTCTTGATTTCGAAAAAATTTCTCTCCATTTTTCCTTCAACTCATCCTTCACAAGCGCAGAATGCCACTGATATTTTGATACCAGTTATTGAACTGAAAACCGTCGCGCGTGAAAAACATGAATTATTTCAACTAGAAATCATTTTATTTTATTTGGCATGCATCCTGCAGATCAAAAGAAAAAAGGAGATTTTATCATGAAACTAATATTTGCAACTCTGTTGTTTGTCCTCACGTTTTCTTCCATTCCAACCCTCGCTCAACCCAACATGACTTTAGCCATTGGAGGAGCAGGAAACTGTGAACTCATCATTAATGGTCAAGGTGTAGGGGGATGTATTTCATCCTTCACCCGCCTTTATCAATTCGGAAACGGTACCTACGTTTTTGGAGTAGGCGCTCGTGACGGCTTTCCTTATTACTATTCACTGAATACAAGAACCTGGAGCCTAATTACGAACACCACTCAACTCCGCTCCATTAACGATGCCTACGTGGGTGCAGACAATTCAGTTACTCTCAACGTAACCGGCTCGGGTGGATCAAGCTATCCTCTCGCCGCGAATATTTATTATGCAGGACATGGAAATATGACCGTGGCCATTTCAAATTGCCAACTTATTTTTGATGGCATCAATGTGGGTGGCTGCGTTTCTTTTGCAACACGTCCCTACGAATTCGCGGGAACAGCTTATATTTTCGCAATCGATGCTCGTAGCGGCTTCCCTTGCTACTACAACATCAATCAACATCACTGGAACCTTATTGCCCACAACACTCAACTCCGCTCCATTAATCATGTGTTTGTTGCAGAGAATGGAATGATCACTCTCCAAGTAACAGGTTCAGGTGGATCAAATTACGATGTGAATGCCAATATTTTTATTGGAAATCGATATCCACAACCACAACCACCTCGTCCCCAACCTGAACCTGCTCGTCAATGCTTCGTTGAGCGCATGGTGAATCGTTCGGGTCATGTAAGTTTTCTAGTAAAAACTCGCCATGGTGCCGTGATTGCCGATGTCTTTAGTGAACAGGAAGCAGTTCGCATTAGTCGTACCGATCCTCGTTGCCACGAATAACGAGTTACAAAAAAAATAAAAAAGCCGAAGCGGGAATTCTTGCTTCGGCTTTTTTGTTCATTTCGAAATCAAATTTCAGTTGAACGTCCACTTCGCAATGATGGCGCAAGAACTGTGAAAAGTAATTCGAAGCACTCTAAACCCCAACTTTTTTGCTTTTCTTGAAATTATGGTTTAATAAGATATGCAATTCGAACAATCACTTTTGCAGTCGACTTCTGCACCGCTTCCGGCAAACGCAACAATCCACGCGCAAGCCAGGGACCCACACAGTAATAGAATGCTACGAATGCTTTTCCATAAAGATTCTGTAACAGAACTTCATCGCGAAACTTGCGCAAAATCGGCAAGGTCTCTGGTTCACAATAATCTTCCACGGCGGTCGCAATAAAACACTTGCCACCCCCGAGTGCGACGTGCACGTCTTTGAACATCCCTCGATGAACTGGATTACCATTGACTAAATATTTTCTACACAGCTCTGCGCAGACGTGTTGATAAGGCATTCCTTTAGAAAAAAGAACGTAACGATCTAAAAAGCTCTTCAGCCTGACTTCTTCTTTCTTCCCCGCTCGATCGTAGAGTTTTGCCAAATCCCAAAAAATTCCGGTAAGGAGAAGGAGTTCCGCCACATCTTTTTTATGATCAAAATGCTTTGGCTCGAGCGTTCCTTGCTTCGCTTCTTTCCATTGTTCAAGAACATCTAAGTATTTATAGAAGCAGTTTACTGCATCCTTCATTTTTCCCTGTTTATAATAAACAGTTCCTTGACGCGCGAGTTCCATGCGGCGCTGAAACATTTTCAGCTTCCGATCCTTATTGGACTTCTCCAATTCGTCTTTAACTTTTTTCCGCGCCTTGGCGGATAACGATCTTTCTTCCACAGTTCTATTCTACGAGCTATATGGGTCAACGTCCACCGTTAGATCAATTTCTTCGATGAGCGCCATTTTTTTAACTCTTCTAGAAACACTAAAAAGTTCATCCAAAGTGGCCGCCTTATAGTAAACATCAAAGCGATAAAACTGATTCGCCCTAAAAAGCAGAGCTTCCGATGGTCCCATTAGTCGCTCCTCTGCCACTTTTCCCAACTCAAGTCTCAAGGCATCCATCATTCGATTGACCTTTATTTTAAGCAAATCTACATCATTTGCCTCAAAGCGATAACGCACAAAACGGGAAAACGGCGGGTAATGAAGCGCCTGTCTCAGTTCTAATTCGTTATTGATAAAATCCTCTTTCGACTCCTCACCCATTAAAATCTTCAATACCGGATGCTCAAGATCGTACCCTTGAATGATCACTTCGCCTGGAAGCTCGGCGCGACCCGCGCGACCCGCAACCTGTACCAAAGTCTGAAGCGCCCGCTCCGACGCCCTAAAGTCGGGCCACTTGAGCAACATATCGGCGAGCACCACGACGACACAGGTTACCTTAGGGAAGTCATGGCCTTTCACGAGCATTTGGGTCCCAATCAGTACATTCGCTTCTAGATTTTTGAACTGGTTGAGTACTTCCTCCAAGCGTTTTTGGGAAGTGACCTGATCACGATCAAGCCTGAGTATTTTAGCGTCTCTCAGAAGTAACCTTAATTCATCCTCAAGGGACTCCGTCCCCGATCCCATTCCCGTCAGCTCGTGACTATGGCAAGTTTCGCAGTTGTCTGGCACCGGGCACTTCGTTCCGCACACGTGGCAGCGAAGTTCATTTTTTCGTTGATAGTGGGTCATCGAGATCGAACAGTTTTCACATTTCTTGATCCAACCGCAATCCTTGCAGAGGATAAATTGTGAAAATCCCCTCCGGTTCAAAAAGACCATCACTTGCTCACCACGGTCGATCGCACCCTGCATCGCCTCGATGGCCTTTACTGCAAAAGGAGTTTTCACCTTCTCGTTAAAAACTAAAGCCTCATCTGAAAGTGAAACCAATTTAATTTCTGGAAGAGGACGAGTTGAAAAACGATTTTTCAGGTGCAATTGGAAATATTTACCCTCTCTCACTCTTTGTATGGTTTCCAAACTTGGTGTCGCACTACCTAGAATAATGGGGATATTGAGCTGTCGCGCACGATAAATTGCTAAATCACGCGCCTGATAACGAAACCGCTCCTCTTGTTTGTAAGTTTGATCATGTTCTTCATCTACTACCATTAAACCAAGATTTTGAAATGGCGCAAACACGGCAGAGCGTGCTCCCACCACAACTTTAATTTCACCTTTTTTTACTCGTCGCCACTGTGTTTGTCTTAAACCATCGGCGAGAGCTGAATGCCAAAGCGCAATTTTGTGGCCAAGGGCCGCTTCAAAGCGGTCTTTCAATTGAGCGGTGAGTGCAATTTCAGGAACCAGAATTAAAACACTTTTATTTTGTTCCAATATTTTCTTTGCATACTCAATATAGACTTCTGTTTTCCCGCTTCCAGTAATTCCTTCCAACAAAAAAACAGTATTAGATCTCTTTCCCACTTCGGCCTCAATCGTATCCAGAGCGGCTTGCTGTTCTTCATTTAACTTTTTAACAAAGGGAGGAGCCTCATGCTTTTTTTCAGCTCGGGTCTTCAAGAATGTTTCAGGCTTGGGAGGAACGGCAACAAAAAACGCCTCCCCAATGGGATATTGATAATATTCGGATCCAAATTTACAAAGTTTAAAAATATCTTCAGTAATTGAAAATTCGGAATCAATCTTTGAGGTTGCTTTTTTTAGAGTGATTTTTTCGGGTAAATTTGGTTTTTGCTCCGATACCTCCATCACACAGGCCACTACGCGCGAACGCCCAAAGGGCACCTGAACTAAATCACCTCTTTGAATGGTACCCAGTTCAGTTTCGTCGTATTCATAATCAAAAAGGGAGTCAATCGGTCTGGGGATGGCTACCTTAATGTACAAGATCAATCCATTCTTTTATAAATGCTGGGGGTGGCGTCCTGCTTGATGGGGTCATGGAAATTGTTTTTTGATTGACCTTCGCGCTCTTCAATTCAAAAGAGTAAACCTCTACTGCACCCTTGCGGAAATGAAGGGTCTTTGGAATTCGTGTACTCACGCCCACCGTGGAAAACGCCTCTGCCTCATAGCCGTTTTCATGATTTTCTTCGTACCCCGCAAACAAAAATTGATCCTTTTCGATCAGTACTGTCGAGGTCTCACCCATCTCCCAAACCGGTCGGCTAAAAATTCGCTTTAATTTAACTTGAGCGCCTTCAGCAAAAGTAATTCCCAACTGATCTAGAAATTCCTTTACATGCACAGGATTTGAGCTCATTCCCACTCCATACCAGGCAATTCCCATTGGATGAATTTCGGTTAATTTGGCATTTACTTCTGCCAAGGATTCACCTGCGGCTCCAAAAATTTGTGAAGACATCTTGCTGGAGAGGAAATCGATTTTGGTGATATCTCTGAAGGTCAAATGAGTGCGAAGGTCGGTAACTGTTCCTTCAATTTCAATGTTTTTTAAAACAGCGCGGTCTTTCACCATTTTATTCAATACAAAATTAGGAGACAACGATGACGCTTGCGTTTCAATTACGACGAATGGAAGAACTAAAAAAAGAAATATTAATTTTTTCATAATTATTTAAAATGTTTTCTCATTAGGGCAAGTAAACCTTCACGAAGCTCAGGTCTTCTTAGACCAAAAGTAATGGTGGCATCCAAGTAACCCAAGCGATCACCGGTATCATAGCGATCGCCTTCAAACTGATACGCAAGTAATCCATCTTTTTTTGCTAAATTTAATAGTGCATCTGTGAACTGCACTTCTCCACCACGACCGGGCTTGGTCTCTTTGATATGGTTGAAGATCTTCGCATCAACAATATACCGCCCCGGAATCGCGAATCGAGATGGTGCTTCTTCTTTTTTCGGTTTCTCGACCATGGTGGTAACCTTGAAAGTTCGATCGTCAATAGGGGTGCCTCCCACAATTCCGTACTTAATGACATCTTCCTCAGGCACTTCCATCACCCCAACGGTGCTCACTCCATGCTTTTCATATATTGCCATAAGTTGTTTGGTGCACGGAACCTTGGCATCAATTAAATCGTCACCCAGCAGCACAGCAAAGGTTTCATTTCCAATCACCGCTTTGGCACAACCCACCGCGTGACCCAAGCCCGCTGGCTCTTTTTGGTAAGCGCAGATGATGTTGCAGCTTTCTGCAATAATCTTGAGTTGTTTGGCCCAATCTTCTTTACCACTCTTCATCAGGCGATCTTCAAGTTCGTAGTTATAATCGAAGTAACGTTCTAAATCCTCTTTATGTCTCGAGGTAATCAGGACAATATCTTCGATCCCACTTTGAACTGCTTCTTCAACAATGTAGTGAATCATCGGTTTGTCGATGATCGGAATCATCTCCTTGGGCACAGCTTTAGTGACAGGTAAAAAACGAGTTCCGAGTCCAGCAGCGGGGATCACTGCTTTTTTAATTTTCTGATTCATATTGCCAAGATACCTCATCCACGCTAACCAAAAAATAGATGAAAAAAATATTTTTGGCCGCCCTCGTTACTTTTACTTCTTTATCCATAAGTTCTAACACACAGGCGGTAGAGTATCAAAGTCCGAGGACCCTGGGATTGGGCGGTGCAGGACGCGGAGCGCCACTCTTAAATGACGCAATTTACCTGAATCCATCTTATGCTTCTTTCACCCCAATTTATAGCCTTTTCACCGGCTATACCACCTTTCAAGGAGGCAGAAATTACAATGCTTCCATTCAAGATTCCAGGACCGAGCTTTTCCAAGCGGGCGCGGGATTTACCCGGAGAGAGCAAAACGCCGCCATCAGCATCGGAGCAAGTAAACAAGTGGTCCAACGTCTGGGATTTGGCTTAGGAAGCAAAATCATTGTCGATGACGTCACCAACAAAATGACGAGTGACTTTTTGTTTTCTACTTCATTTCTAGCGATGAAGGAGCTTTATGCTTCCATTATTGTTGATAATATTTTCGAGAGTGGTGATTCCAAATTAAGAAACTTGTACCGCACTTTCTTCATAGGCACGAAGATCATTCCAGTACAGTCCATCCAAATCTATTTCGACCCGTTTTATTCACCTAACTATCCTTATGGGAAAAAAGCAGGATACAGCCTGGGTGTGGAAATCTCTTTCATGACCGATTTTTATTTGCGCGTCGGAAAATTTCAAAATGCTGAAGTTGTTTACTTGAATACTCGTGGAGAAGGTTTTGGATATGGAATCGGCTGGATTGGTCCAAAAGTGAATTTTGACTATTCCCTCAGTCGAGTTACCGAGTGTGACACTGCTTTAGCCATCAATACCGCACACTCATTTGCAGTCACTGTTTTCTTCTAATAAAAGGTCGTCCCCATCTTATTGTTGAGAGGCGCGTTATATAACGCGAGTTTCAACAAGAAGATGGGGACGACCTTTTTACATTGGTGCAATATCTTTTACACAACGAACACTCTCCGCAAAGGTTTCAGAACCTGGAGAAGTAAAATCTGAACTCATGATCGTTGCAAGTGGAGCCACATCTTTACTGAGGCCATAAAATATACCAAATTCACGATTGCTCGTCATTGCAGTCGTCGAACCATTCACTGAGCCCACCCATGCGTATTTCTGATCCACCAAAATTGCCTTTGCATGTAAATAACCACGTCTTCCGTTGATTTGTATGCGATCAGTAAAAAATCGAGAATGAATTCCCGCTTGATCAAAGGCCGCGAAAATTCTTTTCGCCACATCGATTTCTGCCGGTTTGGGCGGCCCAAAACTGCAAAGACTCGATACGGTCACGAAAACCTTAACCCCGCGCTTTGCAGCCTGAATCAACCCCTGCACCAGCGTGGGGTCGGTAATATACTGATTTTGAATTTGAATAGAACTCTTCGCGAGTAAAATGAAATTTAAAAGTGGGGTCATGGAAAGTGGGCTTACCGTAATTTGGTTTGCTACCCCACTATTACTCAGAAGCCCTCTTAAATCATAAGGCTTTTGAAGCAAATCATTTTCAAACACTTGCATGAAAGTTTTCACGATGCCCGGTGCACTAATTACATAACTGTAATCGCGATTACAAACCGCCGGGTTTTGACTAAGATCACAAAGGTTGCTGGCATTAAAATTCCCCGTACTCAGCATCACCGTCTTCTGGTCAATGATCACCATCTTGCCATGTTCATAGCACTCTCCCGATGCACCACAGAGGGTTTTTGAATAAGGAATATATTTTGCGCCCTGACGGACGGCATCTGCTAAAAATTGCTTCTCGGTAGAGCAAGCCGAGTTATCACTTGAAGTAGAGGGTTGAAAAATTTTGCATGCCAGCTGATAGGGTGTGGGCTCCTGAATGATCCTAAGCTTTATTCCTCGCTTCATTGCCTGACGGATAGCATCGAGCACATTCGCGTCGCCCATTTCATAAATTTCAATATCAATTTGTCTTTGAGCAGATTGAATCAATGGAATCAGGGGTGATCCCTTGGCGTTGTCATAAAACCCATCACTCATGGAGGCTGACTGAGCTTCGACGCCAAAAACAGTAGAGAAGAGTAGCAATTGAACCAGAATGATTTGAATACGAAATTTCATAGAATTTTCCCCCGAAAATTACTTTTTTTCAATCTATGCTGCGTAAAAAACGGAGTCAACCG
>CAIMWN010000192.1 GCA_903845155.1 Oligoflexia bacterium
AATGCGACTTCCCTGTTTTTATGAAATACATACCTCATTAACTGCTTGGCCTCTATTGCACGGCCCATCGTAATTCTTTTTTTGATTTCCTCAATTTTCTCCAGAAAGATTTTATAGTCGCTATTCACTTCTCTTAAAGATTGGGCGCTCGATGGATCATAGAGAAACGTGCCCATCGCAAAGTCGTGATTGACAAAATCAACCATGAAATTAAGTGCGCGCCGTAGTCCTTCTATTTCATCCTCTCCAAATGCTGATTTGCCATCTATGTTAAAATGCCCCGTCGAGGCGCGCAAGCGTGGTGTAAATCCAGTTACCTGTAATTGATCGAAAATAAATTTCTGCGCACGTGGCCCTAGTTTCTCTAATTCTTCGAGACTCAACATACCCATTTTCACTTCGATCACAAAGGGATCAGTGGTGAATTTAACTTCAACAGATCTATCGGTCGATGGAATGGATAAGTAAGTTGCAAAATCTGGAGCGTTGAGGACGGGGTCGTGAGTATTTACTTTATGTCCTTCGCTCGAACTGATTGGCCAATTCCGTTTGACAGTCTGGATGGCTTCAAATCGACTTTTGAGCGCCGCCATTCTCAGTCGTTTATTTTCAGAAGGACGACTCTTCAGCCAATTTTTAAAGATAGTTTGAGTCACTTGAGTTGAATTCAAGACTCTTGATATTTCTGGGATAACATGATCCGCAGTTGCATGTGCGACATTTGCATCATCTTGCAACTCAAACTCGGGTGCAAAAGTGGGATGAGGATCGAAAGTGGATTGCTGTGCATTTGCGTTTGAAAGTTGAAATAGAATGAACACCGCTGCTATGGCGAAATCACTTAACTTTTGTTGAGCATTGAATGATTTCAATCGCTGTGAACGTCGTGGGTAACTCGTGAACATTTCAGGGGATTGTACTATTGTTGATCGAATGTGTCAAGTATTGAAAAACCTAGGATAATACCATATAATAACAACTGGTTACCCTGCGGAACCACTCGGGATGGCCAAGTGCTCTACGTCGAAGCACTCGGCCATCCCGTTGCTGATCTCATTGCTGTAAGCGATCCGTAGTCAGAATTGCTTCTTGGATACAAAATTGCGTACACTGCGTATGAGCCCGTTTCTACTGGTTCTACCCTCAGTTTTATCGTGTTTTATATTTACCAACCTACAGCAATAGTACAAAGAGCAGCTCCATCACACCAAACAACATCGGGTGACTCTCTGCAAACGGTGGTGATCAAAGCATTACAAGATGCCGAAACAGTAAATGCGCTCACTTTTAATTCAAACAGAAGCTTGAGTGACACACTCGCTGTTGCACGCAGCATGGATCCAAGTTTAACTGATGGCAATGCTGCAAGACTTGCTCAATCTATTCTTTCTATGCAAACAAGAATGAGAGCGAATATTTACAAATCATTCAAAGCGAAAATGAAGAACTCAGCCTCATTCCGGGGAACTCAAAATTCTTCACGATTGATTAAATTACCAACTGTGAAATAATCATCACCAAGTCTAAATAATCTCTTAGTCAAAGGCTCGGCACTCTATGCCGGGCCTTTGCTGTTTATAAAGGTTCCGCATCACTACCCGCCCAAGAATTTCATTTTGTATCAAATGGCACATTCAAAATTTTTGAGTATCTACCGATGTGCTCATGTCAGTTTTAGGTTTGGGTGGTTTTTAGAAAACG
>CAIMWN010000193.1 GCA_903845155.1 Oligoflexia bacterium
AGCCTTTGCTGACTTCCACCGAAGTTTCAGAGCGCAAAGTTTGGAGCGGGTGACCGGTCTCGAACCGGCAACCCTCAGCTTGGAAGGCTGATACTCTAGCCAATTGAGCTACTTCCGCCCATTTTCAAATAACCACCATCATCGTTATAGATGGTGGTGAGGGAAGGAATCGAACCTTCGAAGGCTTACGCCGCCAGATTTACAGTCTGGTCCGTTTGACCGCTCCGGAACCTCACCTCTAACAATCACTCGCTTCCTGAAGATAAAAAACCAACAGTAACAAGCAATTCAGTCGTAGCGGAGTCAAACAAGTAAAAATGGAGCTGGCGACCGGGATCGAACCGATGACCTGCTGTTTACAAAACAGCTGCTCTACCAACTGAGCTAAGCCAGCCCTATATAAAACGTGTTAGACTCACGATAAGAGCCCATCTTGTCCAATATTGAGCGGTTCTGTCAATCAAAAACACGGGCAAAGCGTTATTGTAGAAAATATTTTTGTCTTACGCGGCGTGCATCGTTCACAAAAAAGTGAAATTTTGACGGGATTCATTTAACTCATGACCAGAACGATCGCTCCGATGATTCCTACCATATACCAAAGACTGCCAAACATCGGAAGTCCATCCATAATTGGGTCGCTATAGTAAGGGTGGCAATTTTCATCAGTTTTCTCATTCATCCACGTTCCGTGCATCATATTCATCTTCCTTTGTTTTTTAGTTTTAAGCATTCCTTCACTTCGCATTCCCATTTGCGAGAAAGATGCCAAGCCATGAGCAGGAGAAAAGTGAATAATTACATAGCAACTAAATACAGTCAGGATCGAATCACTGGGGCGTTGTTGGAGATTACTATGGTGTATGAACCCCAATGGCCAAGTTACCATGGAGAGTGCGCCCACGTTACCGATTGCCAGATAAAATCTTAGCGGCTTCATACGGGGCGATTTCTTTATTCACGAGTTGATCGAGAATGGCTTTTCCACCGTCAGTCGTAAACAAAAATTGAATGGAGTTCTTCAGCTCTTCGGTGAGAATGTCGATCATTTCTTCTTTAAGAAATGTTTTCGTTTTTTCGTCTCTTTTGCCTGATTTACTCAAATAATCCTGGTGTTTTTGAACGTTTTCGATCAACTCGATCATTCCTACATCTCTGACTGCTTCTGTCTTACAGACTGGAATCATCCAGGAATGTTCATCGTGGGGATTCAGCCCCACCATTTGTGTTAATTCACGCACTAATTTATCAGCTTCGGGCCGATCGGACTTATTTACAGCAAATACATCGGCAATTTCCATGAGGCCGGCCTTCATCACTTGAATAGAATCGCCACTTTCTGGAACTAAAACCACAATCACCGTTTGTGCAAGTTTCAGAATATCGAGTTCAGTTTGACCCACTCCCGCCGTCTCCACCAAAATCACATCGAACTTTGCAGCATCAAGGGCTAATACCACTTCTTTCGTTGAATGTGAAAGACCTCCGTGCCGCCCGCGAGTACCCAAACTGCGAATGAACACGCTGTGGTCACTGGTATGCTGTTGCATGCGAATTCGGTCACCCAGAATTGCGCCCCCAGAAAAAGGACTGGAAGGATCAACTGCCACCACTGCTACCTTTTTGTTCTGCGCGCGAAGATGCGTGATCATGCAATCCACGGCAGTAGATTTACCCGCACCTGGTGGCCCTGTTATCCCCCATATCTGCGCATTTCCCGTATAGGGGTACAAAAGCTCAACCAATACTTTAGTTTCATGATTACGATACTCAATTCGAGAAATCAGCCTAGCCAGGGATGCAGGATCTCCAGCTCGCATTTTCTCGATCAGTTTTTTTGGATCACTGGGGATCGTAGTACTCATGAATTCTCCTGCTCCCTATCGTGCCTTAATCTTCAATACCATTAAAGTACTTTTCAAGCATGAGGTGAGGCCTATCGCGAGAACGACACCAGTCCTGCACCCATTTCAACTCACGTTCCCGGTGCGCAGACCCACCCGTCATCCATCCATAACGAAGAAAGTCATCTTCGTGCCAAAGAACCCAGGATTTCACCGCTTCGCCCGACCGACCCACCCTTCCTAAACTTTGGGCCAACGACAATAGGTTGAAGGATGGTTCGAACAGTATGCAAAATTTTAGAAATGAATAATCCATTCCCATCCCGAACGCTGAGGTGGCAATCATTATCACGCCCCGCCCTCCTTGTTGAAATTCTTCGAGTTGATTTTCAAGTGAAATGCGTTCCTCCTGGCTCATACCAGCGTGATAAATCAAGGTACTGATATTCCATTGTTCAAAATATTTCGCAAGATTCTCAGCACCCAAACGTGTTGAAACAAAAACGATCCCTGACTGGGGAAGTTGCTCCGCACACAGCGTTTTTAAGATGAGAATGCGTTCAGAAAAAGAACACCTCAGTCGATGAATCACCATGGATTCAGGAAGCTGAAATTTACCAATTTCGAAAACGGGACCAGGCAATGCCTGAATAATTTCACGACGAGCGTCGAGAGGCAGCCGGATCTTTGGCGGCCTTGCGCTGATCGTATTCATCGGCGTTAATGTTGTCGACATACTCGCCGGTCGTCAAATCGACAATCTTGCTTTCGATACGGTCTTTGAAAGCTTGGTCGATATCGGTATC
>CAIMWN010000194.1 GCA_903845155.1 Oligoflexia bacterium
CGTTAGAAAGATATCAAAAACTTATTGATATTTGGACAACTACAAGTGAAAATTTAAAAGAAGAAGTTATTCAAAATTTCCAAAAAACCCCGTTAAATCCTCTTTATATGATGGCGTTTTCAGGCGCTCGAGGAAATATTTCTCAAGTGCGTCAACTTGTAGGAATGCGAGGGTTAATGTCCGATTCAGGGGGCGGAATTATCGACTTTCCTATTCGAAGTAATTTTAGAGAAGGTTTAAGTGTTACCGAATATGTTATTTCTTGCTACGGGGCTCGCAAAGGACTAATTGATACCGCTTTACGTACAGCGGACTCAGGATATTTAACACGGCGATTAGTGGATGTAGCTCATGGGGTTATCATTAGTCAAATCGATTGCGGTACAAATACAGGAATTTCTGTTTCTATTTCAGAAAAAAATATTTTAGGAAGAGTCCTTTTTGAAACTATTCGTGTTGTTACTGGAGCTGGGTACGCCGGCTCGCCTGAAGGTATGCGCCGCAACAAGTTTGCGCCCATACTCCTGGGCCAGAAACAACGTGAAAGAGGTCAATCTACATCTATAATTGGATGGAAGAACCAAGAAATTACAAATTTGCTGGCGAGTCAATTAATTAGCCTTTCAAAAACACAAAAAAAATTTCTTGTTTTGAGTTTGCCTAGATTATCAGAGGGGGGACCTTCCCACACCCGTTCTCAACTTTCAAAACTGGCTTTGGAAGGGCAAAATAGCTCAAAGCTGTTTGACGTATGCGAAGCAAACATGCGTAGCAAACCCAATCAAGTTAGCTGTTTGCCTAGGTTATCTGACAAAAAAAACAAAATCGTCTTTCGAGCGAAAAAAAGAGGCCGAATCACAAAAAGACTTTATTCTATCTCCATAAGATCGCCATTAACATGTGAATCTGCAGGGTTTTCAATTTGTCAACTTTGTTATGGGTGGAATTTAGCTCAAGGACGTTTAGTCTCCATTGGAGAAGCTGTTGGTATTCTTGCAGCGCAATCAATTGGTGAACCTGGTACTCAATTAACGATGCGAACTTTTCATACAGGTGGTATTTTTTCAACAGATATTCAAGATAAAATAACAGCTCCACATTCTGGTTATATATCATTGAGTCCTAATGAATCCACTTTTAGCCCGCGAGAGACAGTTACTGCTTTCCAATTGGCTTCGCCCCCAGAGACGGCAAGAATATCATCAGAACTCAGTGGATTCAATCAAATTAAATCGTTGATTGGTTGCAAAGTTCGAAATTTTCATGGCGAAACTGGTTTTTTTTCTTTTGAGCCTCTTCAAATGAAAATTAGTCTTGTCTGCCCATCTCGCGAAGCCCCTGCAGCTGTAGAACCGATGGGAAACAAAACTTCTGGTTTCCCTCAAAATGACTCAAATGTCAAAGAATCAATTGTAGAATTACCAGCCCAAAGTCTCTTATTTGTTTATCCTGGAAAATTTGTTAATAAAAATGATTTATGTGCTGAAATTTCGAGATTGATTCAACCCGCACAGTCTTCCCCGCCTCGCCAAGGTGAACAAGTATCACAAGTAAAACTGGGAAAACCTAAGAGCAAACAAGAAACCAGGTCAAATAAAGTTGGGACGAACTCTTCGCTTAAGAATCCTTATTTAATTCTAAATAGCGACGAAGAAAATATTCTTCAGGGGGGGGAACGAAAGCTCCGCTCAAGGGGGGGAAGCCACGCTTGGCATACCGAAGCCACACAAGGGGAGGTCGAAAAGTTCGACGGAGGGGCATTCAAGCCTTCAGCGATAGAAGGCGAAGCCGCAGGGGACCTAGGCCCCCCTCCCTCGAATGTTCAAAAACTAGCTGCTTTGTCAATTCAGGCCCCTTCAAAGACTTTGCAACTCAAGCCAGCTATTCTTGGGCCGGGCGAAGCCCAATCAACTAAAAAAAAGAGCGGCCTGGTTCGTTCATTTAAAAGGAAACAGAACCTCCCTTCCAAATTAGATTCTGAATGGCGGCTCGGCAAAGCTTCCGAGGGCCAAAATCAATTGTTTCTTGCGGGCCAG
>CAIMWN010000195.1 GCA_903845155.1 Oligoflexia bacterium
ACGGCATTTTCGATGGCAATCATTGCGGGAGTACTTCTGCTCACGCCGAGTCTTGCTCACGCAAGCATTGAAACGTCTCTTGACGGCATTAGGTACAAGCTAACTGGAACCATTCTCCCATTACTTTCAGTGATCGGGATCGCACTAGCGGCCATTAGTTTCTTTAGCGGAAATCCCCAGTCAAAGCAGCATATCGTTTACGCCATTATTGGCTGCGCCTTGGGGTTTGGTGCCCAGTCGATCGTCGACATGATTCAGTCCACCGTCAGATAGAGGTTAAATACGGGGAGCTGAAGACCGAAATCGCTTTGGCTCCCCATTTTAAAATGAGGATAATTGGAATGCTATTAAACAGTAAAGTGCCACGTGCACTGGAAACAAAGACTAAACTTTTTGGATTTGAGTTAGCCGATGTACTCATCGTTTTTTTGTACCTATCGGTCAGTAACTTTATTTTCGGCGGAACAAAATTGAAGTTTCTCATGGTTTGGATGGGGACTTTAGTGCTTGGGCTTGCACTACATTTTCTTAAAAAAGGGAAACCAGAAGACCACCTTCAACACATGGGTGAGTTTTACCGGAAACCTGAAGTGCTTTCGAGTGGAGCCCCTGATCTCGAATATCAGCCTTATTTAAAACAAGATCACGAAGGAGTAATTAAAAATGAAAAATAGAAGTATCAGTTCACAAAGTGAAAATATTCCAGAATTTCCACTTGCAGAAGAAATGCCATACTGGGATTTTTCAGACGATGAAAATGAACCGTGGGTTTCATTAGTGGATGGAACTCTCGTCAAGGGGCTTTCTCTTAAGGGCATTGCAATTGAAACCTTGGATACCGATTCGATCAACAGATTAGCCTCAGGACTGCGCTCATTTCTTAATTCATTGCCGGATGGCATTGAAGTTCAATTCTTTGTTGAAGTGAACTCCGATTTTAGCGAATCTCTCAAGGAACATGAGTCTCTCTCAGGCGATAACGCGCTTATTAAATGGGTGGCCGAAAGTAGGTATTCACAAATTAGGCATCAGATTGAATCGGGTGGGCTTAAGAAAACCAATCTTTATTTGTTCGTTTATGAACGAAACAAGGTGTCTACTTCCGCCATTACCTCATTCTTTAAAAAAGCAAAGAATTTTCAATCAATCAGGAACACGGAGCATGAAAAACGTCTCCGAAACCTAAATCAAAAAATCACAACCATCAGCGAGAACTTAAAGTCGGTCGGAATTAAGAATGACCTTATACCTGTTTCAGTGATGAAAAATCTCGTCTACCGGTTTTTAAACCCCACACGTGCGAAGTCATCAGAAACACCAAAGCTATCAAACGAACATCGAACTCAGGAGTTTGCCGAAAGCGAACTTAAATTAGAACCTGCTTTATCTCTTCCATCTCCAAGAGAGCAGTTAGTTTTTAGTTCCCTCGTTCAGTCGGTAGAATCATTTGAACTTGATGGAATCCACCACAGGCTGATTACTCTGAAAACTCTTCCAGAGCTAACGCATGCATCACTCATGTCAAAACTCATGAAACTAAGGGTGCATCATTTTTTGTCCCTTCAAATCATGGTTCCTGAACAATCAAAAGAAATATCATCTATTCAAAGTAAAAGACGTATGGCTCACTCCATGAGTGTGACCCACGGGGGGCGCGCGAGTGATCTTGAGAGTGAAGCCCGCCTGCAGTCTACAGAAGAGCTTTTGCGCGAGGTTTTAAATACGGGCCAAAAGATATTTTACTTTCAAGTGGCGGTATTGATCTGTGACAAGTCTAAAGAGGAACTAAAGCAAAAAACTGAAACGGTACTTTCTCAGATTAGGACTATGTCTGGAGCTGAAGGAACGGCAGAAACGGTCGCAAACTTTAAGGTTTTTAAAACAATTCTCCCCGGTGGAAACACGGCACTCGTGCGCCCGAAAAGAATCAAGTCGGATAATCTTGCAGATTTTCTGCCGGTTTATCAGGATTTTGAGGGAGAGAGTAAAGCTGTTTGTCTTTTTCAAAGCAGATCCGGTGGGCTCATTAAGTACGATCCGTTTTACCGCAATCTCACCAATTACAATGTGCTGGTCACGGGTGCGAGTGGAACCGGTAAATCATTTTTGAATAACTGTATTCTACTGCAGTCACTCACGCAAAAGCCTCTTGTATACATAATAGACATCGGTGGGAGTTACCGAAAGTTGTGTGAGTTCATGGGTGGGCAGTACATTGAAATGAGTCCTCCGGTTGGAAATGACGTCGGCACATCATCGATTAATCCATTTCTATTACCAGAGTTAGATCAGTTTCCAACGCCACACAAAATCAAATTCCTTCTTTCGTTATTGGAACTCATGCTCAGTGAAAATGATGACACCAAACTACCAAAACTATCAAAAGCACTGTTAGAAGAAGCCATCATTAAAACATACGAGGAAACGATGAAAACAGGAACCACGCCGACGTTGTCTGATTTAGTGGCGACCCTTCGCGAAGGTCACGAGCCTGAACTCCACGCTTTTGCCAAAATGCTCTATCCGTGGACGGGGAGCCGTGCCTACGGACGCTTACTGGATGGAAATGGTGGTCTTGCCTTAAATTCTGACTTTGTCGTGTTTGATCTTCAATCACTTGAAAATTACCCGGATCTTCAATCGGTGATGATTCTGATTATTACGGATTTTATTTTAGGGAAGGTGGAGAGCGAGAAGCACCGAACGAAGCAGATTTTGATGGATGAGTGCTGGAAATTACTAAAGAGCAGTTCTTCTAGCGAATTCATGGAATTTTGTGCGAGAACGATCCGAAAAAAGAACGGGCAAATCTGTTTTATCACACAAGGGTTACAGGAAATCATTCAAAGTCCAATTGGTTCCGCGATTCTCAACAACACGGCGACAAAATTTGTACTCAATCAACAAGGCGATCTTGAGCCAACGCGGAATATATTGAAGCTTAATGATCAGGAGATGGGGCTCATTTCTTCTCTCACTCAATCAAAAGGACATTATTCAGAAGCATTTATGATTGCGGGAGATGACCGAACGGTGATCCGGATTAGCCCAACTCCGCTTGAGTATTGGCTTGCGACGAGTGACGCAAATGACAACGGGCTTTTATCAAATGTAAGGATTCGTTATCCCAAAATGACGCTACCTGAAGTTCTTCATTATCTTGCCATCCATTATCCGAAAGGATCAATGGGGGTGCAGATATTACCTGAAATTAATCAAGAGGAGACGATGTGAAGTTCAATAAAGAAATAAAGTATAAAGTAGCCTCGGCTATTTTGGTAATATCGCTGGCATTGATCCCGAGTGAGGTAGCATACGCCGATTTCTGGGGTGGCGATTTACCGTTACTCGCTCAGATCGTTGCGAATAGTTTGCAGCAGTTAGCTCAACTGCGTTCAATCCTTGGAAACGGAAAGGATACGCTCGGTCTCCTTAGGGATGTGAATAATGGTATCAGAGAAGCAATGGGAATCATGCGTACGATGAATAGTACAATTCACGGAGGGATCTATTCACAATACCAAAACCCGAATGATCTTTTGAATGCTCTTCAAAATCTCTATGGAGTGATTCCTGAAACCCATGAATCAAGACTAGAGGCAAGTCATGATCAAAGTGTGGCCGAAGCTATTACGCTTCATAATCAGGCATTTGATTATGCGGCCCAGATTGATCCCGAGGCAGAAAGAATTAAAGATTATTCACGCGGCACTTCTCCTGCGGGATCAGCTCGCTTGGCCGCACAAAGCTTAGGGGTACTGATCCATGTGAGCAATCAGATTCTTCGCACGAACGCCGCCATGCTGAAAATCATGAGTGAAAACTTAGCCCTACAGAACCATCACGAAAAAATGAATTCCGCACAATTTCAAGCTGAATACGATGGTTTGTCAAAATCGTTTGATAGTACACCAAGCCTTCAAGTCCAAACTCAATTAAATCATCAAAACTAAAATCCACGAACGAGTGGATTTTTTAAGGAGTAAAATCATGGTGGATAATTTTTCGGTCTTTGGTTCCGTTGTTTTTCAGCTACACGAGGAACTGGTAAGATGCTTTTATCTTTTTCTACCCGTCTTCTTTTGTTTAGCGCTCGTGATTGAATGGTTTAAGAATCCAGCGGGTTCACCTGATTTTTTAGGAACCGTAAAGCGAGCCATTATTGCAACTATTCTCGTGATTTCATTTCAGGAGATCTCCGAAACCATTTTAGCTCTTGCCGATGGTCTTGCAATGAAGATTAGTGACTTAAGCGGCATTGATTCAATCATGAAGATGGCAAGTCAAAAAGCATCGACCTATACGATGAGTGCGACCTCTGTGATTTTGGGATTCAATGATATGGTCATAGCACTCCTTTCGTTTCTCTCTTACATCGTACTTTTCATTGCGAGGTGGATCACGGTCGCCGTTTACCATTTCATGTGGTCAACGCTCGTGATCCTGTCGCCCATTTTAATTTTATTTACACTGTTTCAAGGGACGGTGAGCATTCCGATCAATCTTTTTAAAAGCTTGATTGAGGTCGCAAGCTATAAAATTATTTGGGCCGTACTTTCCGCGATGTTGACCTCACTTGCCTTTGGAAACGCGTATGCTGCCGACGGTAATTATGTGACCATCATTGTTTTGAACTTTGTGATTGCGCTCGCAATGTTGGGTACTCCACTTGTGGTGAAGTCCCTTGTAGGTGGTGGGCTTGCTAATATGAGTGAGACCTTAGGTGCCGGAGCGGTGATGGCAATGGTTGCGGCTCCAACAAAAGCCGCGACGGCAATGAAGTTTGGGCGCGAGGCACTGAGTGATACTGCAGGATATGGGGCACATAAATTTAATCAATTTAAAAGCACATTTGCAGGCCCAAGCTCTCAAGGTTCACCGGGCGTTCAGTCCAATCAGGCTTTTACGAGTCCGCCGCCAACGTATTCAAGTAATCAATTGACTCCTCCCACGCAAACAATCTCACTCCCGGCACCACCAGCGTCACTTCCTCCCTCTAAAAACTAATAGGAAGGGTAAAAAAATGAGTAATTTTAAAAGAAAATACTTTGAAATCTGGGCTGACGAAGAAGCACAAAATTTGGTGCTGAAGTGGATATTGATTTTTGCGTTAATAATTATTTTAGGAGAGTCGGCCAGTCTTTGTGTATTGGCACTTAGGCACCCTGATTTAGTTGCTGTCAGTGAAAAAGAAACAAAACTATTTACGATTACACCACCAAAACCCGATCTACTTCGAGCGGAACTGGATCGCACGGTTACGGCCTATGTGCTTACCCATTATAATTGGGATTGGAATACGGTTGAAAAAGCACACAAGGATGCATCAAAATATGTTTCGGATAAATTCCAAAAAGCTTTTATTTCGTCAAATGAAGATCAAGTGAAGCTTGCAAAAGAGAAGAAAGTGGTTCAGCGAGTTTACCTTGAAAAGCCCCCTGAAATTGACATAGAAAAAATGGTCGCAAAAATCACTCTCGATCGTATATTTTCGGTTGATGGAATCAAGGCAACTTCACCCTTAAGTCTTGAGATTGGCTTTGAATATGGTCCACGTACTTCCGATAATCCAGAAGGGATCTATGTGGTGAGTGAAAAGCTCATCACTGAAGTAGAAAAATAAAGACTTTTCCTTATCTCGTCATTTTACCGAAAGGGAACTTATTGCGTTCTCATCTAAAACGACTGAAAGGATTTCATATGCCAGAAAGTATCCGTTACCGAAGTTCTCTATTTTTAACTATCCGAAGTAATCTCCGTATATTTTTAAATTTATTTTTAGGACAGTGGTCTGTTAACGGCAGTAATCGTTTGCTCACTCTTGGTGCCGTTTTTGAAAAGTACAAGGATTTGCATTTACCAACCGTCTCAGAAAACACCCGGATCAAACTCATTGCAAGAGTAGATCGTTATCTTTCGCCTTTGTTTGATGAATCCATGGGAAACCTAACTCCTGATCGTGTGGCTTCGTTTATCAAATTGATGAAAATTAACTACGTTCAGGGTCCATATTCAAAGCGCTACAACTTCAACAAAGAGCTTAGAGATCTGCGGGCGCTTCTGCAGTGGTGGTCAGACCACTATGACTACCGCTTCAAAAATCCGATTAAGCAATTCCATTTTAAATTAGGGGTGATGGAAGAAGTGCCTGAGAAAGATAAAAAAATATCGATGGACGAGACGATTGATTTTTTCAATGCATTTGAAGCAAAAAGTCTTTATCACGACTTGGCCGTGACCCAATATTATTGTGGTGGCCGCATTAGTGAGATCGTTGGAATTCAGATCAAGAACATTGATCTTGAGAATCGAGTTTTAAGTATTAAGGAAGTGATTGTATGGATTCGGGGGAAGCCAAAAATTAAAGCGCTTCCTAAAAACGGAAAGCCTCGCGCGGTCTTTATTAACGATACCCTTTATGAAATTTTCTCACGCAGAATGAAACGCTCGAACACGACTTGTGTGTTTTTGTTTCATGACGAATCTAATCAGCCTATCCGATATAACCGGGTAAATGTCGCTTTCAATAAAGCGTGGAAAGATGCTGGACTTTCAGCGAAGTTTTCCGGTAGCCATCTTTTGAGATATGGTTCGAGCCAAGCAGCACGTAAAATCACAGGTTCGCTCGATGCCGCAGCTGCAGTCACCGGACACTTGTCCATGCGCATGGCAGCTCATTATGGAAAACTTGATTCCACTGAACTCAATCAAACATCCGTAAAAGAGATTGAAAAGCATATGAACCAATTAGGAAAGAAGAGGAGTCTCGATCAAAAACCCGAATGTGAATCAGCCGCGTAGTAAAATTTCCGCCGCTTGCATGTAAATGGTGCGGGTGGCGGAGTTTTTTAGTGATAAAGCGTCTCAAAATTGACGCTAGCAAGGCCGTGAGACTCAAAAAAATATAAATTATGCGGCGTTTCTGAGGCATTTTCGGAAAATCCTCAAGATTTGATGCACTTAGATCGAAGAGAGAGATAAGGATGAAGTATTTTTCGTCGAAATCAATAATGATGTTCGTCTGCATTTCACTTTTGGTAATCACCACGAGTAGCAATGCATTTGTGTATGTAGTGAAGGAGCACGATAAGTTTTCAAAAATTTTGGGTAAATATATTCCGGGTCCAGTGTGGGGAAAACGCGGGAGTTATGAAAAGTTTATTTCCTACAATCCGCAGATCAAAGATCCAAATTTAATTCTTCCCGGTGACGAAATTAATCTTCCGATTGAATCGCCAATTGCAGATGTAAAAGTACCTGATCTGGTTCGTGAACCCTCTCAAGCAGTGCCGCATGTAGAAAATAAATTAGACGTTAAGCCAGAGTTGAATGCAAAAACCACAGAAAAAGATGAATCTTCGTTTGATTTAAGTGGAACTGAGATGACTACTCTTCCAAAAGCGCATCATTTTACGTTCCCGTTCTCTTCTGGCTTGATCAATGAAAAGAAAAACTTCAGCGACAACGTGTAGGTTGTTTCAGTTTGTGTGGTCGCACTGGTATTCTGCGGGCGTGTAAACGCAGCGAAATTTAATTCAAACATATCCCCCCGGATATTGTGTTGCCTTACACCTATTATACCGCCATATAATGCGCCTTGTCCAACCGTGTAACTATCAGAACTCGCTTGAAACTTTTCTTCATAAACTCCAGCCACGTTCAAAGTAAACGCTTTTAGTTTAATTAAATCATAAGAAATTTTTGCTCCGAGTGATGGCACCATTATGCTGTCTACAGTTACGCTGGTCGTGGAAACTGCCCTAATAAAAAGGTCTTTTTCTAAGTCTCCATAAAGCGAAATGGCCCCGCGAGACGAGAGAGTTTTTGTGGCTCCGAAACCAAAGGTCGTTAAAAACTTTGAACTATCAGTGAGCGTCTTAGTGCTTGAAGCCGGTGGTTGGAAGGTAACGTCTGAAAACTTTATTCGTAAAAAGCTTTTAAGGCTTTCATTCCAAATTTGAATGTAGCGAGCATCAAGACCTGCGTAGACGTTAGATGCAACTGTTGTGTGAGTACCCGTGGTTAAATCTTTAGCAGTGAGTGCGCTCATGGTGAAGAACGGGGTAAGCTCCATCTCAAACCTGCTTTCAAAAAACTCTTCTTAAGCGCTCTTGTGCTTCCTGTTGCTATTTTGACTCTTACATCTTGTAATGTTGCCCACACTCAGCTCGGCGATAATTTTTATCCGAACGTAGCAGTATCCTATAACAACTCCGCAATCAGTACTTCGGGGGCGACCGTTATTTCGGGAAGTTCTGTTTCACTCAAGCTTGACTTAAGAGATGCCAATTTTAATCCGTTTGTTTCAACCTTGCTTCAAGTCTCGTTTCAGGCAATGGGCGGAACCAGTACTGGAACACTTGGCGCGGTTACTAATAATGGTGACGGAACATACTCAGTAAGTTTTACTGGAATTTCGGCTGGTACAGCAACCACCATTCACGCGTTTGTAAACGGGAACGAGATTCAGAGTACTTTGCCTACGGTTACTGTAACTTCAGGAAATTATTCTCTTTCAAATTCGCTTCTCGCAATCTCTTCAGCCACCGTAAATTCGGGTTCTAGCATCACCGCAACTCTAACCTCAATGGATAATTCAAATAACCAATTATCAAGTGGTGGGCTTACCGTTGTTTTTTCAAACTCTGGAGGAACATCGACCGGGACTTGGAGCGCAACGACCGATCATAATGATGGGACTTATACTGCGACCTTTACTGGAGTCACTGGCGGAACGGCGACTACCGTTTCGGCGTCAATTCAGGGAAATCCAATTACGAGTTCACTCCCTACTGTAACTGTTACAGGGGGTAGCGCAAGCTCACTGGTTTTTAGTACGCTTCCTTCAAATAGTGGCAACACGGACACTGCTCTCACTCAGCAGCCAATAGTTACCGCAAAAGATTCAAATGGAAATCCTGCTGTCACTTATACGAGCCCTATTACTTTAACGCCCTATTCTTCAACCGATTGCAGTGGAAGTTCAGTTGCAGGAGGGCTTACCGCAACCACTAACCCGGTTACAGCATCCAGTGGAATTGCAAGCTTTGCAGGAGTCACTGTATTAAAGACAAACGTTCAATCAATTAAAGCAAGTGATGGAACGTTTTCAGTTTGTTCTGGTGCAATCACCATCTCTCCGGGTGCCGCGTCTCAACTCGTTTTTACCACTCAACCTGGCGGAGCAAGTGCATTTAGTTCATTGTCACCCGAGCCTGTTGTGGCGATTGAAGATGCAAATGGAAACGTGGTGAATTCAAGCTCTAATGTAACCATTTCTATTAATTCAGGAACGGGTGCGCTCTCTGGCACTGCGACCGTTCCGGCAAGTAGCGGGATTGCCACTTTTACGAATCTCTCTATTGATACTGCAGGTGTAAAAACCTTGCTCGCGACCAAAGGCGGGATCACGGCGGTTTCAAATTCATTTACGATTGCTAGCAGTGCACCGAGCGTTCCGGGAAGTTTAGCCGCAAGCGGTGGAATTTCTAACGTGGGGTTAAATTGGGCCGCGTCGAGCGGAAGCGGAACGATTACTTATAATATTTTACGAAGCACAACTTCAGGGAGTGGATTTTCACCACTTGCAACGGGAGTGAGTGCCACAACTTATACGGATCTTACAGCTTTAAATGGAACCACTTATTATTACGTGGTACAGGCCACTAGTTCGGGTGGCACAAGCGCAAATTCAAGCGAAGTCTCAGCACGACCTATTTCAAGTTTTACGATTTCTTCGGTTTCAGTCAACGGCGGATCGGCACTTCAAGTTTCATGGGGAGCGGCGACGGGAGCTTCGGCTTATACACTTAAATACGGCACCAGTACTGGCTCCTATGGAACAACAGTCAGCACGAGTGCTACATCACCAACAACTGTTTCCTCTCTTACACCCGGAACCACTTATTATTTTATGGTGGTTGCAACAAACGCTGTTGGAAGTGGCACAAGCGTAAACGCAACTGCCGAATCAACTGGTGTTCCAATGGCAACATTCACGATTTCAGCAGTAACGGAACCTACATCTGCACAAGCAAGTGTTGCTTTTGGAGCTAGCGCTGGATCAACAAGTTACACCGTAAAATATGGGACGAGTAGCGGAACGTATGGAAGTACGTTTTCAACCTCGGCGACATCGCCTACAACTGTGACCGGCCTCACAAATGGTACCCCTTACTATTTTATGGTCTATGCAGTGAACGCCTCGGGCTCACTTCCTGCAACAAGTGAGGGAACGCTTACTCCGATTGCGGTGCCTTCCGCTCCGACCGCACTTGCAGCAACCGGAGGTACTTCAAACGTAGGGCTCACTTGGACTGCAGCTTCAGGAAGTGGCACCATTACTTACAATATTTTGCGTAGCACTACTTCAGGTAGCGGCTATTCATCGCTTGCAACCGGAGTGAGCGCTACATCGTATTCAGATTTAACTGCGCTGAACGGTACTACTTATTATTATGTGGTGACAGCGACAAACACGGGTGGAACAAGCGCAAATTCAAGCGAAGTTTCAGCACGGCCGATTTCTAGTTTTACGATTTCTGCTGTGACGGTTAACGGCGGATCAGCCCTTCAAGTTTCATGGGGCGCAGCAACCGGAGCTTCGGCGTATACTTTAAAATATGGAACCGCGACCGGAGTTTATGGAACAACTGTCAGCACGAGTGCTACATCACCAACCAATGTTTCCTCTCTTACTCCCGGAACCACTTATTATTTTATGGTGGTTGCTACAAACGCTGTTGGAAGTGGCACAAATGTAAACGCGACGAGTGAATCAAGTGGCGTGCCCCTTTCAGTTTTTACCATTTCATCAGTAACGGAACCTACATCTGCACAAGCAAGTGTTACTTTTGGCGCAAGTGCCGGTTCAACAAGTTACACCGTGAAATACGGAACATCGACTGGGGTTTATGGATCTACATTTTCAACCTCGGCAACCTCTCCGACAACTGTGACCGGACTCACGAACGGCACTCCTTATTATTTTATGGTCTATGCCGTAAACGGATCAGGATTTTTAGCTGCAACCACTGAAGGAACTTTAACTCCGATCGCAGCACCATCCACGCCAACTTCTTTAACCGGAGTGGGTACCCATAGTAATTCCGCACTCTCTTGGACTGCATCTTCAGGATCAGGAACGATAACCTACAATATTTATCGAACGCTCACCAGTGGAAGTGGATACACCAAAATCGCAAGCGCAGTCGCGGCCACCAATTATAATGATACGAGTGCAGCCGATGGAACTCTTTACTACTACGTCGTAACCGCACAAAATGTGGGCGGTGAAACAGCATATTCAAATGAAATTGATGTCGAGACGATTAATAACTTTAGCTTATCAAGTGCTACGTCTGGTGCTTCAGAAATAGATTTAACTTGGGGTTCTGCAACGGGTGCCACTCAGTATGACATTCATTATGGAACTGCAACCGGAACCTATACCAATTCTGTTTTAAATCAAACCTCTCCTAAATCAGTCGTGGGATTCACGCCGGGAACTCAGTATTATTTTAGCGTTACAGCGACGAACGTTCACCATGGGGTGGTCGTTGCAAGTAACGAACTTTCAGCCATTCCGATGAGTTCGTTTACGATTTCGTCCATCACGCAAACGGGGACAGGACAAATTCAAGTGCCTTGGAGTACATCGACGGGTTCTACAAGTTATGATTTAAAATATGGTTCCTCAAGCGGCACTTATACGACGACGCTCACCAACCAAACTTCTCCGGTCACGATTGGAAGTTTAACAAACGGTAACTCCTATTACTTCATGGTGGTTGCAAAAAATGCTTCTGGTTCAATCAATGCAACCACTGAGCAGAGTATTACACTTTTAACCGCGCCCACTGCTCCGACGTCAGTTGCAGCCATTGCGGGAACATCGAATGCAACTTTAACTTGGGTTGCATCGACTGGATCAGGAACGATCACCTATAATGTTTTACGTTCAACGACCAGTGGCTCAGGATATGTAACTGTGGCGAGTGGTTTATCGGCAGGAACTCTCACTTACAATGATACGGGATTAACGAACGGAACCACTTATTATTACGTGATTCAGGCTCAAAACGTAGGTGGAGCGGTCAATTCAAGTGAAGTTGCCACTGAACCGATTGCAGCCTTCACGATTACAAGTGTCAGCGCAACGAGCACTCAAGCATCCTTAGCATGGGGAGCAGCAACGGGTGCAACGACATATATTTTGAATTATGGAACATCGACTGGATCTTATCCAACTTCAGGCGGCACTACGAGTTCAACCAGTGCGACGATTGCGGGTATCAACAGTCCGGTTAAATATTATTTCATGGTAACTGCAACAAACACTCACGGCGGCTCTGTTCAGGCAAGTTCAGAGGCGAGTGCAACATCGGTTAATCCATTTAGCCTTACTTCAGTAACTCAAACCGGGGGCGGACAAGTTGCACTTGCATGGGGTGCTTCAGGCGGAGCGACCAATTACAATATCAAATACGGAACCGCAACCGGGGTGTATGGAACAACACTGACCAATCAAACTTCGCCTGCAACGATCACGGGTTTAACTCCGGGCACACAGTATTTTTTCATGGTGACTGCAACAAATACGAACAACGGATCAGTGAATGGATCTCCAGAATTAAATATTACACCGTTTGATGTGCCGACTGTTCCAACTTCCTTGAGCGGCATTGCAACTTCAGGGCAAGTTGCGCTTACTTGGACAGGATCAACCGGCGGCGGAACGGTTACTTATAATGTTCTTCGTTCAACAACAAATGGATCAGGGTACGCTTCAGTAGCGTCTGGAGTTTCAGCCACAAGTTATACCGATAGCACGGTCGCGAACGGGACGGTTTATTACTATGTCGTCGAGTCATCGAATATCGCTGGAAACAGTGCAAATTCGAATCAAATCACAGCGAGTCCTATTGCGGTACCGGGTGTGCCGACTTCGCTTTCAGCAACGGGTGGCGCTTCAAACGTGGGGCTTAGTTGGACGGCGTCTACAGGAAGCGGAACGATCACTTATAATATTTTAAGATCGACCACCTCTGGCTCTGGATATTCTTCCATCGCAACAGGGGTAAGTGCTACCACATATTCTGATCTCACTGCACTGAACGGCACCACCTATTATTATGTTGTTTCGGCTACCAATTCGGGTGGAACGAGTGCAACTTCAGGTGAAGTCTCGGCACGATCGATCTCAGCATTTACGATCTCGGCGGTTTCAGTAAATGCTGGCTCTGCACTTCAAGTTTCATGGGGAGCGGCAACCGGAGCTGCAGCCTATACCCTTAAATATGGAACTGCGACCGGTGCATACGGCACGACTGTTTCAACTTCTGCAACTTCTCCGACAACCGTTTCTTCACTCACACCGGGTACCACTTATTATTTTATGGTTACGGCCAACAATGCAGTCGGAAGTGGCGCCACCGTAAATGCAAGCAGTGAAGTTACAGGTGTTCCACTTGGAACCTTTACGATTTCATCAGTAACAGAACCTACTTCAGCGCAAGCTCTTGTTACCTACGGTGCAAGCGCCGGATCATCAAGTTATACCGTAAAATATGGAACTGCGACCGGAGTTTATGGAACGACGTTTTCAACTTCAGCCACCTCTCCGACGACTGTAACAGGTCTTACGAACGGTACTCCTTATTATTTTATGGTTTACGCAGTGAATGCATCGGGCTCACTCCCTGCAACAAGTGAGGGAACACTCACTCCGATTGCGGCACCATCTGCTCCGACTGCACTCGTAGCTACGGGTGGCGCTTCAAATGTGGGACTCACGTGGACTGCATCTTCAGGTAGTGGCACGATCACTTATAATATTTTACGAAGCACCACTTCAGGATCAGGTTACTCAACACTTGCGACTGGCGTGAGTGCAACATCATACTCAGATCTCACTGCACTAAACGGAATCACTTATTATTATGTAGTAACGGCGACAAACGTAGGTGGGACGAGCGCAAATTCAAGTGAAGTCTCAGCGCGCCCGATTTCAGCATTCACGATTTCTGCGGTAACAGTTAACGGCGGATCAGCCCTCCAAGTTTCTTGGGGAGCGGCAACCGGAGCTGCAGCTTACACCCTTAAATATGGAACCGCGACCGGAGTTTATGGAACCACTGTTTCAACTTCAGCGACTTCTCCAACTACGATTTCATCTTTGACTGCAGGAACCACTTATTATTTTATGGTGGTTGGTACAAATGCAGTCGGCAGTGGAACGAGTGTTAATGCTACAAGCGAAATGACGGGTGTACCTGAATCCACGTTCTCAATATCATCCATTAGTCAGCCCACTTCAGGGCAGGCAACTATCGCTTTTGGAACGAGCACCGGATCAACAAGTTATACAGTAAAATACGGTACTTCATCGGGAAGTTATCCAACTACTGCTTCAACGAGCGCGACGACTCCGTATACCGTTACCGGACTCACGAACGGCACTCCTTATTATTTCATGGTTTATGCCATAAATGCGTCAGGTACATTGGCTGCGCCGAGTGAAGTTACACTGACTCCGATTGCAGCACCTGGAGTTCCGTCAGCACTTTCAGCAACAGGTGGAATCTCAAATATTGGACTTTCATGGACAGCGTCTTCTGGAAGTGGCACGATTACTTATAATATTTTAAGATCGACCACATCCGGCAGTGGTTACACCTCACTTGCAACCGGAGTAAGTGCGACGACTTATTCAGATTTAACTGCATTGAACGGAACCACCTATTATTATGTCTTGACTGCTACCAATGCAGGAGGAACGAGTGCTAACTCAAGCGAAGTAAGTGCAAGGCCAATTTCAAGTTTCACGATTTCTGCGGTGGCTGCAAATAATACCGCCGGTGGATCAGCCCTTCAAGTTTCATGGGGGGCAGCAACCGGCGCAGCAGCTTATACTTTAAAATACGGAACGACGACAGGCGTTTACGGAACTACGGTTTCAACTTCAGCGACTTCTCCAACAACCGTTTCATCACTCACTCCGGGAACCACTTATTATTTTATGGTTGTTGCTACAAACGCCGTCGGCAGTGGCACAAATGTAAATGCAACGGCAGAACTCACCGGAGTACCAATGGCAGCTTTCACGATGACAGCCGCAACTCGTGCAACCACATCGAGTGCAGTTTCTTGGGCATCATCTGCAGGATCAACGAGCTATACTCTGAAATACGGAACCGCGACCGGCGTTTATGGCACCACGGTTTCAACGAGCGCATCTTCGCCAACGACTGTTTCGAGCTTAACAGGAGGAACTACTTATTATTACCGAGTGACTGCAGTGAATGGAAGTGGATCACTTGATTCAACCGCTGAACTCTCTCAAACAACGCTTGCGAGTTTTGCTCAACAATGGGCAACGGTTTCTGCCAATTCTTCAAGTTATTTGGTTGGCACGACTATCGATTTTAATGGAAGTACCAATTCATGCGAACTTGCTCCCGCTTCTCAAATTGACAATAGCAACGCATCTGCAGGATTTGCAGGGGGGACCTTCTCTGGAGTTGCTTTTAATACCCTGTCTGATGGAACAAGCACGGGTTTGAAAATGGCGAATAATGGCGGGTGTGATGGAACTTCGGCATTTTGCGGAGGAACTTTAAACTCAGCTTGGACTCCAGGGTACTCATCTATTGTGGGTTATTGGAAATTTGATAATAACTGGAATGACTCGATCGGTACAAATAACTTTACGACAAGCGGTTCGCCTACGTTTTCCTCCACCAATAAGGTGAATGGCGGATATTCCGCAAGTTTTAGCGGTAGCTCACAGTATGCCACACAGTCGACGAACTCAACGAACCAATTTGGAGCGAGTGATTTTACAGTTTCATATTGGTTCTATCCGCTTGCAAATTGCAGTGGCTGGGTAAACGAATGGGGAGTTGGGAAATGGAATACAGGAGGGACTCCAGGAAGCAATGAGTGGCTTTTGGGTAATTGTGGAGGATCAGGAAGTACAAATAATTTTACTGCTAGTATTGAATCCGGTTCTACCACCTACAGTGTCACTTCCGCCTCGAACTGGACTGTGAATAATTGGTATCACATTGCGATGACCAGAGTCGGCACAACATTGTATCTTTATGTGAACGGCGTCTCTCAAGGAACGGTTGCTGTGAGCACAAATGCGGTAAATAATAATAGTAGAAACTTACGAATAGCGAGCAGTGACGCAAATGGTGTTTATACGAATGCTGTATTTGATGAATTGGCCATTTGGAATGGAAGAGGTCTCAGTGCGACTGAAGTGCAAACCATCTATAGTACCCAAGTAATTGGAGTAACTGCTTCGCACGGCGGTTCCTTCACCTCCCGCGTGATGGACGCCCTCTCCTCACAATCCTGGACTTCACTTGCCTGGACTCCAACTCTACCGTTCTTCAAAGCACTTCCCGATTACTCCGGCGGCGCCGTTCAGAATGAGACCTCAACCAACTACTCTTCTTTGAATACAAATACACTCATGACTGGGATTGCGGGGCTTTGGCATTTAGATGAAGCATCAGGAACCACGGGTTCTGGGAGCGTAAAAGACACTTCAGGAAACGCAAAACATGCGACTCCAAGCGGGGTCACCTTAGGTGCAAGCGGAAAATTGGGGAATGCCGTTACTTTTGCCGGTAGTGGATCGGTTTCTATTGCGGGTGGAATTTCTTCAACTGCCCTTAGTGCATTCACTTTGTCAGCCTGGCTAAAACCTACATCGGCTCCAGCTACTAATTGGTACTACGGCCTTGGTTCCGAAAGTTATTATCGTTTTATCCTTTCGAACTGCGCTGGAGGGTGGAACATCGGTGCAGTGATTGCAACCAGCAACAATGGCTGGTACACGACAGGCACCTCCGTAAGCGGTGGCCCATGCATTCCATACGGAACCTGGGGACATGCAATCCTCACTTACAGTGGTTCTGCATTGAGACTTTATGTAAACGGTTCGTTAGTATCCACTGGTGCCGCCATTTCTGGCACAGTCAACTTCTCAAATCAGTTTGATTTTAGCATAAATAATGGTGTAAATGTAGGACCTTTAAATGGCTCTGTGGATGAAGTGGCAATCTGGAATCGTGCTCTGGCGGATGGCACCAATAATGGAGCAGCCACAGAAATCCAACAACTCTACCAACGCGGAGCCAGTCGCTTAAAGTTCCAAGTCCGCTCATGCTCAGACTCCACCTGCACCACCGGCTCTCCATCATGGCAAGGTCCAGACGGAACCTCAGCTACTTATTTCTCAGAACTCGACAACATGAGCACACAAGCCGCAACCCCAAGCGGAACCGTGAACGCTACTCTCCCAAGCATGACGCTCAATACATACACAAGCCCAGTCGGAACAAATCGATACTTCCAATACCGCACGATTTTTGAATCCGACTCATCGACCACGACACTCATGCCAGAATTAAAATCAGTTACCGTTGGGCCAAATCATTATGATAGTTCCGCTCCTACCGTCATCAGTAAAACGGGTGTGAGTTATTACTCGCTTTCAAATGCGATTCAAACTCTAGGAACCAACGGTTGCAGTAGTGGAGTACTTTATAACCTTGGCGTGGGTTCTGTTTATTCGTCAGCCACTTGGTATTGGTGGAATGGCTCGGCTTGGGCTGCGGTTACGATCCCGGGGGTTGCCCAAGCAAATAGTGCTGCAACAATTGCAACCAACGCTGCTACATTTGGTACACAAGTGGGAACTGGTACAATTTACTTTAAGGCATTCTTGCAATCAACAGGGGCAAGCGCATGTGAGCTTAAAAACCTTGAGTTGGATGGGTTGCAGTAAACCTTACAAAAACCGTCGATAATCAATTTTAAATAACTTTTCGATCTTCTTAGCCAATGCCTTACCAATTGGCCTGATCCCTTTTTCAATTTTAGAAACATCAGCTTGATCGAGCCCAAGCTTTGTCGCTAATTGCTTTTGTGTTAGGCCAGTTTTCGTTCGAATGCTGCGAAAGGTGATTCCAATTCGCTTCTGCGGATCTTTTAAGTCGGGAAATACATCAAGCGCGTCCACATACTCTTCGGTATCAGACAAAAGCGTTTCAATTGCATTTGCTTTATCCTCAGAAACTAAATAAAGCTTCTTTTTAGCTCCATGGCTTCCGATCGCAATTTCAATAAGGGGCATTTTCACGGCTACCGACATAAGTGACCTCGACAATTTTAATTTCGTTATTCACAACCACCCAAACTGCAACATAGCTGTAGTTTAAGTGACAATGGTGGGAACCATTAGCCAATTTTGAATAATTAGGCCAATCTCCGCGCGTAGGACCGGACGAAATTATATCGTTCACTAATTCAGCCAAGGTATCTTGAACCTTCTTAGGAAGTTTTTTCAAGTTTTTAGCTGTTTTTTTGTGAAACCGAACCGTCCATTCCATGAAATCCATAATATGGTAAAATATACCATATTGCAAGACGGATATTTTCTAAGCAAATTCAGCAATATAGGTAAATTCTCCACGCTCTTCACAGAACAAAAAATAAAAGTGAAGGAGCAATATGCGAGACTTTCAAATTAAAGTCGCCATTTTACTTGCGCTCTTTGTGTCTGCGTTCGCCTTATTTTCTATTCACGCATTAGGCGGTACTATTCATGAAGTCCAAGGCGGATCAAATAGACTCATTCCCATTCACACGGCCTTAGGGTTTTCAACGATTCTTGAATTTGAATCTAAACCAACATCTGCAGTCTTAGGCGACCAAGACGGAATAAAGCTCGAATACGTTGGCAACTCCATCACATTAAAACCGCTCATCGGTGGATCACATACAAACCTGTTTGTTTTCACCGAGTTTGATCGCTATAATTTTGCGATTCAAACCGGATCATCAAGCCTCGTTGATTATATTGTCAGAATCAAACCCACGCCGGATAGAAAAGACCAATCCTCTGTGAGCGTGACAAAATCACCCGAAGCATTCAAAACTATTTCTGTTAATCGGGATAAAACTTCAAATGGCTTCATTCTTAAAGCACTTACTTTAAAACTGAGTCGTAATCAGAATGACCCTCGTGCAGCCTCGCTCATTGAATTTGAAATTGGCTCCACAAAGTCTAAGTATGATTTCAGTTCCGCGTCGATTGGCGTGAAACAAAACGGAAAATTCTTAGGCGTTGAAAGCCTTTTTCTTGAATCCACTCAAGTCTCTCCACAAACGCATCCAATCCGTGGAGTTATTGCGATTCTAAACAGTGAGTGGAACCGAAAGCTTCCGGTTTCACTCGTATTCGCTGTTTTAAATCCGAAAACTAAGAAGTCGCCCTTGCGCCTTGAAGTCTCGATCAATCCAGTCGTAACAGCCATTAAAAAAGGAGGAGAACATGGGGACTTGGAAAAACTATTTCCGACAAAAGCTCAAAGCAACCTTCACGACGGAAAATAAATTCAAATCCGAGACGCGCACCCAATTTAATTTAAGAAATATCGGTTTTGTGTTTACCACTTTACTGATTTTCTTGCTCGTCGGGCTCTTTGTATTTCTGCCTGATGAAAAAAAGCGTGACGTTGGAGCAGGACCAAAGCTTGAATTTAGAACAGGGGTTTCAATTCAGGGAAATCCAAGTGCTAATTCAAAAGGTTCTTCAAATAGAAACTCCCCGTTCGCAGATACCAGTCATGGTATTGGATATGGGGGTGTAGGTTCCCCAATGGGCTCACTTTCTCAGGGGCGGAACCGAAACGCAAATCAAGTCATCAGACGTGGTGCCAATGGAAATGATTCGGGAGGCGCACTTCCGATGGGAACCACTATCCCTGTGACACTTCTCTCAAATGTAGTTACTACTAACACCTCTTCGCCAGTGATCGCACTCATTCCTAATGAGATTCAAAGCAATTCTGGAACTTCAATCCCGGAAGGTACAAAAGCGATTGGAGGAGCAAGCTTTGATGAGGGTGGGCGCAGAATTCAAATCCATTTCAATACACTTGTTTACCCGGACGGAACTCAACATCAAATTCAAGCGCTTGCCGTAATGAATGACGGCTCGGGTGGAATCAGTGGTGATTATCATTCAGGTGACGGTACTAGACAGGCCGGAAAATTCATTAGCTACTTTGTTTCAGGAGTGGCCGCCGGGATGAAGGATCAAACCTCAGTGGGCGCCTTTGGCAGTCAAACTGTATCCGGCTCAGTAAAAAACGGTCTTTTAAGTGGAGTTGCACTTTCCAGCGAAGATCAGGCCAAATCATATTCAGACACCTTAACTACTGAAAAAGCCTCAATGTCGCTTGATCATGGCTCGTCATTTCTGTTGTTTTTAGAAAAGGAGTTTTTGCCATGAGTGAAGAAAACCAAAATGATAATGCCGATCATCTGCTTTATGCCATTGGATGCGCGATTGGATGTTTACTGCTTTACCGAATAGGAATCGCAATTGAAGCATTCTATTTCCTTCATCGCCTTCAGGTAATTCTATCGGGCATTGCAGTTTTATTGTTTTCAGTCGCATTTTTATTCCTCTACTTCAGAAATAAATACATCGATTTCAAAGTGAATGAGGATAAAACTGGGCCAAGTGGAACGAAAATCAAAGTCGGAACCATCAAAGAAACCAATAAGCCGCTCTACATTGACTTACGCGATCGTCACTACCATACTCAAGTCATCGGAAGCACCGGGTGTGGGAAGACCCAGGGAATCATCATTCCTTGGATCTTAAACGACATCGCAAACGGACGAGGACTCATCATCATTGATGGGAAACCTGAAGAGGCGTTTTTAAAGCGTCTTTATGGGGCGGCATGTGAGTCGGGACGTGCACAGGATTTTCTTCTTTTCTCACTCGCAAGCCCCATGCAGTCCAATACCTATAACCCACTTGCAAATGGTTCTCCGCATGAGGTGGCCGAGCGAATCTTTAATTCATTCTCAAGCGATAACTCCTATTATGGCTCCCTCCAGTTCTCGGGCTTAAACACTATTCTAAAACTGATTCATACTGCAGGTAAAATCCCAAAGCCTGGACTCGTCTTACAGCTCCTTCAAAATAAAAATTTACTCAGAGCTTGGGCTAATCAAATCAACGATAAGGATATTTTTAATGAAGTGAAGCCGATTTTGAATCTAACAGACGAGAAATTTCAGGAGCACTTTTCAGGCTTGCTCGCGTACCTTGAAAACTTTACTAAAAGCGATGTGGCGCCACTTTTAAATCAAGATCAATCTGAAATTGATTTTGAAAAGATCCTACATGAAAAGAAAATTGTCTATTTTCAATTGCCCACACTCTCATCTCCGACACTTGCCGCTACCCTTGGAAAACTGATTTTGCAATCTTTTGTGTCGGTCGTCGGAAAGCTTCAAGCGAAATCAATTCTCCGGGACGATGAACTTTTTTCGCTCTACCTCGATGATTTTAACGATTACATGTACGAAGGATTCGTATCGGTAGTGAATAAAACACGCTCAGGTGGGATCGGCGTGGTCTTCTCTCACCAAGCTTTAAGCGATTTATCGAAAATCAGCCAAGAATTTAAAGAGACGATTGTTCAGAACACCAATAATAAAATCATCTTTAAAATTAATGAGCCCGAATCGGCAAGTTATTTCTCAGATTACATTGGAACCGTCACGGGGGAGAAAATGACAGAGCGAAGAACGAAAGGCGCACTTGGATCGTCTCTTGATACCGGCGAAAAATCCGTTCGCGAAGCTGAATCCTATGAACAGCACCCAAACACCTTTAAGCGAAAACTCGTTCCTTTTGAAGCGATCGCCGTGATCTTGGATGGCGACAAACCAAGAGTCACAAAGCACATCGTTTGTGAAAAACCAAGCAATGGAGCAAAGATGATTAATCCTCCAAATCGCACGTTCCCGGCGCTCAGTTACATCCACGATGCGAGAATGTTTGGTGACGGCGAGATCAATAAACCCCCACAAGGCGGACCAAATTCCACTTCATTTGACCAAAGACGAGGAAATAAAAATGAAAAACAAACTAAAAAAAGTGCCTAATTCAGAAATTATAATTTCCAAAGCTTATCGAGCCGCATTCTTAACGGTTATTCCTTTAATCGTTTCACTCCAAGGCTGTAGCACAACAAGCGGGTCAATTGCGACGGGTGCTGGATTGGGAGGAGCAATGGGTGCCGGAGTTGGCGCGCTTGCAGACGCGGGACCGGGGGGTCAACATCGTTTTCGGAATGTGGTGATTGGTACTGCCGGTGGAGCACTTCTGGGAGCGGGCGCGGCTTATGCGATTGATCGGCATGAACATGATGTTGCCGAGGACGCGAGAAAGGCTGGAGTAAAAGAGCGGGATGAAGAGTGGCAAAAGAGAAATGCGGCGTCCGCATCTAACGGTTCACCCGAACTCATTCCTGCAAAAACTGAAGCTCGCTGGGTGCCCGATCAAGTGAAAGGTTCTACCTTCGTGCCCGGACATTTTGAATATTTCATACTCGAAAATGCGCACTGGAGTACCAAGCAATGACGAAAAACCCCGGCGCGAGTCGAATCAGGATCACGCCCAGAGACATTCAAGTGATCCGTGAAATCGATGAACACGGGTTTCGGGCATTCTCTGAGTTAAGATCATCGTCACTTAAATCCTATAGCAGGGTGTGGGCGTGGCAGCTCATGAAACGATTAGCGAAGGCTAAACTCATTGATGAAGTGAGAACCGGGGATGGCAGTCTTCTCGGCTGGAAATCTACGGATGATCCTTTACTCAGAGATTTTAATGCAGATACTTCAGGCAAAATTAATCGAGGCAAAGCTCCAAGATACGGTAATTCGTTTTACCATGACCAAGAGGTTCGGTGGGCGCTTGACCAGCTAAAAAATCTATCGTCCATTTCACAAATCAAAACTGAATCAAAGCTAAAAGAAGATGCGTTTTCTGGGCGGGGACGATTATCGTTGCGTGAGATGAAGCAAGTCAGTGCATCTATTCCAGATGCTAGTTTCATTTTGAAAGTGAGTAATGATCCGTACCGAGTCGCTTTTGAGATGGAACTCAATCGCAAATCAAATAAACGGGTGGAGCTGAAGCTTGAGCATTACATCGCAAAAAACGAATACGATCTGATTCTCTACGTTTGCGGAAACGATGCAATCGAACGACACCTGAAGCGAATTTATGAGCACGTTTTAGAGACTTCACCGCAAGTTCGGTTCACAAAAAAACGCGGGCTCATCTATTTTACGCAATTACAAAATCTTAAAGCAGATTTCAAAAAGGCGGTTTTTATCGGGCCAAATGACGATTTTTATTTTCAAGAAATCGCCTGATAGACCCAAAGTAGTCGGCATACTGCGTATGTTTTATCGCCATTTTAAATGTGATTCAAAAACGAATGCAAGTCATTGAAACCATTACCCGCCACCGCTTATTTTACGAGGGGGCTTGTCCTCTATACGCCCCGAACCCCTCACCCCCAACGATGTTGTGTGTAAGGGGTTCGGGCCTAAGGACAAGGGGGATAAAATAAGCGGTGGTGGGTAATGGTAACCAGTTAAGTAAATTATATTTAATTAATATTAATACAGGGAATAGGAAGGAAGGGAATCGGAGGGATGAGGAACGACCAGTATAGGATTCTAGTAGCAGTGGTGGTTTTCGTGATGGTTTGCTTTGAAGTGCGTCTGCTCGGACTGGAAGTTGCAATGATCTCGTTTTTGAATAAGCCAAAAGTCGAGG
>CAIMWN010000196.1 GCA_903845155.1 Oligoflexia bacterium
GCTTACTGTAATCCTTAGGGGTCACCACTAGCATTAAGCCAGCCTGAAATGCTTCATTCATCAATTCTTTGACACGTGCAAGCTTGAATTCCGAATGGTCTTTCATTATGTTTTTACGTTTAATGAGCACGCCAAGTTTTGAATAATACCTAATCACTTCCTCGGGATCGCCCACCGCACAAAGCAAGGATACAGGCATGGTGGGAAGGTCGTCACTCACCCATTCTAAGTCTGAATCGAGTGCGCTCTTGGATCTCAATACAATGTCTGCGTGCGCTAGTTCGTTCAAAAAATCTCGGTAAGGAATCTGCGACGGTGTGAGATCTGTTAAGCAAAGTACAGTGCAATTGGCTCTAAATTTCAAATTTTGGTAACCGTCATCAAATAAAATAAGATCTGGTTTTGGTTCGGCATTTAAAAGTGTTTTCACTGAGCCCACCCGATCTGGGCCAATTCCCAAAGTTACGGAAGAAAGCATTTGTTTAATCTCAGCCGCCTCATCACCATACTTCTCAGCGTTAATGCTGCTTTCGTTTGATCCTACGATGGTACAAGCGTCCTTATTTTTGCCGTGGTAGCCACGAGTAACAACTGCAACTCTCTTGCCCTTTGCGATTGCGTATTGTGCAAACTCAATCAATAGCGGCGTTTTACCTGTCCCACCGGCTTGCAAGTTACCAAAGAGAACCGAAGGCACAGGAACCCGATAAGCGTGCATCAAGCCCAATCGATATATTTTCCTTCTGAACCCATTTAAACATGACCAAAGAAATGAAACAGCTGAAATAAATATTGAACTAGGTTTTGCTTCACCAAATGAATTCTTTTCATCTACCCAGGTCAGTATTTTCTTTGCAATTTGTTCCGTCACATTTTGCTGAGGGACCAACGCGTTTTTGAGCATGACGCCCGAATCTCGCTTGATTTGAAGGAGCGCGGAATCTGAAAAACTTTTTGCAAGCTCCTCCGCTAACGCCTCCTCCGTTGCTTCATAACCTAAAAATTCGCCGTAAATTGCATCGCTTCGTTTTTTTACCCTCAATAAAATATTCGGTAAGCCCACCGGTCCTGAATAGCGAACCAAATACCGCATCATCCATTCCGTAATTTTACTCGTTTTATAGAAAATCACCGGCACACACCCGAGAAGGGCGGCCTCTAGAGTGGAAGTTCCCGACTTGATTAATCCCAGATTTGAATTTCTTAAGCAGGCAATCGCACCATCGGGTTGAAACTCATAACGAACTAAATCGGAGTTTTTCAATTTACTCCGAATCAAACCGTCCTCCACGCCCGCTGGAATAGGAACGAGCGCGCAAATCCGTTTCCCTACTTTTTTCGAAAAAAGTTCAAGAGCACCGGGAATAATCGGTAAATGGTATTTCAATTCGGCTGCGCGACTACCTGGCATCACTGTCATCGCGAGCTCGTTCGGGTTTAATTGCCGAAGTAGCGCTTCCACTGGTGCAGACTTCCCAGATGCGTCCGAAAAGAGCTCGGCAATCAGCGGATTTCCCTCAAAAATGACTGGAATATTTTTGGACTGATAGAATTCCTTTTCAAATGGAAAAACGACTAGAACTCCATCATAACATTTTCGGATCTTTTCCACCCGATACGATCTCCATACCCAAACTTTAGGAGGAATGGCGCAAATCTTCAGCGAAGGAAGTGCTAATCCTTGGCGCTTCACTTCCTTCATCAATTTTAAATGAAAGTCGGGATAATCAAAAGTCAGGATCAAATCAGGATTCTGAGTTGAAATGAAAGCCAGTGCACGATTCATGGTCTTTTTAATAAATGAAAGCTTGCTTAACACTTCCACAAAACCCATGACTCTCAACTCTTCGGCTTTTTCTATCGCGTGAAACCCTGGAATAGATCTGAGTCTCGGTCCACCAATGCCCGCAATTTGAACCGTCTTTCCCTGCGTTTGTAGCAAGTTTTGTATAGACCGAACTATTTTTTCCGCTTGGATATCAGATGAAATTTCAGCGGCGGAAACAAAGATTTTCATTTAGTACAGCCGGCCTGACTCTTTCTAATAAAATCAATCAAATACTTTACTTCGGGGATCTCACCATATTGAGTTTCTATTTCTAGCAGACATTGATCTTTGGTGACATCAGTCCGCTTCCAAAGCTTAATCGATTCGCTGATGGCTGAAATCGTTTCATTTTTAAATCCCTTGCGGCGCAGGCCAATAATATTCGCACCTTTAATCTCACAAGGACGTTCCCCAATCACAATACTATACGGAAGAACATCACGATCAATGGTGGAAGCCCCACCCACAAAGGCATAAGTTCCTACGCGGCAATGCTGAACGATACCCACCATTCCGGCAACGTTAGAATAGTCTTCTAAGGTAACATGACCAGCAAGACCGGAAGAGTTCGCAATAATGCAGTGATTTCCCACAACGCAATCGTGACCCAAATGAACATAAGCCATCAGTAAATTATGGCTTCCTACTTCCGTTTTAGAAATTCCCTGAACGGTTCCAAGATTAATGGTAACGCTTTCACGAATCACGTTATGGTCACCAATAATTACTTCAGTTTTCTCACCTTTATATTTCAAATCTTGTGGTTTAGCCCCAATCACTGAAAATGGATAAAACTCGTTATTTTCGCCGATCGTGGTCCAACCTTCGATCACCACGTGGCTATGAACCTTACAGCCTTTTCCCATTTTTACATTCGGCCCAATAATACAATAAGGCCCGATAACCACATCTTCGGCCAAAACCGCGTTTGAATCGACTACTGCGCTTGCATGAATTTTTGCCATTAGAACACCTGCTTTATTGATTCTGGGACTATATTCGCCATCAGATCGGCTTCTGCAACCAACTTACCTTCGACATAGGCTTTGCATTTGAATGTCCAAAGGAACGTTCTACATCCTGTTACTTCTGCTTCTACTCGAATGACATCGCCTGGAACTACTGGATTACGGAAACGAGCATTGTCAACGCCCACGAGCACACATTGGAACCTCTCGCCCTCGGCCATCTTCTTCATTGCGCTCGGATACATGGCAAAGCTTGCAATTTGTGCCATGGTTTCAACAATGAGCACGCCAGGCATTACCGGTACTTCAGGAAAATGCCCCATAAATTGAGGTTCATTCATTGAAATACACTTTAAGCCGATTACTTTAATTCCGATTTTATTCTTGGATTGATCGTCATCCATCGGCTTGTCATTTGAAATTTCGAGAATACGATCAACCAACAGGAAAGGGGGACGATGGGGTAAGAATCTTTGAATTTGTTTTTGCTGTAATTGGTAAGTTGGGGTTTCCATAGATCTACCTGCCCTCTATTTCTTATTGCGATCACGCAGCAATTTATTTTGAATCGCTAATATTTTAAAATAATCTGCAGCGGGCCGCGCGGGCATTCCAGCCATTTCAGCCCCTGCCGGTACATCCTTTGCAGCACCGCTAAATCCGTAGAGTTTTGCATAATCGCCCACATGCACTTGATTTCCAGTACCACCTTGTGCGCCTACCATTACATATTTTCCCAGCGATGAACTTCCAGCCATTCCGGAAGCGCCACACAGAATGGCACCTTCTCCAATTTCACAATTATGGCCGATTTGAACTTGGTTATCAATTTTCACTTTTGAATGGATAATAGTATTTCCCAACGTTCCACGATCGACGCTAGAATTTGCACCAATTTCCACATCATCCTCAATCACGACACCGCCGACATGATAAATTTTTTGATGATCCACAGGGAGTTTCGTCGCAGGATCCATTTTCTGAGCGTATCCAAACCCATCGGCACCAATGACTGCGCCAGCATGAAGCCTGCAGCGCTTACCAATGGTAGTCTTTTCGTAAAGCGTCACCTTTGGGAAAAGCACACTCCCTTCACCGATGCTAGAATTTGCACCCACATAACAATGAGGATAAATAACTACCCCGTCTGCAAGCGAAGTATTTTCTTCAATAACGGCATACGCGCCAATATGAACATTGTTCCCTATTGTTACTGAAGGAGAGACCAATGCAGTTGGATGGATTTCACTCTTTAAGGGGTGATCTTGGTGATCATGCTTTGAAATTTTCTTTGAAAAATAAGCAGACACAATCGCCATTGCCGAATAAGGATCGTCACAGGCCAGAAAGACAGTCGTCTTCCACTGAGGCAATTTTGCCTCTTCCAGTGCTTTTATAAAGGCGGATCCGGTCACGATCACACCCGCTTTTGAAACCAGTAAATCTGCTTGATAGTTTTTTGAGAAGAAAAACGCAAGATCACTAGGACCCGCCTCTTTGAGTGTCGCCAGTCCTGTGACCTTTATTTGCGATAAAAGCGCATGGACAGAACTTTCGTTTGCCACATGCGCTTTAATCCAATTTGATATTTCGGTAATTCCGAACATAGTATAATCACCTAAGCTAAAAACGTTAGTTGATAGATTTGATTACTTCTTCGGTCACATCGTCTTTATCTTGATAAAAAATAACCAAGTTTTCGTTTTTCTCAAGAATGAGCGAATAATTTTTTTTCTTTGCAATCTCGGCCACTTTTTCACGAATCTTTTTAATGATCGGCTCGCTCATCTCTTGTTCTTTTTTCTGAATTTCAGTTTGTGACTTCTGGAGAAGCTCTTGGTATTTCATGAAACGTTCTTGCATCTTGGCTTGTTGCTCTTTTTTAGCAGACTCACTGAGTGCTGATTGTTTCTTTTGAAAATCTTCTTGAAGTTTTTTCAAGGCTGCTTCTTCGGTTTGCAGTTCTTTCTTCTTCTTATTGAAAGCGAGCTCAAGTTCAGCTTTTGCTTTTTTGCCAGTTTCAGAAGTTTGAATTGCTCTTTGCATATCCACGATTCCAAGTTTGAAATCGTCACTCGCTCTAGATACTCCAGCATTTAAAATTAATACGCTCATTACAAATACGATGGTTGCTGCTTTATTCATTTTAGGTTCCTTTCCCTATGGTTAATAAATTAAACTTAAAAATTAAAACGGTTGTCCGATAAAGAAGATAAATACCGGGCTATCCTCTAACTGATTTCTGGTTTGCATTTGCCTGCGTCCCACCGGAAAACCCCATTCGAAACGAAGTGGCCCAAGTGGTGAAAACCAACGCAATCCAAAACCCCAGTTTTGACGTAACTCAAATCCCTGGCCTTTATCAAAAACAGGCACACCAGCGAACGCATTACCCACGTCGTAGAAGATAACCCATTTGATTTGAGCTTCCTTGATGAGTGAGTGTTCGATTTCGAAGAGTGAATAGAGCTCGGACGCTCCTCCAATCACTTCAATTCCACCTGGTCGCATCACTGCTGGAGCTAAAGAAAACGCTTCGTAGCCTCGCATGTTCCAAGGTCCGCCTAAGTAAAATTTCTCGGCAGGAGGAATACCCCTTCCACCCGTGTTGATCATGGCTCCAAATTCGGTACTGTTTTTAAATACAAAACCACCGAAAAAATTATTGTAATATCTATTATTAAAAGTGATTTTCGAAAAGTTTTTCACCCCACCAATACCGGCATATTCAAACGACAAGTTCTGGTAGTCGCCGGCCGTAGTTTCAAAGCGATTGTTTCGTTTATCGCGAACCGCACTTAAAACTAAGCTTGAAAGAAGACCTTTATCGAGAGTGGGGTCAGCAACGAGCGGTGGCTGAGTCGCTTGCGGAGGAACGGATGCCGTTGCCGCAGCGTTATTCACCGCGCGGTCGTCAGCATAGTTATCCAGAATTCTCAAATGCTCGAATTTATACGTGATGTATCCTTGAACATCTTCTGTCAAAGGATGCCCTAACTTTAAATTAATACCGGCACGTCTAGTGAGGTAACGATCAGGAAGGGGAGAGTTTGACATGAACAAACTAAACCCAGCACTCCAGTCCGTGTCCCATGCGTAGGGATCCAAAAAGTCTAAACTAAAACTTCTAACGGTGTCTTGCTTTCCCCACTGAGTTTCGAAACTCAAACTTTGACCACGACCAAATAAGTTAATCTCTTGAATTTTTCCCTGAAAGAAAAATCCTTGTACTGAACTATAACCGGCTCCAACGGTAATACTACCGGTCGAACGTTCTTTTACTTGGATGTCAATGTCGACCAGGTCATCACGTCCGCGTCGGGGAACTTGATTGAATTGAATCTCGCCAGGCGCAAAGAAGCCTAAGCGCTCCACCCGCTCTTTTGACTGACGAAGCTTGGATCCGCTGAATAATTCGCCCTCATAAATACGAAGCTCTCGCCTAATCACTTTATCGTAAGTCTTGGTATTCCCGATAATGCGGATCTCACCAAAATGGACGAGGTTTCCTTTTTCAAAACCATAATCAATCGAAACCGTTTTTGCTTCGTCATTAAATTCCATTTTAGGAATGACGTTCACGAATGCATAACCCAAATCTTGATATTTTTCAGTTAAGCGCTGAATGTCAGCATTCCGCTCGCTGATCGTAAAAGTAGCACCCTCTAGTAGCTTAATTTCCTTCTTGAGCTCATCTTTCGGGAAAAGTAAATCACCACTGAAGTCATAGGTTCCGATTTGGTACTGTTCACCCTCTTCAACATAGATCGAAATATAAACGTATTTCTTGTCGTCGCTGATCGTAATGATCGGGTTTTCATAACGGAATTTCAAATAACCATTTTCCAGGTAAAAATATTGAAAGCGCTGAAGATCAATTTTAAATGAAGCTTCTTTAAAGGTTCCCGCGCTAGACAGGAAGCTTACCGAGTCACCTACTTTGGTTTCCGCAAAAACAGACCTGAGTTTTTCTTGTGAGAAACGTTTGTTGTTCAGAAAAACAATTTGTTTGATTTCAACTTTGTCGTAATCTGCAATTTTATAGACGAGCTTCACTTCGCCATCTTTATCAGGGCGGACATCGTAAGTGATCTTGGCAAGATAGTAGCCCTTATCTTCATAAGTCTTTTGGAGCAGTTCTACGTCTTGTTGGGCTTTGTTAACATCAAGAATAGCCCACTTCTTCACCTTGATGACTTCTTCAAGATCCGTAGTGGAGACTTTTTCATTTCCTTCGAACACTACTTCGTTGATGACGGGGCGTTCTTTGAAATCAAGCGTAAGGGAAACACCCTTTTCATTTTGATCTTTGCTAATTTCAACTTCATCGAAGTAGCCCATTCCATACAAAGCTTCGATATCCGTGCGAATGGAGTCTTCACTGTAATCATGTCCTGGTTTAGAAATGATTTTTTCCAAGATGGCGTCGCGCTCAATGCGCTTGAGCCCCGTGGTTTTCACATCTGTAATTTTTTCAGCCTTGGAAGCATCAACTGATGCATGGACAGAGGCGCTAAACGAAGTAATGCAAATGGCAAAGATGAGCGTCAAAATTTTCACTAGAATAACGTCTTATCATGAACTTATGATTTTTCCATCTTTCATCGTCAAAACCCTTTTCATTCGTCCGGCCACTTCATGATCATGCGTGACAAGAAGGATCGCAATTCCCAAATCCCGATTCAAATCGAGGAGTAAATCGATGACGCGGTGACTATTTTCGGAGTCAAGATTTCCGGTCATTTCGTCGGCAAGGAGAAGCCTTGGCTTCAGCATGACCGATCGCGCAATTGCAACTCTTTGCTGCTCTCCGCCAGACAACTCACCGGGTCGATGTTCGATTCGATGAGAAAGGCCTACAAAGTCTAAAAGTGCTTTCGCCTTCTTTGCCGCAGTGCCTTTGTCCATCCCTGAGATGAGCGCAGGCATCATCACGTTCTCCACCGAAGTGAACTCAGGGAGGAGGTAATGAAATTGAAAAATGAATCCCAGATTTCGATTTCTAAAATCCGAAAGTGATTCGTCCGACATTTTCCAAAGATTTTCCTGGCGCGGGCCAAAAAACAATTCGCCTGTGGTAGGCCGATCTAAAGTACCGAGCATGTGCAGAAGCGTACTTTTACCCGCACCCGAAGAGCCCATAATCGCTAAACAATCGCCAGCATGTAAATCGATCGAAACATTTCTAACGACTGAAAGCCGTTCACTTCCTTTAATGAAATCTTTGCCTAAATTTTTCGCACTTAATATTAACTGGTCCATTTTAGCCCCTCAACCGGTGAGCGCCTTGCGATTTGCGCAGCAGGGCCAACGGTTGCTAAAAAACAAATTACAAATGCCATTAAAGCAATGGCGCTCCACTCTGTCCAGCGAATCACCACTGGTAGGTATTCTAAGTGATAGATCTCAGCAGGCAGGTGAATGAGTTTTGTGTGACTCAAAACAAAAGTGCAGACCAAGCCCAGGAGAACTCCTGCAAAGGTGCCCATCAGACCAAAGAATGATCCTACAAACGAAAAGAGAAAGAATTGATCCCGCTGGCGAACGCCGAGTACGCGCAGAATGGCGATTTCCTTTTCTTTCTCGTAAACCATCATCAGAAGCGCACTAATTACGTTGAATGCCGCCACTATCATGATCGCCGTGAGCAGCACTGCAATTACTGTTTTCTCTAACTCAATAGCGTAGAGCAAATTCTTATTGAGCTGACTCCAGTCCTTAATACGATAAGGAAACCCAAAATGCTGTGAAAGTTCTGCGGAAACGGCGGGAGCATTCGAACCCGGTTTGAGCTTAATTCTGAATGAAGTAATCCAATCTTTGGATTTACCTTCTTCGCTTCCGAAAACAAGTTTTTGCACGGCCCCAAGGGGCGCGTAGGAATACTTAGAGTCATAGTCGTACATGCCCAAATGAACGATCCCGGTCAGTTTAAAATCTTGTACACGAGGTGCACCATAACCGGCCTCATCATCACTTCCGGTAAAAGGCAGAATGACTCGCACCGAATCTCCGGTAGTAACCCCCAAGCGCTCAGCAAGGGCACTTCCTAAGACAATTTCATTTTCATCAATAGGCAGAACGCTTCCGGGTTGCAAGCGTTTTTCAACCGACACCACGTCGGCCCACGTGTGAAGGTCCACACCTTCAATCGCTCCGCCCGCAACACCGAGTGGCCCGGTGAACATGACTTCACTCACAAAGGAGCCCGAGATTGCTTTAAGGTCAGGAGTGAATTCGCGAATTTTACGTTCAATATCTTCTTTGTCCCGAATAGGACTTCCGCGAGTATAAAATATGACGTCGCCCTGAGTTCCTGAAATCACTTGTGTGAGTTCATTTTCGAAACCATTAATTACGCTGGTCACCACGAGGAGCGCAAGAACACCTACACAAACGCCCACGATGGAGACACCGGTGATGAATGATAAAAAATTTCCACGAGATTGAGAGAATAAAAACCGAACCGCAATTTCGAGTGAAAGTTTGAGGCGCTTAATGATGCTGCCCTTCAAGGTAGCGTTCGGCATCAATCGCGGCCATACAGCCGGTTCCGGCCGCCGTTACTGCTTGACGATAAACATGGTCAGCCACATCTCCTGCAGCAAATACACCAGGTATTTCCGTCTTGGTGGTTCCCGACTCCACTACTAAATAGCCTGTTTCATTCATTTTTAATTGGTCTTTAAAAAGCCACGTATTGGGTTGATGGCCAATGGCCACGAAAAAGCCACTTACGGTGAGATCCGTCGAGACACCCGTCTTCGTATCTTTCAATTTAAGGCCGGTTACTTCATCCTCGCCCATAATGTCTTCGACTCCGACATTCCAGATCACTTTAATTTTTGGATTGGCGAGCGCGCGGTCTTGCATCACTTTGCTTGCGCGGAATTGATCACGACGATGAAGCAGGGTTACGGATTTTGCAAAACGGGTCAAAAAAGTAGCTTCTTCGAGGGCAGTATCACCGCCACCCACCACAGCGATATCTTGATTACGAAAGAAAAAACCATCACAAGTGGCACATGCAGAAACACCGCGACCCATGAGTCGTTTCTCGTTTGGAAGGCCGAGCAATTTCGCCGACGCACCGGTTGCAATAATGAGTGTTTTAGTTTTTACCTCTGAGCCGTCGGCGAGAGTGAGCGTGTAAGGAGCTTTCTTAAGATCGACTTTCTGAACATCGCCTTGCTTAAAGCGCGTTCCGAAACGCTCTGCTTGCTTACGAAAATGCACCATGAGCTCCGGTCCTTGAACTCCATCAGGAAAGCCCGGATAGTTTTCAACATCACTCGTAATCGTCAGTTGACCGCCCGGTTGAATCCCTTCCACACAAAGAGGCTGAAGATTAGCGCGAGCCGCATAAATCGCAGCGGTGAGGCCCGCAGGCCCCGTTCCCAAAATAACTACGTTTTCAATTGCCGGTGCTGATGGTGTAGGCGTGACTGTGCTCAAATCGATTCCCCCTAAACGGATGTTGAATAAAACGAAGACGCTTAACTCACTATTATTTTTTTAGCTCAGCAATTTCATCAAGATTGATGTAAATCGCGTTATCAGCATCGTCTACGAGCGCTTCAACGTTCGCTCTCGCTTCTTTGTCGGTAACTACGTTACGAACTAGGTTTTTTTCTAACATGCGAACATCAAATTTCTTCTCTTGGATTCCATCAATTAGTAATGACATAGCATATGGATTTACTTGGTTTTTGAGTTTTAGTCAAGGACACGAGGTCTTGCCTAGGCTCCCTGTCTCCATTTATCGGGAGTCAAAGAGGGCTATTTGTGCAGCTGACACGCAACTTCTTTCGTTAAATTTCTGCGATTCATATTAATTTTGATGCCTGAATACAATGGCGGCCGAATCGAGTAATTGACTATTTTTGTCTTGTATTTTTATATCAAATGAGCTATCATCCCCCATCATGAAGTTACTTTTGAGCGCTTTCCTCAGTCTTTTCTTACTCTCAAAACCGGTACTGGCATGCGTGGTTGAGCCGGGTCTGTCGACTCAGTACCTCGATGCCATACGCTCAGCGCTGACCAAAATAAAACCAAGCACTCCCAGCCAAAAGGCGTCGGTAGAGAAGATCAGTTTAATGGTCGAAAAATTCGAGTCCACTCCTTACGGGAAAGTATGCCCAGAAGAAAATATTTATACCAATGACACTGAAAAGATGATGAATGCCCCAGACGGCACAGTCCCGTTAGGTTTGTCTATCAGTGCAAAACAAGTGCTCGATGTTGCCGATGCCGAAAACAGGCTCTTAAAATATAACCTGAGTTTATGGAAAAACTTGAATCAAGATCAAAAGGAGAGCAGCTCGCTCAGTAATATTCTTTCGTATTTCACCGAACTTTCTCTTACCGATCACCAAGACCTTGAACTGATGAGAATGCACCAAAGCGAAATTAAAAAAACAGGAAAGCCACGCACATGAATACCATGCAGATTGTAATGATCACGTTTCTCGCAGTCAGTCTCTTAGTGGGCCAGATCACTCTCGCCTTTTCTGAAAAAAATCAGAGTAAATCCGATCGAGTAAAACAAGAGCGGACCAGTAAGTCCATCCACGACCATAAATAAATAGTTGAACTAAAGTGAATTGATGGCGGAGTGTAATTCAGCAAGGAGCTTTTCTTCGTCATCATGATAACCAACTGGCTCCAGCACCACACAAGGAATTTTCTTTTCATCTAAGCGATGCTTCAAACCCTGAGCATGCATTCCACCAAAAACGATCACGACCGGCAGAGGCACATTCGTCTCTTTAGTCACCTTCTGAACTGCAATCATTACCGAAGCATTGCGCTCACTTAAATCAGACTCGATAGAAGCGATCGTTTTCTTCAAATCTGCTTTCACCGCAATCATCGCCTCATTCACCTTGGTTTTTTTAGGCAAATGATACGCCTCAATTGCACCTTCTAAATAAGGCCTCACCTTGACTGCATCGCCTTGCAACTTTGATAATCGGGAAAGATAGCCAAGGTCAGCGCGCGCATCAGAAAACGAAAGGAGCGCATCTTTGATCAAAAGCTCACTGTCCCCACAATAGGTATGAATTTTTGTTTTATATTTCGCTTCTAATTTCAGGGGAACGCTACTTAAAATTTTAGAATATCCAGCTTTTGAAACCCTCTGGGATAAATCCTCCACGCTCCAATTATTAAATTTAATCTTCGACGACTCAGTGAGTTCGCCTTCGCACCCCTCCGCAATCAACGTAGAGAGCTGTTTCTTTTCAATCCATGAATCAAGCTGGTTGAATATTGCTTCTTGATTTTCCAACTGTGGATAGGGCGCAAACGTAACTGCATTTTTTGTATCCACTCCAGGCGAGAGATGCCATTGCTTCACAAAATAAACCTGAGGGTCACCCTTGGTTTCGCAACGAGCAACTTCTTTCATGTACTTTGGATCGAGCTTCAAATCGGCCTGCGCCAGAACCGGAATCAAAAGAATTACACTTAAAGAACACCCGAATTTTAATGCCATGTTTTCGGCCCCCGAAAGTCATCATTATCCTTAGTGTCATTCTTCACCAAACGTAAATGGGAAGGGCTTTTCTTTTTTTCAACTTTACTTTTTCTGATTCGTATTCCACGGGCTTGAAAGTACAAAAAGAGAAAGCCCGATGCCATTCCAGATAGATGAGCAAACGCACCCAAACCGCCTTGGCCTGAGAACATTGCCTGCAAAAACTCAATTCCACCGAGCACCATCATGAATTGGCGGGATTTCATCGGGAACATCATCATGAAAAGCATTTCCCGCTCAGGAAAGAGGATGGCGTAAGCCATGAGTAATCCGTAAATTCCGCCCGACGCCCCCACCATAGGAGTCGACAGATACACAGGATTCCACATGAGCATTTGAATAATCAGGTAAACGAGACCAGCCGAAGTCGAACAAAAGAAAAAGTAGGTCAGAAACTTACGTGTGCCCCAAAGTGCTTCAATATCAGAACCCAAGAATGCCAATACTAAACAATTGAGCACCAGATGCATGACGTCGGCATGCAAAAATGCATAGGAAAAAATTTGCCATACTTTTCCATGCAGAACCTGCACTGGAATCAGCGCAAACCATGATCGCATATTGCCGCCGAAAAATTGATCCAGTGTTTGTTGAACCACAAAAACTACTACGAAAGTAATGAGTAATTTCTTTAGGGTTGCACTTAATCTAATTTGCATGGGCGGCCTCCATCAATTCTATCAATACTCCGCCAGCTGTCGCTGGATGAATAAAGTTGATTCGCATATTTTGAGCGCCAGCTTTCGCTTGCTCAAACGTGAATTTAAAACCTTCTTGTTTCAATTGGGCACAAAGGGAATCCAGCTTTCCATTTTCTACTGAGAAGGAAAGGTGATGAATCCCAGGACCTCGTTTTTTAATGAATTGAGCCACAGCACCACTTGGATCTTGAACTTCGAGCAGTTCCAAGTGAGGGGCATCGCCGCTTAAGTTAAAAAAATGGACGTTTACGCCTTGTTCGGCAACCGACTCGCTGATTCCACGGGTAATTCCTAGTAGTTGAAATAGTTTTTCGAGCTGGTGGTTTCCGGCTTCAGTTGCAATGCCAATGTGATTGAGTGTGACCATGAGCTATAGAATAGCGAAAAAAAAAGGAGCCGTCATCACTTGTCGCTGTACCCGGTTCGATCTCCTCAGTAGGTCATCGTACCGAATTCAAGTGTAACGGCCCCCAGTCAAGATCTAAGCTTTCTCACCCACCTGTGTTCCTCAGCCTAGACACTAGTTTTATCGGAATCTTGGTGTCAAACTTTAGGAAAAATTTAACAAAAGGCACATTTTTTCACGTCACTTACAATACATCAATGAATACGAAAGGTTGCGTGCGCGTTATTTTCGACTTTTCTTCAAAAAGAATATTTAAATACCACATATTTAGAAACTGATTGACGAAGTCAACTACCTGACATAGGGTTCAACCGAAGCAGAATTTTACCTATTTTGGAGTTTTTATGGCCGCCATTGAAAGAATTACCCTCGAATCAGTACCTTTGAGTCAAACTTTGACTGCATTTCATGAAACCATCTCTGCTATGCCGGGTCTCAGAATCAATATCCGCGCCACCACTTCATCATTTTCTGATTATTCAGACTGGAACCTAGATGAACTACGAACAGGAAAGATGCCCGTCATTACTGATGGGACTTGTTCATAGTTTTTTGCCAATCATAGGCTGTTTTCACAATCGTATCCATATCAGATAGCATTGGCTTCCACCCTAAAACTTCTCGTGCTTTGGCATTGCTCGCCACGAGTACTGCAGTATCGCCATCGCGTCTAGCCGCACTCGAAACGCTTACTTTCAAACCACAAATTTTTTCGACGGAATGAATTACTTCAAGAACACTCGTGCCATGTTCGGTGCCCAAATTGAAGATCTCTGTCGCCGGCCTGTCGGGAACAGTTTTTAATAATCGAATGACGCCGAGTTCGTGCGCGCTCGCAAGGTCATCTACATGAATATAATCACGAATGCACGTACCATCACGGGTGGGATAATCACTCCCATAGACATGAAGTGTTTTTCCATGAATTGCACTTTCTAAAATAAGTGGAATCAAATGAGTCTCGGGCTCATGCCACTCACCCAAATCGGCCCGTGCAGATGCACCCGAAGCATTGAAAAAACGAAAAATCACTGCTTTTAATCCCCAAGACACAGAAGCTTTTTCTATTTCCTGCTCAATATTCAACTTTGACTCGGCGTAAGGATTTGCGGGCATCAGTGCTTGCGACTCAACAATCGGCATTGCCTGATCGATATTTCCATAAACGGATGCCGTGCTCGAAAATACAATTTTCTTACAGTCGTGATTTTTCATGGCCAGGAGTAAATTTTGAGAACCAGTAACATTATTAGAAAAGTAGAGTGCGGGATGCGTGACTGATTCAGCGACACTAATCTTCGCAGCTAAATGTAAAACCACATCTGGTTTGTGCCGTTCGAAAAGTAAATCGAGAGCGGCGGAGTCTAGCAAATCGGCCTTTTCAAACACAACTTCTGGTTGCCCTAAGTCTACGGCACAGTCCTGCAAAACCTTCACGATTTCCAAGTGCCCCATGCTGAGATTATCCATGATTACGAATTTTGTTTTACGGAAATTTCTAGAAGAAAGTAAGGCCAAGACCACATGGGAGCCGATGTAACCCGCCCCTCCGGCAATGAGAATGGTCATAATTTGCGAATAACCATGCAGAGGGAAAGACCTGGAATCTTGATATGCATTTTCCCAAGTAAGCGACACAAGAAAGCATCCATCCCCAGAAAACCACCTAATGAGCGCGTGAGCGCGTGATGCTCGGTAAAATGCCAATGATTGATGCTTTTAAACTCTTTTGTAGCCAATTTCTCTTTTGAAGAAAATAGTTGGAGTGTTTTCTCAAAAATGCGGGCGAAAAAGAGAGCGTGGAAAAAGTAAAAACTTTCACGGATCTCATATTTTTCTGGTGAGTCGATGAGTGACTCAACTTGAGAAAGGCGGTAGCGACGAAAGTGACGAAGATTGTGGTCATGCTGTGAAAACAAAAACTGAAAGGCTGGAACTGTAATCATCAAAGAAGACTTGGGCTTTAAAAGAACCAACAACAAATTTAAGAATTCATGGTCATTTTCAACGTGCTCAAGAACATCAAGTGCGCAGATGGCGTCGTAGCGTTTATGTAGAACTTGATCGAGATACTTAATTTTTTGGATCGCAGCATTTCGAGGACCTTCTTCATCGAATGCGCTATCCACCGCGTCGATCCGCACTCCTGTCATGCCGTGAATTTTCTCTGAAAAGAATAAGTCTCCGGCCCCTACATCAAGCAATTCGGACTTAGAACCGAGATAGGCATGGCGATCAATGACTGACATTAAAAAATCTGCGCGGCTCATCTCCCAAGGGTGGCGATTTGAATTATTGCTGACTTCCGATAGATCCATAGTGTTGTCTATAAAAGCACAAAAGTGCTGATTCGACCACCGCGAAATCAACCCGACCAAAGCCCTTGTGTATAATTGAAACTACTAATTGCGAGGCGAGACAAACTCCAAACCAACCAAAACAAGAGCAATATGGGGCGCTTAGCCAAGTACTCACTATAAAAGCAGAACAATCCCAAATTGACAGCAACAAATCGAACATAACTATAGTACCCACCGTAAAAAAGAGGGATCTCTGCAAACGCAAGCATCATGACGGCAAGAAAAACTACGCGGAGGTCACGTCCGCTCTTCAACCATCGATAAGCAGCAAAAAGAGTTAAATAAAGATAGACGTGGGAGTCATCGTACCGTGGAAGATGGTTTTTTAGACCAGAAATGAAATCAAAAGCACGTCCCCACTTCCGCTGCTCTTTCAGGAAAAAAAACACATCCCCTTGAATCGCCTCATTCCAATAGAGGAAGATTGAAAATGGAATAATAAGAATTAGCCCAAACTTGATCCATTTCATCGTATCTTGTTTTTGCTTCAGCATTTGGACTATCGCAAAACCTCCCATCAGACCAACCACCCATAGGCCTTGCGGCCGAGTGACGGCGGTCAATGCAAAAAATATTGCCGAAAAGGTAAGCGCGTTTGACCAAAGACTGAGCCAACCGGCCAAGAGCAACATCATGAAAAGTGATTCCGTGTAGCCCACAACGCTAAATAAATGTTGCGGGAAAAAAGACATGCTTGAGAGCAGAATCCAAGACTCCAACTTAAAACCAAAATACGATTTTGAACTGCTTTCAAACCAAAATTTCTGACCGAAATACAAACAAAGGACCCCAGAAATCACATTGAACAAATTACTGAGCACTAAGAGCGAATTCACTTCGCTGAGTGGCGTGGCCATGGAAAGCCACTTTCCTAAAAGTGCAAACAAAGGAAAGAAGGCCCCTGGCTTCAGATCCTTACTCAATTCCAAATAATGCGCACAATCCCACAGGCACATACTCGGCTGAGCCGAAGCTAAACCAAAACCATGACTCATAAAAAGCCATACTGGGTATTGAAATATAATCGCCGCAAGGACAGCGTTAGAGAATTTATGCTTGAATATCTTCACTGGAATTGATCTTCACATAATTCAAATCTTTATACAAATGGCCATTTCCATGCACATTTTGTTGAGCTCGACGTTTTAGATGAGTACTGGTCTTACCATTGACAGTTACCTGCAAATTCTGGACACTAAGACGCATGAAACTCTCCCTCATCGTTCCCGTCTACAATGAAGCCCAGCACCTGAAGGAAGTCGTTCCATTTTTATTTTCCACTTCACTTCCTGTCGAAGCAGAATGGATCTTCATTGATGATAAGAGTAGTGATCAAAGTCTGAGCATTTTGGAAGAACTGCAAAAACAGTATCCCATGAAGATCTTGAAGCAGATGACCAACCAGGGAAAAGGCGCAGCCGTCATCAGAGGGATCAAAGAAGCCACAGGCGACATCATTCTCATTCAAGACGCTGACTTCGAATATCATCCGAGGGACATCCCCTCCCTTCTCGAGCCCATCATGAAAGGGGAAGCAGATGTAGTCTATGGCAGTCGCTTTAAGAAAAACGCGCCCCAGGTTCATCGCACTTATCATTATTTCGTGAATCGCTTTCTGACTTTACTGAGTAACTTTTTTTCGGGCATCTATCTCACTGATATGGAAACCTGTTACAAAGTATTTCGCGCTGAAATTGTGAAATCCATGCAACTCAAATCGCTTCGTTTTGGAATTGAAGTTGAGTTCACTGCCTATCTCGGAAAAATCAGAACTCGCATTTACGAATTACCCATCTCTTATTTTCCCAGAACGCGTCTTCAGGGGAAGAAGATTGGATGGAAAGATGGGGTGGCTGCGTTGAAACATCTTATTTATTTTAATTTTTTTGTGAGCGGCGAAGACGCTTTCAAAAATCTGCCTACTCGGTATCTCAAGTAGTTTATTTTTTAATGATTAAATTGAAACCACCCACCTGCGTTGCCTGATAAACAGAGTTTTGTCTTACCACATTAAAAAATGCAGGATCACCAAAAACGTAGAGGACCCTACTCTCGCCCGCACCCGCAGCCAACTTTGCTCTTTCGTCTATCTGCAACTTATCACCTAGCACCTTATCCACTCTAGCCAAATAGACAGGGCCCACCGGCAATTGGTATTTGAGCGCCTCAAACTCCAGAGGTGCCTGGGCAAGATTATATCCATCCACTAGTACAATCCGATCAAACAACGGACGATTCTGATTAAAATACGCATCTAATGGTCCCACCATTTCATTGAACGAATGGTCACTCATAATGGGTTGATTATTGGCTCTCACTTCATTAATCAAAGGATAAACATCAATGAGCTGAATAACGACCATGATACTGACCCAGCTCAATTTCGGTTTCAAAGAGAAGAGCGCATAGATTAAGCAATAAGATAAAATCCAACCCAGTCTTCCACTTGAGCGCAACACTGGTCCTAATTGAGTGAACAACAGAATAGCGAATGCGGTACAGACGAAGCTTTTCCACAGTTTCATTTTGTACACTTTGTAAAATATCACCAGGAACAAAATACCATAAAGAATTAAACCCATGAGGACCGAGAGATCGACGTTCAGAAAACTGGGTTTTTTAGAAATGGTGAAAAACAAAACGAATGATAAAATAATAAAATAGAGGCTTGCCTTTAGTTTACTAAACTTCAGAAATAACGCCGCCCTCATGGACGGGTTAAATGCGATAAGTAATATGCTCAGTAGAATTCCAAACCCTAAATACTGAAACCCCTCTCTCTGCCCGTTCTGAGTGGTGGCAAAATTTAATCCTACTCGTGCGAACCCATCTGAGTTGATCCAGGAAAGTAGATTGGCAGAATAACGGCCAAAACCAAAATCTGCGGATTCAGAAACGGGGATCACCAAATACCCTAGTGCATAGAATGAAAAAAAAGTCATGCCCGCATAAACATACGGGCGTATACCTAGGTTCTTTATTCTCTCCAACGAAGTAAAGGTGCCACAGTAAAGGAGTAAAATCATGGCGGTAAAGTAGAAATGAATTCCGATGGATATAAAAATAAGGGACCACCAAAGACCATCTTCAATTTTTTTGGTTTTGATATAACGGACACTCAAAATTACTGCAAAGATGACCAAGAAATGGGCCAATAAGGCGTAATGTCTCGTTCCTGCATAGGACCTAAACAAAAGCGTGGGCAAAGTAATGAAAACAAGTGAGCCCAAGAAACATTTTAGCTGAGTAGCTAATTTTGAAGTGTCTGGAGAGGATACTGCTTCTTGCACCAACAGGTAACCGGCTACCGCTTGCATGATAAAACAAAAAAGAATCCATGCGCCATGATATTGATAATAAGGAGAGATGTTGAGCAACTTCCCCAGTAGGGCGAGCCAAGGAATAGAATCGGTATAAACAATAGAAGTGCCCAGGGGATAATTTAACTTTTCAATAAGGCCCAAAGGCCAATGCCATGCTTCTTGTTTGAAAAAATTAAAGCCAAAAAAGTGAACGCTGGCGTCGCCGCCAAGCATCCAATCATAAAAATAAGGATTAAGAATGCTCCAGTCGTAAAAATAACCAAAGAAAAGAACTGCGGCAATGATTGAGAAAATGATCATGATGATTTGATTGTATGATAGAATAACCCTATGATCCAAGTACAGATTCAAAATCCAATCCACCGTGAGCTCATTATTAAAGCATTCGTCAGGTCATTTACTCGTGGCCAAGTGGTTCGGGTGGATCAAAATCCAAGTGTCATGGTATGCGACCACATTCCCAGCAACACCACTGCTCAAAAGATCATCGTTTTCGGCAAACGTCCCTTTCAGCATCAGCGCATCACCACAATTGCCAATATTCTCTCGGCCGCCCCCCAAGCTGTACCTGAAATTACTTATTTCACGCACGAACTCACTCAAAACCTGCATCTCAAGACCCGCGCTTTTGAGCGCTACGACTTTACACGTGAATGGAACAACTTGGGCTATGGAAGAATAGAAACAGATACTACCTCACCTTGGGGCATCGGCGAATGGCACACCACCGAATCACCGTACATTCAACTCTTGGACGAAACACATCGATCCATTATTTGGGTCAATCGAAATGTCGGGCCAATTGACGGGTTTGACTGGAGAATCATTGAGGACTTCATCTCCAATTATCGTTGCGACCCGAAGTTTGAAGGAGGAGCGCTCCCTTGTCTACCGGTGATGTCGGAAATTCCTGCAGACTTCAATGGTGCCGTCACCATGAGAATCGACTGCGATGAGAATATTGAATCGGGGCGAGCACTTTTTGAACTTTACCGAAACCACGGACTTCCTTTTTCCCTCGCGATTAAAACGGAGCAAAAGATAGACGATGCTGCGATCAAATTGATGAATGAAGTGATGGAAGCAGGCGGCGCTGTGGTTTCTCATTCGCACACCCATGCACCTAACTGGGGTGGATCAGAAGAAAAAGCGCTCTGGGAGGCTGAAACTTCACTCAAAGTGTTGAAGCAAGCTCTGCCCGGTTATCCTATCGTTTACGCGGTTTCTCCTTTTCATCAAAATCCCACATATGCGGTGAAAGGTATTATGCGCGGTGGAATGGATGCCTTTGTAGGCGGTATCATTCAAAATGACCCCGAATATTTAATGGCCCGCTCGGGTGAGGTTCCTTTTGCAAACGACATCATTTCTCACTCTCAACAATGCATGCTCCATGGTGACTGTTACCACCAGGCAGGAAACTCGATTTCAGTGTATTTAGAAGCACTCAAGAGCGCCCTTAAAACTGAAACTTTCTTTGGATATCTCGACCATCCCTTTTCAAATTACCAATATGGATGGAATACCGAAGAAGAACGCTTGAAAGTGCACGATGAATTTATTGGGCACATTAAAAATCTGGATAAAATTTGGTTTGCAAGCTTGGGCGACACACTTGATTTTCTTTGGGACCGCGCCC
>CAIMWN010000197.1 GCA_903845155.1 Oligoflexia bacterium
GACCACACAAATGCGAGGTGGGTGTTCACCTAGTGTTTTTCCAAACGCAGAGAAGTCTTCTGGGCAGAAAACATTTTTCCACTGATCCTCGAGTAACAATTCAATATCGCGCATCCACCGAGAATCGCTCCCCAGAACAATGGTGTGGTTCTTGTCGTTATCATGCGCCCGGAGATAGGTTACTTTTTTAAGCGGTAGCTTTGTGATACTCATTTTTACTCTCTCCAGATTTAAACCAAAATCTCTCGTTCATTAAACACGTCACAACCACACCTACTGAGATCATTAAAAATGCACCATACTCAGCCAAGTTAAAATGCTTACCGAACCCTATTAGATCTATCGGAATACTCACTATAGGAATTAAGACATAGGCGATTTGTGCTCGTAAAAACGAGTAGCGGCGGTAGAGTGGCCTCACAACACGGTAAGAGGCATACATCGCTACTCCGCTAATCGCAGTCAAAAAAATGGCGAAAGGTTCAAGGTTGAGTTGCTGCTTGGAGCCCCACAATATGAGCGGGCCAAAAAAAACACAAGCCACTGCGGGAGTAAGAGAAACAATCGCAGCACTCTCTGTTCGTGCAGTACGATTCAAAAGTAAGTAGCTTAATGAAAGTGTAATGGTTCCCAGAGCCGCTAACGTCAGTCCGTGAAAGGTGGTGTGCTCGTCTGAAAACACCCAAATTGAAAAAATGATCGCACCCATCAAACCAACTGAAATTACCTTCTGGATTGTGGTGGTACTCAATGAAACTAAAAATCCCAAGATAATAATCACGGGAAGATCAAGCCTTGAAATCAGCGCAATTTCAGAAGCCCGTGCGAACTGATAACTTTCAATAGTGGCCCATAATCCAAATCCTGCGAAAAAAAACCTCGCAATCTGAGTTTTAATCTTCTCAGGCACAACTCGCTCGTTGAGTAAATAGCCGCCAATTAAAGAGCAGAGAATACAAACCACCCCCCTCCCCGTAAGTGATTGCCCAGTGGGTACATGTAGAGCGCCCAGAGCACTCAAGATATAATTATTGATAAGGCTAACACTTAAAAAACCTAAAATCAGAATCTTGCTGCTTAGCTTTTCCATTAAGCAGTCCTCTTCACTTCAGGAATTGAAAATTCGACTTTTCCAACGAGTGAGAAGATATCAATTTTCCGCATCCGGCCCTTAACATATTGTTTAGGCACTGGAGTAGTTACGAACTTTTCTAAAACGTACTTTTCAAGTTCACCACTAATATAGATAGAACCCGCTTTTGCTAGTGATTGTAATCTCGCAGCCACATTCACGGTATCGCCGATACTATTGCTTAGGCCCTTTTGAATAAAGTCAAGGTTTGCAGCTGCCACGTTACCAATGTGAGCACCGAATCTGAAAGTAACGGGAGTAAATCCTTCTTTAAGTAATATCTGGTTTAGTTCACCCATCGTTTGAGCTAGGTTCCAAACTAGACTTAAGGTGCGTTCTACTATTGATTCTTCTGACTCTGAACCAATACTGAATGTTTCTAGCAAAAAAGCATCGCCAGCAAAGTTTGAAATCCTTGCTCCATAGCGAGCGGCTGAATCCGTCACCCATTCACCCACAATTCGCGCAAATTTTCCCATGGTTGCATCATCAAAGTCTTCGGTCATTGTGGAGTAAGCTTTTTGATCGAAAAACACGATCCCTCTTGTAGAAGACATAAGTTGATCTGGATCCGCAATTTTGTTAATATTACTGGTAATAAACTCATAAAGACTAGGATCAAGTTTTTGCACCAGTGAACTAAATTTCTTTTCGGTTTGAATTCGCAAGTTTTGTTCTCTTGTTCTTTCAAGATTTGTCCAAATA
>CAIMWN010000198.1 GCA_903845155.1 Oligoflexia bacterium
CCCTGCATTGATATGATTAGCTGCCATCATATCAGCAATAGGATCTTCGACTTCTTTCGAAATTACCTTTTGCAAATCACCCGTACCATTTTCGAACTTAGTTCCAGTAGCGATCATTTGCTTTCTTGCGGCTTCCGTCACTGTCAATCCGACAGCCAAAACGGTACGATTCAAAAGTCGATTTTGAATCTCCGCGATCATTTTTTGCGAAATCTGCAGCAAATGATCTTCATTCAGATGATAATACTGGATCGTGCCTGAAAGGCGGGTCAAGACTTCACGTGGAAACTTCTCGATCATCGCTTGTTGAGTTGCCGTCTGAATCTTTTCCTTCAATTCAGGAATCGTTCGGCCGGTCTGATCAAAATTTTTCGGGTCACCAATATATTGACTTCTAGCAAATTCAATCTCGGCGAGCGCCTCTTCTTGGCCGATGTTACTGGTAATAATAAAGAATGTATTTCTAAAATCTGCCACTTCACCATTTGATAGTTTTAATTTTCCTTCATCCAAGGCTCTCATCAACAAAAGCCACACGTCGCCGTGAGCTTTTTCGCCTTCATCAATCAAAACAAAATTGGCATCCAGAAAAGTTCCATCTGCTCGCTCCAGCTTCACTCTCTTGGACTCCATGTTTTTGTTCCCGAGATCAAGAGGATCACCATAGCCGACATGTCCGGGCGCTGCCCCCACAATTTTTGAAGTGCCACCCTTTTCCATGAGTTCATTTCCTGGGATCACAATCAAATCTTCAGCGGTTCCACCCAAATATTTAAGAAAGGCTTTGAAGAGTTCTGTTTTTCCGGTTCTGGTTGGGCCCACGAGCGCTAAAACCGATAATGGTTTTTTAGGATTATTAAGTCCAATGCGCACACGTTGCACCGCTGCCGCAAGTGCACTGACCGCATCTTCCTGCGCGATAATTTCCAAATTCAGTGCATCCATCAACGCTTTTTTATTTAAGTTCACAATGCTCGGATCTAGAATGTCATTGCAAATAATCGATCCGCTGTCAGTTAGCGAAGGGGACGGTGTTATTGGATTTACAATTTTCTGAGCGTTTGCAGTAGCACAAAGCAAGGTCACGAAAATGGCAATAAAGGCTGATGGATAAGGCTGTTTTGAGATTCCCATGGAGGTGGATTTTAGAACACATGACGCTTTTCGTCAAGAATCTTTTGCGCTATTTAGCGGGAAAAATGGCAGGAAAACAAGCAGGAGCGATTGCCTCGCCCTCAACAGAATCTATTTACTTTCGCAGACTCATTCCTGTTTGGAATTCGATGAGGGTCTTGTAAAGCTCATCACTTTCCTTCACGTCGGTGCCGTAAAGGTTTTGATTCATCAATGTCCGAATGCGATCAAAGGTATGCTCAAGGCGATCTAAATAGCTGGTGGATGAACTAATCATCAGTTGATAGTTCGTGGATTTGGCCAGCAAGCCTTTAATCAGGTCTAGCTGGGATTCAATCTCATGTTTTTCCTGTGTTAACGCAAACTCGGTGTGCTCGTCGAGATCAAGCATGAGCTTCTTCTCTAGGTCTTGAATTTGTATTTTTCCATCACTCAAAGTACTTCGAGTAATTTCATTTAATCCAGTCAAGTCATTTGATTGAAAATTCACAATCTCAATTCTCAATCCACCCAATTTTACATGCGCATTCATTACCGCGTTTCCAACCGCTGCATAGAGCGTGCTCATTTTGATACGTTTATTTTTCAGAATTTCATGCTTTACCATGTTCACCGCTTGATTAAGATCATGCCAGGTCTGAACGGAGTGCATACGCTCGATAATGTCGGTCATCATCAAAAATGCTTTGGTGTCTTGATTGATAAACTGCTGCCCAAACTTTTTTACCTCGATCGTAATTGGAACACTTATTTTCCCTTTGGAACGAACAAAACGCTCAGGAGGAAATGACCTCGAAATCTGGCTCACACTACTAGAAAAAACGGCTTGCATATTCACGGGCTGCGAACCGAAAGCCTTAGCCAATGAGCCAAAAATGGGCATGGATAACTCTAAAACATCGGTTAAGTAGGGAATCTCTTCAATCGTCGCTGACCCAGGATATTCAGCCTGGAGCCATAGCATATAAGCCTCAGCCTTTTGCGAGTAATTGAGATCAGCCTTTGAAGATAGTTCAGTAAGCTTTGCGATTCCATCCTTGCCTGCCTCTTCACTTTTCGGAAATAAAAGCGTATAAGCTTCACTTCCCACGGTAACACTTCCATTCATGATGCCCCTGCAATTTGCTGCGAAACTGGGTGCTGGATGAACAATGAGTCCGATCCAGCACAGTAACGCTAGGGTAATATTCCTAATAGGCATCACATTGCTCCCTGAGTTCAACCGTTAACACGAGGTTCTAGTTATTTAATGGTAGTCAAAAGACCCATTGACGCTCTTTCTTTCTTTAACATCTCTTCAGCCAATTCAGACTCTTTGGTAATCTCTTTAAAAATTGCAATGAGGTCTTCATTGTAGGCAAGTTTCTTTGCCGTGCCATTTAAGGCGTCAATACTCAATTTAATCACTTCTTTATTATTGATTTTGAGTTTCTCAGCAGCTGCTTTAATTTTCGCTTCCAATTGCACTTGGGTATCTTTGCCGGCTTTTAAGCTTGCAAGTACCGCATCAGAACTCGCTGTAGAAAGGCTAACCAATTGCATGTTCATTTTATTAATGGTTGCAGAGAGATTAGTTACATCAAGCATTGCCAAATCCATCGCAAGTTCTTTCAGCGCGAGTCGGCCATGCACGTTCATATCTCTTGCAGCTTTCATAATTTGATTATGGGCCGTGGAAAGTTGAATGATTTTATTCATATTACTCGCTAGAATTTTTTCACCGATCACGAGCAACTCAGAAAGACCAGTGATCGTACTCTCGTGCTGACGTCTCATCTCGTCAGTTAAGTCTGGATTATTTTCATTATTCGCCAAAAATTCCTTATAATTATCCATCACCTTTTTGAGTGCACCATTGATAATTCTAGCTTTTTGATTCTTCACGCCGGTCTCTGCAATCACGGTAGGTATCAAATTACGATAGGTATCTACTTTTTTAGCGTATTCATCAACACCGCGATTCATCACGGCAAGCGCGTCTTTCACAGTGACCATCGCATCCCGCTTCTCTTGAATGCCCTTACGAAGCTTATTTCCACCAAGCCAACCTGGCACATGCTTCGCAAGGCCTTCAATCTCGTCACCACTTTTAGTCATATTGCTTCTCACTTGTGGTAGCAGAGTCTGCATTTGTTTTTTGAATTGAATCATCTGGTCATCAAGATTACCGGTCAATTCCTTCACTTCAGCAAGCTTATTCAAGCTCTTCACTGCTTTATCCTCATATGAATTACCAAAGCTGCCTGGATCCATACTGAGCTCATTAATTAAGTCCTGATTTATATCCCCCATCATGGCCAAATTACTTTCAGACTGAGCCGAAGCCGCAACAATTCTCTTCACCAACTTATCTGCGTATTCATCTGAATCTGCATTCAACTTCGCCTGCTTTTCAGCCGCTATCTTTAATAGATCATTAAACCCAGTTTGGATTGCATTACACTGTAAATCAGCCTGAGTGAGTTCTTTGGTCTCTAAAGTTTCTGGGGCTAGAGCGGAAGCCTGTTGTTGCGCGTGGCCGTATGGCACATTGGTGAGCACCATCATCATCATGAGGGCCAGGATTAGCGGAGACTTCTTCGGATTTTTTTGAATGTTCATTCTTTATTCCTCTGGTTTCTTCTTTGTCGAGCAAATTACTACACTTTTGAAAAAACTCAAAGCTCTTTTTTAAATAAAAACTGTGTAAGTCCTTCAATTGATTGAGTAAATGAGAATCGTCGAGTATTCCATGAGACTATGCGCACTCATGAGTTTTTGAAATGCAATTTCATATGCAACAATCTCCTTCAATCAGAAAACCCGCTTCAATCAGATGCCTTGAATACCGAAGCGATCAAAACCACCACGCTAGAGTTATTTAAATTAATTAAAGTGACGGAATAAAAAACGGCCCTTCTCCTCATGCGATTTAAAAGTCTTGTATAAAAGTGATATCAGATTGATATCACTTTTATACAAG
>CAIMWN010000199.1 GCA_903845155.1 Oligoflexia bacterium
ATGAGTTTTCGGGATCATTTCTTCAATGGGGGTATAATTGAATAGGTCATTTTGTTCTGATAAGTTTCCGCGCATTCATCAGTTATACTTTATCCATTTATAAAATCAGCTGTTTTTTGAGTTTTTCTGGAGCCTGTTAATCTAAATCTACCTATTGCTTGTCTGGCAAATGCACGGGTAAAATAAAGGAATGAACTACTTTAGCGACGCCCCCGAATGGCAATACTTATTCAAAAATGCAATCAATTGGGACACGATCATCCCCCTCTATTACCCAAGTTTTCCCACCACGCATGGATTTAACAACAAAGAAGAACTGATTTCTTTTTTCGAGCAAATACTAGAAACTACCGGAAAATGGGCAGGTGAAACCGTAAAGGCTCGCGCCATGGAGCTTGACGAAGTGGGTTGTGCCAAAGTACGTCCGGACGGTTCGGTGGAATTACTTGAACCCATTCAAAAAACTTATTTGGAAGCAAAGCAGCTTGAGATTTTTGGCGCCAGTGTGGATGAGAAATACGGTGGAATGGGCCTCCCCATTGCCGTCAGTATGGTTTTGTTTGAACAAATCGCTCGCGCCTGCATTTCCACCAGCACCCAGATTGGTTTTTTCACGAGCATCGTCGATATGATTGAACGGTTTTGCGATGAAGAAACGAAATCTCGTCTCATCCCGCAAATCGTGGCTGGCACCTTAAGTGGCAGTATGTGTTTGACTGAACCCGATGCTGGCTCAGACGTTGGAGCACTACGGGCCACAGCTGAAAAGCAAAGTGATGGCACCTATCTTTTAAATGGAACTAAAATGTTCATCACCAATGCAGGCGGTGGCTTAGGCTTTATTCTCGCACGCATCAAAGGGGCACCTGAGGGACTCTCGGGCATTTCATTGTTTTTGGCTGAAGAAAAGGTAAACGGTAAGCAAAACTACCGCGTGACCAAGATTGAAGAAAAAATGGGAATGCATGGTTCAATGACCTGCGAAGTCGTTTATGAAAATACTATTGCGAGCTTAGTGGGCCAAGAAAATGAAGGATTTAAAATAATGCTTCATTTAATGAATGAGGCCAGGATCTCCGTGGGCCTTCAAAGTATTGGTGGTATTGAAGCCGGGCTCGACATTGCCCGCTCGTACACTGAAGTACGAAAACAATTCGGCAAAAGAGTGATCGACTTGCCTTTATTTAGACGAAATTTCAATGATTGGGAAACAGAACAGGATGCGTTTCGAGCATTGATGATGGATACCATCTCATCCTTTGATATTTTTCAGCGCTTAGATTTAAAACAACGCCACACCAATGACTTAAGCGACATCGAAAAAAGACTATTCAAGCACCATCATGAAATCGTCCGGGCACGAACACCACTCGTGAAATACTCGGGGTCAGAGATGTACGCTACCCTTTCCACCAAGGCGATTCAGTCTTTGGGCGGTTATGGCTACATGAAAGAATATGAAGTAGAGAGAATCCACCGCGATTGCTTCGGATCCCTTTTGTATGAGGGAACTTCACAAATTCAAGCACTCATGGCCATGAAGGATTACGTAAAAAAAGTGATGAGAAATCCCGCAAAATACGTACAGGGTATCGTCACGGGTCACCCCATCGGAAATATCGCAGAGAAAAGCGAATTCAAGAAAACTTACTTGAATCTTCAGTATGATTTTCAGAAAAACTTTGCGAGCCTCGTACTCAACTGTTTTACGCCTGAGTCGGGCCTCTTGAACAAACTTTCTCACTTAAATGATTACTTAAATAAAGAGTATTGGCAGGATTCCGAGAAACTTGAAAAAGTAATGACTCACGCAGAAACACTTTGTCAGGCTCTCACCATGCTCGAAATGATCCAGGTGTTGGGCAAACATGCTGAAAAGGACCCTGCGCGGAAAAAACTATTTCAAAATTATTTACTCCTCGCTTTACCAAGACTAGAGGCGATTTACAAAGACTGGGAGCTTCGCGCGTAAGACGTTTACTGCAGCGTCGTCCGAAATCGCTTAAAGCTAACGAACATACAAATCACCGCCATCAAAATCAATGCGGAAACATGAACGACGACATAGTGCATGCCTCCCCCTTTCAACATAATATTGCGGAGAAGGCCTAGATAATGCTCCAGCGGATCACAATAAGCGATCCACTTTAAATAATTAGGCATATTCGCCACCGGGAACATCATTCCTGAAAACATCGTTGCCGGAAACATATACATAAAAGAAGCAAGGGTGGACTGCTGCTGATTTTTGCAAAAAGTTGAAATGAGCACTCCAATGGCAACAGAGGTACATACAAAAGCGAATGCAGCGATGAGCAAAATGAAAAAAGAACCACGCAGTGGAACACCAAAGGCAAACATCGCCACCCCCAGGGTCAGCGGGAAATTCGCCATCCCTAAAATGACGTAAGGAATAGTTTTCCCTAAAATCACTTCCGTGGACGATATCGGGGCTGAGATCAACATCTCAAACGTTCCCATTTCTTTTTCCCGCACGATCGCGGTCATACTTAGAATCATCGTAGTGAGTACCATGAGAGAACACATCACCCCTGGCACCATGAAAAGTGGCGTCTCTAATTCAGGGTTATAGAGAACCCTCACTGAGAATTGTATTGGCTCAGGCAATTTCTTCAGTTTTAAATCATCCATCACCGTGGATTGTACAATTGTTCTTAAATAATTTTCAACCGACTGGCCTTGAGTCACATTGGTCGCGTCGACCAAGAGCTGCAAGGGCGCATCCCTTCGCCCCAAGCCTCGAGTGAATCCACCTGGAGGGGCCACGAGGACCGCATCTGCTCGGCCCGATTTGATCATTTGAAAGGGATCCGTCTCCCCCGCTACGCTGGCAGGCACAAACCATTTCCCCTCAATGCTTCGCTCGTAGATGTCGCGCATCACGTAATCTTTTGAATCAAAAATTGCGGCCAAACGAATATTTTTCACATCACTCGAAAGGGCCACACCAAAAATTGTCATCTGCACAATCGGGGCGACGAAAAGCAAAAATTTCATTCTTGGATCGCGAAGTGTCTGGATCAGTTCTTTTTTGATAAATCCAATGAGCGTCGGATTGATTTTCATGGTTCAAGGTCCCTCTTGAATTTTCGTGTAGACGTGCGGATCATGAACAAACAAATAAGAATCAGCCCTAAAAAGGCACTCGCCATATCAATGATGCTTGAGCCTTTTAGAAAACAATCGCGGCTAATATTCATGAACCACCGTGCAGGCAGGACCATGGTGATTACACGAAAAAAAAGAGGCATACTCGCTACCGGGAATATAAAACCGGACAGGAGCTGGGAAGGCAATAACCCTGTCAGCATTGACATCTGCATCGCCACTTGCTGATTGCGTGCGGTAACCGAAATCAATAAGCCTTGCGCTAAATAGGTGGTGAGAAAAATCAGGCAACCGATTCCAAATATAAAAAGACTTCCCACAAAAGGCACTTTAAAGAACACCAGTGCGGTGATGAAGATAATACTCACTGCGACTAATCCTAGAACTCCATAAGGCGTGAGCTTACCAATAATAATTTCTAGCGGCTGCACAGGTGTAGAAAGTAAGAGCTCCATCGAGCCTTGCTCCCATTCTCGCGAAACGGTAAGGGCAGTAAGTAGGATAGAGAGGATGGCCATTACCACCACCGTGAGCCCTGGAATCACAAACCATTGGCTATTCAATTCCGGATTAAATAGAAATCGAGTACGGATTTCATAAGGCAGGGGCTGATTAAAATTCGAAAGACGCTTGGAAGCGAGTTGTTGAATTGCTCCCATATATCCCACCACAGGTCCCACGGTAGAGTTGTCGGCACCATCGACTAACATTTGAATGTTGGCGCCTCTTCCTGATAGCAGGTCCTTCTCAAACTCAGGCGGAATCACCAAACTTGCTTGCGCATCTTCCGACGCTATTTCATTTTGTGCGTCATTCACTGAACCAGTACTGTGCGGAAGAAAATAACCAGAACCACTGAAGGTATCCGATAAGCGCCTGGACATTTGTGTTTCATCCGAATCACTCACGGCAAGATGAATGTTTTTAATATTAAAATCAATCGCAAGCCCATACACCACGACCATAAAAATCGGTAAACCCAACGCTAACCCCAAAGTGAACGGGTCTCGCATGATATGAAAGGTTTCTTTTCTTGCCACCGCTCGCGCCCGACTCCAGTTAAATTTATCGTAATTCTTTTGCTTCGCCATCCCTTAGGTGCCCTCCACTAAATGAATAAAAACATCTTCGAGCGATGGGGTAATTTCTTTAATCTGAAACTGGGCTTCAAACTCTGGGCGGGACTTCTCCCAAGCGTCCTGGGCACCGGTGCATGCGTGAAAGCGGAGACCGTAGGGTTCAAAAAAAGAAAATGCCGGATTCTCCTTGAGCTTCGTAATATCTGCAAACTTCAGCTGGTTTTTCGGTTCAAATTCATACATCGGCATTGGAAAGGTAGATTTCTTTAAGCCCTGTGGGGTATCGAGTGCGATGAGTTTACCGGTTCGCATCAAGGCAATTCGCCCGCACTGTTCGGCTTCATCCATATAATGGGTGGTCACAAAAACAGTTTTTCCACTCGCAGCTATCTTCCGAATCAAGGCCCAAAAACGGGCACGCGAGGCGGGAGTCACACCTGCTGTGGGTTCATCTAAAAATACTACTTCAGGATCATGCAGAAGTGCCGCCGCGAGCGATACTTGCTGCTTAATTCCGCCCGGAAGTTCCGACACTTTCCAGGTCAGAGGACGGTCGAAAGAAATTAGTTCGAAAAGTTCTTTCCGCCGCTTGAGGTAAAGCGCTTGATCCATTTTTCGAAGGCTGGCGATGAAATCTAAGTTTTCGCCAACCGTAAGATCATTATAAAGAGTGAACTTTTGTGACATGTATCCCACTTTTGATTTAATCAAATAGTCGCCATGCTCAAAACCCACCCCTGCCACGTGCACTTCGCCTTCGCTTGGGCGGAGCAAACCACAAAGCACTCTAATGGTAGTGGTTTTTCCGGCACCATTGGCACCGAGGAAACCAAAAATCTCACCGCGCTCGACTGAGAAACTCACCTGATCGACGGCCTTAAAATCGCCAAATTTTACCGTGAGATCTTTTACTTCTACGGCAAAATTACTGGAAGGTTGTTTCATCATTTCACTCATGAGTGTTCGCTCTCTTTCGAGCGCTTCAAAAAAAGTTCATCAAAACTCCGCACACCTTCCTGTACGAGCAAATCGCGTGGCTTCCCTTCTGCCATCACACTCCCCTGCTCCATGAGATGAACTTGCGAGCAGCGCTCGGCTTCGTCCATATAAGCAGTGGTCACGATGATCAGAATTTTTCGGTCTGAAAGGCTATAGAGCAGTTCCCAAAATTCGCGGCGACTAATGGGATCTACACCATTCGTGGGTTCGTCAAGCAACACCACCTGGGGCGAACGCAAAAGAGCGCACATGAGTCCGAGCTTCTTATACATTCCCCCTGAAAGTTGCCCGGCTGGGCGATCGGCAAACTCGGTGAGTCGGGTGATATGAAGCAGATCTTTTCGTCGTTCGGCATACACATCGTCAGGTATACTGTAGAGTTCACGAAAAAAATCAAGATGCTCGCTGATCGAAAGATCGGGATAAAGACTCTGACTCTGCGGCATGTAAGCAATCACCGGCCGCACTTCTTCGAAATCAACCTTTTCAGTCCCTCGATAAAACTCAATACTTCCACCCGGTTCAAATTTCAGCAGTCCAAGCATGATACGCATGAGCGTAGTTTTTCCCGCACCCTCTGGTCCGATCACACCGTGCATGGATGAATCATCGAAGTTGAGTGTCACATTTTTGAGCGCCTGCAGCTTTTTAAAATAACGACTCACGCCGATTACCTTAATCGAAATCGGCTGACTAATCGTAGCGCGGATGGCTTCGGAGGCGTCTTCACTCATGGTTTCGCTATTCCTTCGGAATTTCGATATCGATGCTCATGCCAGGCTTCAGAATTTCTTCGTCATTTTGGCCTTCAAAGCTTACTTTTACTCCAAACACTAAGCGAGTTCGCTCCGCCTGAGTTTGCACATTTTTTGGGGTGAATTCTGCTTCGTCGTTAATTTTCAAAATGGTGCCGGTAAACGGACGGTTCCCCATTTCCGGAAGAAAAGCATTCAGTTTCTGTCCGGGCTTCAGGCGTGAAACATCAGGTTGGGGCACATAAATATAAGCCCAGATCAACCTGATATTCGCAAGCGTGAGCACCTTCGTGCCTGGTTCCACCCATTCACCCGGCTCGTGATAACGACTCAGAACCGTGCCATTGATGGGTGATTTAATGGAACACCAACTCATTTTCACATCGGCATCGTCCTTTCTGTTCTTCACCTGATCATAGGTATCAGCAGAAATAGTACCGGCCTTGAAAAGTTTTTCATTCCGATTGAAATTGGTATGCGCCAGATCCGACATCACTTTGGTATCATCACAAAGAAGAGTAAGAACTTCGTCATTCTCTTTCACATGATTGCCTTCTTGCACATTCACCTTTTCGATGGCTGATGGCAGGCGCGCTGAAAGGTCAACCTTGGTGGCTTCGAGAGTTCCAGAAAAACGGAACTGTTTATTGAAGTAGGTAAATTTCACCACCACTGAAGCCACGATGAGGATTCCTAATGGAATTAGTTTCTTTTTAAGGTTTGGTTTTATTGCGGGTTCAGTCATATTATTTAAGCCGTTCTCCGGAGATCAGATTAAGAGTAAAGAGTTGATTCAAAACTTGAGCATTGGTGCGGGCCGCGTTCACCTTCGCGTTCAGCGCGCGATTGTTCGCGCTCTGCACATCGATTAAGTTAATCTTTCCTGCACGATAAGATTGATAATAAAGTTTCGCCGCTGACTCCGACAGGGCCACGTCTTCGAGCGACATCTTTTGCTGAGCACGAAGACTGGTGATGAGCGCGACCGCTTTCTCATAATCGCGATCCATGTTCACCTTCGATTGACTTTTATTGAAACGGATCGCTTCCGCTTCACGCCTTTTTTCAGCCACTTGGTGATTCACCCGAAGGCCTTCGGATAGGGGAATCGTAACACTCACCATGAATGTATTTTGCTCTTCAGTAGTGGGAAGCAATTCATATGGGTATTGCCACATGGCGGTCGCGGAAAGGTCTACTTTCGGAAAGTATTTTCCCTTCTCACTCTCGGCGGAATGATCGAGGGACTCGGCTTGAATTTCTAAGCTCCGGAGCATTGGTTGCTTTTCATCAGGCGGGGAATACTGAAGGAAGCGCGAATCATTCAGCAAGGCATCCTGTGAATCGAGCTTTAACAACAAGCTGATCTCTGGCACACCGGCCGGGCCTGGCTTTGAAACATCTTGGGGTGCGGGTTCGCGTATGAGAGCGAGGAGATCTTTTAAATCGGCAGTGACTTCGGCCTGCTTTTGTTCAAACTGAAGGCCATAATTGATGACGTCTCGCTCGGCATCTACTTGATCGAGTTTAGACGCCGCCCCCGCTCGGAAGTTAGCTTTGATATCATGAAACTGCGCTCTGGCTAGCTCAAGAGAACTGTAAAGCAAACGAAGTTCCTCGCTTGCAAGTTGTAACCGCACATAACTTGCCCGAGTAAGCATGAGCAAATTCAAAGTTGCCGCTTTTTTATCCTCATCGCGTGCCACCGCTTGAAGATTTGCACTTTTGTAAGTATTCCAATTCGCGCCTGAATCCCACAATGTATAAGTGAGTGCAGGGCCAAAACCGTAATTGTCGTGAGTTCCCATCGGAAAACCGGGGTGACCTTGAACCGGAAGTACCAGTGTTGGAATATTGGTGAGATAAAAATAATCGGCTTTAAAACTGAGCGTCGGATAAAGTGAAATATTGCTCGCCTTGGCGGCTTCAATGGCGGCTTGTGAGCTTGAATCGAGTGATTTGATTTGATCTGAGGTATCGATGGAGCGCGTTTCCGCCGATTTCAAACTCAATTCGAAAGTGGCGGGCGTCGCCCCGGCTGCCATTGGAAATAGGCCTGAAATCAGATTCCAAAGGGCCAGAAAACGCAGTTTCCGAGGAGTGTTCATGATGAGCAGATCCTCTTACAGAATACGAAAACATTCAAGCAATGTTAACACTAACGCATTGTGTGAATTACCCCCGCCTCCACGGGCTAAACTACTCCGGAAGAACAAAACTTTCATTTAAATTTGGGATTTTCGCCCAAATCATAGAAAAACTTTGAGTACTTCAACTTAACCCTTATATTAGGTTTTATTTCAGAAAGGATAGAAACATGTATCGGGAATCTTGCCACCGCTGCTTTCGAATGAAATCACTCTGTCTTTGCGATTCAATACAACCCTTTACCATCGAACCCTTGATTGCTCTCTTGGTTCACCCCCGTGAGTTTATGAAAACAGTGGGTACCGTCAGAGTGGTGAAACTTTCCATTTTAGGATCATTGATGATTCGAGGGCACGGGAAGGATTTTGATCAGTATCCCACGATCGCTTCCATCATTGAAAACCCAAATCATCATCCAATGATTTTATTTCCAGGCAGCGACAGCCTCAATCTTACCACTGCTTCACCAGAAATGATCGCCAGTCAGTTGCCTAATGACAAAAGGCTGGTCATTTTTGTAATCGATGGAACCTGGTCTGCTGCTAAAAACATGATTCGCAATAGTCAGCTTTTAAATGCGCTTCCAAGGCTCAGCTTCGATGTGGATTGCTCTTCAATCTATGAGTTCAGAAAACAACCTGCCACTTATTGTTTATCCACGGTGGAGGCCGTGAGCGTGCTCATTGAGAATTTAAAAATCAGAAACCTTTGTACACCAAAGCCTCTAGACGGGCACTTGAACATGATCGAAGGTTTTAGAAAACTGATTGCGAGCCAGAGTAAATTTGAAGGACAACCACAACACCGGACAGGGAAACGGTTTCGAAAAGGGAGACCCGCTCACTGGGGTGAATGAAAGAGTGCGGGACATACCTGCTATTCTTATTACTGATGCAGTCCATGCACACCCACCGTTGGAGTTGAATTCACCGCATCCCGTAAATAGGAGCGACAACGCCATTAAGCGAATCGTCGCCTGAGTCGCCAAGGCACACTATTTACAAAGCATTTCAGCCCAGTTCTGAAGCAATTCATCTCGGGTAGTAAAATTCAGAGAAGGCAAAGACGGCACACCTTCGATTATTTTGTCATAACTCTCATTGAGGATCTTTTGGTGTCTACTCACACAGTTTCGGTTTTTACTTTGAGGTGAAGGCATTTTCCTTCTGTTTTCCTGAAAAAACTGTTTCCAAGCTTGATCCTCAAGGTCTGAAGAAAGATCTGCAAAATTATTAAAAACTTGTTCATCACGCAACATTAGCCTAGTGCTTGCGAACAGCAAGGCACTCTTAGTCTGGGGTAGTTGAATCGAAATAACCGAATTTAAAAAAACACGAGTCTGCTCTGGTAACTGAGTAGCAATACATTTCAATATTCCAGTTCGAACATAAGAATCTAATTGCATCAGTATTGAATCGTCTACCGACTCAGAACCCTCTGTGGCGTTCAGGCAAGAATTCCAGACCTGCCGCATCTCTTCAATAAATAAACCATCATGCTCTACAACGAGAGTCCCTATGAAGTTGATCGCCTGCACTCGAGCAGCGCCATAGCTTAAGGGTAGTGATGCATTGGTTTTTAAATCATTCAACAAATCTAAAACCCTTAAATTTTTACGGCTAGACTCAAACAGAGCCAAATGCTTTATCCATTCAGAAGAATAACAGCTCTCAGGCGAAGGTGATGAATAACAATTCATAAAAGTTTCGCGGGGAGAAAATCTCGCAATCCATTGCTTCCACTGCGTTACTAGCTGACTCACTTCATTTGCAGTCACACTTGAAAAATCAGGCAGGTGCCCCAAAATCCCTTCTCTAAAAATTCGCGCGCCCTTCTCCAAAATCTCAAGCTGTGCGCTGTTTAAATCAACACAAGCACCAAAGTCCTGTTCTTGAGTGTTTTGAACGAATCCTTCAAAAGCCCTCTTCCAAGCCGCGAGTAAACAATTCTGCTGCGAAGCACTGTCTTGGCATTTTGCCAACTGATCTGGCAGAAGCGTCAGCACATTATCTTTCAATCGATCTGCATAGGCACTTAAACGTGAAGCAGAATCAAAAGCCCTTCCCCGATAAAGCCAATCAGAGATAAATTCATTTTTCTTAGAGAGCCTCTTCATTTTCTCGGGATCGGTAACAAAACGTGCCGCTGACTCTGCAAAATCTTCACGAGGATTACTCCTCGCATAAGAAGTAACAAATTCATCGCTCTGAGCCGTATGGGTCCATTGCACTGTAGACCCCGTCTTTCGAGACTGCCAACCACTCAACTTGAGCCATTCAGGACTACTCGATAAACGAAGAGTATCTTCATGAAATGGATTATCAATGGTGAAATCGACATGATGAGAGAGTTCATGAATCAGAATATCAGCTAGATCAGCACTTCTCGCCGCTGCACCCCAGGACTTTCCACCCAATCCGCCTGAATGTTCTGGGCGTTCCAGCGGAATAAAATCGGCAGCGAGATTGATCCAACCCTGCTCCGCCAACACCGAATGGGTGGGTGAACTCTTAAAAGTAGGAAGAAATGAAAGTCCCGCTTCAGTCGGACGGCCCGCATCAAGCGGATAGCCGCTCGGGATTTTTTGAATCCGTTGCATGGTCCATAGATCTTGGTATAAGGGCGAAATACGATAAACGGATTCAATCATCAGTCTGAGTTGATCGGAATCAAAAAGAAATTGATCCAAAGGTTCATGAATGCTTGGATATCCCAAAAGAGTTGAACTCGAAGAAATCACATTTCCCATTTTGAGATACCAAAGATAAAGCAAGGATACTTCATCGTTTTTAAAATGAAGGGAGGCCGGATAAAAAAGATAAGAGAGTTTTAGATATTTCTCTCGAGCTCCCGGATGTTCGAGCTCCAGTTTTTCAATTTCTAAATGAATATTCTCTTTATTGAATCGATCCTTAAAACAATATGGATGCACACGTCCATTTTCTAAGGATGTTGCTCCAGCAATAGCAGCAAAAAACAACTGTGCTATGAATACTGTTACCCACGTGCGTCTACCCATCATTGATGAAGCCCGTTCTCGCTCACGGTTGGAGTTGAATTCACCGCATCCCGTAAATAGGAGCGATAGACCTGCTCATTCAAATGCTCATCCATACACAAGATACCCGATTCGTGGGATTTATCTTCCGACCATTTATCAAAATTAAAACTAGATACAGACGAAACCACACCATCTATTTGAAAGGATTTAGTATGAAGATATTCAAAATGTTCCCACGCCTGGGCATTTGAATGCGCTTCAATTGCCAATAACGGAGGATGATGCTCCTCCGCCCCACACTTTTCTACCCAGTTTTTAAGTAAGTTCAATAAAGCTTTCTCCGTCGGCCTAAATTCATTTTGAATTTCTTTTAGTTTAAAATCGAGTAAGCCCGTATATTCAGCACAACCCGCATCGACTCCATTTCCTACCGCAGAAAGTGAAACCCCGAAATGATCAACCCGATCAAAAATTGCTGCAAACATCGGAGAGGTCTCGTCAAAAGGACCACTTTGAAGACGAATACTCTGCTCGGCTTGCTGAAAGTAAGCTTCATAAACACGACTCAACAAATGCCGATCTGTCCTAGGATTTTGAATCACAAAACGACAAACACCGTGAAGCCGGGTACTCGGCTCTGATAGTAATTTTTGGTAGTTACCACTCCCCCGTACGTTACTTACTTGAGCAGCCTTTATTTGGTCATCTGCTTGTTTTGCATAAAAATCAATCGACTTACCTTGATGCTTTTGATCGGGCGATCGATACTCGTGGTATAACTCAACAAAGGCATGAGTGAGATCTGCAACCAGTGGGCCCTTTACTTGAACATCTTCATCCGTATTCAATCGATTGAAGCCCGTTGAAAAATTATCATTCTTGATCAGGTTGGAACCACCAATGACACCCACCTTACCGTCCACTACCATAAACTTATTATGAAATAATGCCGCTTTTGATTTTGACTTCAATAAATCATTCGCCAAAATAAAGTCAATTCCATGATTTTTCATGTTAAAAAAACACTTTTTCATTGCGATCAAAGTCCAAATCTTTTCGACCATAATTTTTACATCCACACCCTGCTTTACTTTCTCTAGTAAAAGGTCCTGTAACAATGCCGAGGTATTATCGCAATAAAAAGACATTACCGCGATGAGAACCGATTCTTTCGCATTCTCAACCAATGCAAGCTTTCTTTTAAAAGAGGCACCATTCTGCAAAAGCTCGAGCTCATTTCCAAACGAAAGGTCGTTTCCTGATATTTGATCGATTTTTTGCTGAAACCGTGGATCAAAAAATAGCGAGTTCGATTTCGAATTGACTGATTTTTCATTTTTTGACCATACGGCTAAATCATCACCTAGCTCCATTACTGGCGGGTGATCGAGTGAGTGCCAATCAGCCAAATGAATAAAATCCTTTTGGTATGAAAAATCTTTATCCATAAATTTGGTTTTGTTAAAATGGTTTATTTTCGACTCTAAAAAATCTTTTCCACCATTTAAGTCCATATAACGTTTTGGGTCCACCACGAAAAGTTCATTAATAGAATGTGGGCTCACTGAGTTCAACGAAATAGCAATTTTCTTTTTTGCATCTACCTTAAATACTAAATCTTCCTTCTTCAGATTTGAGATCGGATTCAAATACACATCCAAAAGTGGCCCCATTTTTGGATTTTCAGAAATAACACCATCACTGACACCTTTCAAATAGTCAGCAAGCTCCCGATATGACACTTTCTTTTTTTGACTGATATCGATCCAAGAAGTTGCCGAAGCAACTGAGGTAAATAGAAGTGTACCGATAGCCATTAATGTTGGAATTTTAGAAATCATTCACTCTATCCTTATCCGAATTCTTCGGTTTATCGTTGAATACGGGGAAGAATAGCAGCAGTAAAAGTAAACAACAAGCAACGAGACTCGTCGCCATTAAAAACAACGGCGATCATTTTATCATTAAACTTAATAAATTTATAAAATGATCGCCATTGGTCAATCACCCACCTGAAGAGTAGAAAACAAGGAGCGCAAAATAGCTTTTTTGCTTCCTGGTTACTACTTTAGATGAGCTCTGGTTCAAGATGGTTTCGTCTTCCTCTCGTTAATACTTCTGATTCTCTCGTGAAGAAACGGGTTTCACGCACTTTCCTCAGCTTCTCAATGACGATCTCTTCTGCCCGACGAATGGATTCGAGAGCATCTACACTGTTTGCTGAGGCAAGAATAGAACCGGTCCTCACGAACACATCGATTGAACAGGCGTATGATTTTCCATCGTAATCCAACAATGCAACTACCGTTGAACCAATAGGAGCAACATCTTGGATACGTTCAAGCGTTTCCTCCGCTTCCACTTTAAGGTTTTCGTCAGGTTTAAATCCAATGTATTGAAATCCAATAGTCATAAATTTCTCCTTTTTTATTTAGTTTGTTTGATTGGTTTTGTTATTGGGATTATTCGTAAGCTGCTCGAGTGACGATCCACTGTGGGTTGCGGGATGGCGGATACTAGACAAGGTTGGGTTCCAAAAGAAACCAAAGCCATCGTAAACCGGCGGCGGAGTCATTGCGACTACCTCTTCGAGACTTGAGGAGCTCCAAACTAGGAGCACGAATCCAAACACGAGCGTAGGATAAATAACGTGTAAAACACGGTTGATTGCAGAACTAATCATCATCTCCTTCTTTCCCTTTCTGACCCGCATAGGGCCGAAAGACTGAGTTTAATGTTTTTTTAGTTTTTATTTTTTCTTCGGGTTTCTACCCTAGTAACTTTAATTATAGTTTTTCTTTTTTTACAGTCAAGCGGGTCCACTTTTTTTTAAATAGATTTTGTATCTAAAACTACATCATTGAGTTTAACAACGCCTTATATAAATGGTTGAAAAAATTAGTTTTTTGCAGAATATCATCAGCACGACTCATCACCGCGGTATCGAGGATATTAGATTTTTTTAAAACTTACATCGCTGGACAAGCGGCACTAGAATGGTAAGTTTGAGGCAAACCGGCACCCTGACTATAGCAAGGGCAATCCGTATCGTAATTGCTCACCTCACCATGCACTGTGCATACCGTTACAAAACCTTAGCCACAGGTGTTTGGATAAAGTGCCATGCATGCGGCTTTACTCATCATCGGCCCGAAACAACCCAGCGTATAGGGCGGAGTCGTTCTAGTATGGTAATGATACACATGAGTTGCAGCCGAATAGGGGCTATAAGCTGGAACACTTCCATAATGTCCACCACACGCATCCACAGCACCGTGTAACTGGAGAGCGCTGCACCAACCGTATTACTGGGCGCAGTCCAAGATATAGAAGTGATGCACAAGCGTTCTGCAGCAGGCATATGAAAACAAGAATTTTGTTTCTACTGTTCCTATAAGGTGCTTCCAATTCAGGTTTCCATTTTTTTGGAGACAATGTAAAAAAAGCAGCATCCCCTCTCGGCAACCGTTACATGGATCTCTTATGATCATGCTCGGACAATGCC
>CAIMWN010000200.1 GCA_903845155.1 Oligoflexia bacterium
AAATCAAAACTATTTCCCTTGTTTGCAGCGTTGATCGTAAGCGCAATCAGCTCCAATTCTGCCAGAGCGGGCACCAACGCGCCTGGGTTAGTTACGGCACCTATGAATGGTTCTCCTAGTGCTGGCCTTCCGAAGCCATTCGGTTCGCCCACTTTTGCAAATTTGGTAAGTGCAGAAGACAAGAGTAGTTTGCTATCAGAGTTTAAAAAAGCTCTCTCCACGGAGGAAAAAGCACTTCAACATCAAGATAAATCACAAGCAAAGGAATTGAGTGCCGCACAAAACTCAAGGATGAAGAACTGGCGTTCCCAAGAGAAGGCTACTCGAAAAGTTTTTTTTGAGGTTCATCAAAGTGGCCCGGAGCGAAGACAATATGTTCAAGATTATTTAAAACGAAAAGAAGCATTTGACCTCACCATTAAAAATGAACAGAACGCAGCTAAGAAGGCATCTAAAGATAAAGCAGATGCACTGAAGCAAAGTCAAAGAGACCGTATGGTTCAATTTAAAGCGCAGCTTGACCAAAATCAACGTCCCGATCCTGCTCTTTGGCCAAAGAATAATTAAGAGCTTTTTTGCGTGAGATGGTTAAGGTAACGCGGCTAATTCGGCCACAGTTTTGCATTTGAATGGCGGGCTCTTCACTAATTCGTCGCCGAGAGTAGTGGCGGACTCTTTTGCGTAATGATGTCCCACTAGAAAAACAGTTTCAGTCGGCACTTTCTTTATTTTTTGGATGCTTGCAAACATGTCTTCGTTGCTTCCGTCTTCAAAATCAGTTCGCCCGCAATCCCGAATAAAAATAGTGTCGCCGGTAAAAAGGTAGGGGTGAGAAACAGTGGCTGACTGGGGCAGAAAATAACAGAATTCGCCGGCGCTGTGGCCAGGGGTATGGATTGCCATTAATGTGAGTTCTCCCACTTTGACGTGCTCACCATCGGTAAGTGTTTTTAATCCGGGAACTGCATGAGTTGCTTTGGGCAAGCGATGAAGGTCAAGAACGCCAACGCGGACGGTAAGATTAGGATACTTTACAAGAAGTGGCGATACCCCTGCAATGTGATCATGATGTGAGTGCGTTAGTAAAATGGTAGTGAGCTCAAAACCATTTTGAGAAAGCGCCTGCAAAGGCTCATGCAGGTCTTTTTGTGGATCAACGATTGCGGCCTTTTTGGTGTTCCAGTCTAAAACTAAATAAATGAAGTTCTTCATACTGCCAATTTCAAATTGAGCAATGGGTTCTTGTAAAATGAGGCCTTGGGCTTTTGTGCAGGATAAATGAGGTGGTAGCATTGATTTTATATTCGCAATCATTGTTTTACTCCGGTTACTAAACTCCCTTGGTGTCGGCACCCCAGAGTTGTTTATGAAGTTGAAGTTGAAACCGAACAGGAAGTTTATCCTTTAATATTTGTTCTGCAAGCCAACGCGGTTCAACGCCTTCGTAAACGCCCGGCGAGTTCAAAGCGGGAAGAGCGGGGGAAAAGAGAATTTCATCGGTGGGAATTTTTCCTGACTTCACCCAAGTTCGCGCCCATTCGTAATCGCCTGCTGAAGTGATCACAAATTTCACTTCATCAGTTTGCTTTAAAAATGGAAGGTTCTTTTCAAAGTTTCCTCTGCACATGCCGGAACCTGGAGTTTTAAAATCCATAATGAGTCGCGCTTTTTTGGAGGCGGCTTCCACGGATACTTCGCCGTGGGTCTCTAAACTGACCTTATAGTTTTTTGAATTCAGTCGATCAATGAGTTCTAATGTATTTCTTTGAAGTAGGGGTTCACCGCCGGTTAAAAGCACATGCTTCACTTCGTAGGGCGCGATCACACTGAGGATTTCATCGATGCTTAGTTTCTTGCCGCCTTTAAAGCTGTAGGTGGAGTCACAGTACGTGCATCTGAGATTGCAGCCAGTCAGGCGGATAAAAGCGAAGGGCATTCCAATGAGCGATGACTCGCCCTGGAGAGAGTGAAAAATTTCGGTAATAAGGAGATCCTTGAATGCCATGAAGGCACGATAGCAGATTTAGGGCAGGGTATAAAAAGGAAAAGGCACCAGTACATCCATGTTCCGGCGCCTTTTTCGAATTGAAGAGAGGATCTTCGTCACGGGTGTAACAGAAGACCCCCCTTTGAAAGCTTTGAAGGCTTATTCACCTTTGGCAGCCCAGCCAGCGTGGATCTTCGGGGTAAAAGACCGTTAGCTCTGTGGTTTTGCGTCTCCGATTTTTCAATCGGGTTGCCTTTTTCAAAAGGGGGACATGAACCATGTCCGCCTCTTCACGAGCCCGCATCCGTATGGACTCTACAAATTTTAGAAGAAACTTTTAGAACTTGTTAAGTTGTCTTCATAATTTAATACTAACGCATCGCCATACGAATGCAAGCAAAGAATGAAAAAAATATCGTGAAACTGATTTTCGCGGTACTTTCAATATATTGTGAGTCTTCTACAACGGTTTTCGTTGAATTTCATTTGTATCGTTTTTATTGATCTTTTTTCCCTGAGCACACTCAGTCTCGCACAATCACCATTAGTCCCTACTGGAATTCAAACTTATACTGAGGAAGTTGAGCGCGATATTCCTTTAAAGAAACAAGCGCCGCTCTATATTCAACATCTGCTTGGAAATGTGAGCGTTCAGGGTTGGGTGCAGGATCGCATCCGAATAAAAATGAAAAAGAGAATTCTTTCGTCAAATGAAGCTCTCGCAAAAACTGAATTGCAGAAAGTGGATTTGGTCACACTGGATACGTCGCAGTCCTTTGAACTCAGAGTAGGACACACTCGCGGCGCAGATTTGGTAACAAAAATGCGCGATCAAAAACAGAATCAAGTTGTGGTGGATCTAGAAATTAAAGCTCCCTATCAATTGGACCTCACGATGGTTCTCGCGGATGGAAAAGAATTTCAACTCCAGCAATGGAAGGGAGCCTTTTTCCTCAATGGAAAAAACAATTCTCTGAAATTGTCACGACTTAACCTTTCTAAACCGATGAAGGTGAATTGTCAAAATTGCGATGTTGAATTAACTGACAGCAAAGTGGCCGGCCATATTTTAATTGGAAGCAAACTTGCCTCCCTGAGAGCTGTTGAATCGTCATCCCTAATGATTGATACCAGTTCTGGCGAAGTGCGACTCGATCGTACTGAGGGGCATATCCACGTACATACGAGCACAGGTCGGCTTTCGAGCAATGCTCATCATGGCACACTTAATTTTCAAAGTGACGAGGGTGGCTTGTTTGTGTCTGCGTTGAATGGAAACGCAGAAGCACATACGGTGTCAGGTCAGATGATGATTGAAGCAGAAGAGGTAAAAGACTTTTTGCATTTGGATACAGAAAAAAGTGATATTCAGGTTTCACTCCCTCCAAAGTTTGAGGGTGCGCTTGACCTTTTGAGTTTACGCGGGGAAGTTGTCGTGCAATTTCCCTACGAACAAAATGCAACGCTCATATCAGAAAGCTATGGGCCAGCCTCCTTGGGTAGAGTGAATGGCACCGTTGCTGGCAGCACTCATACGATGATTCATGCCTACTCTAAGCAAGGTGGCGTGCGAATTCTCAGAAAGGTTCCTAAACGATGAAACTGCTGGTGATTCGCATGAGTAGTTTAGGTGATGTGCTACTGAGTCTTGCGTTCTTAGAGAATTTACCTGCCGATACCAAAGTGGATTGGATTATTTCGTCGTCGTTTGCTTTCGTTTTAAAAGGTCATCCACGCATTCGGAATCTTATCATTTTTGACAAAAAAGAAGGCATTCAGGGTTGGCTGAAGTTGCTCAAATTAACTACGAATGAGAATTATGATGCGAGGGTAGACCTGCATGTCACGTTAAGAACTAAAATTGCGCGAGCCTATTTGCTTTTTCATGATCTGCTCAAATTTCAATTCACTCCTTGGAGGTCGATCTCAAAAGAAAGGACGAAGACTTTGGTCTATCTCATGCTGAAGCGCCTTTGTCCAAAAGCGTGGAGACCTGTGCCACTTTGGCGTCGTGTCGCTCGTGTCGGTGCGACCTTGAGCGCGAACAAGATGAGTATGCTCAAGCCGCCGGTCTATACTCAAACCGCCTCGTCAGAAAAATATGGATTAAAACCCAAGCAATATTTTTGTATCGCTCCCGCCTCGCGCTGGAAAACGAAGGAATGGGACGCAAGACATTACGCTCTTTTATGCCATCATTTGGTCAAAAACAAAGAGGCATCGGTTATTATTTTAGGACGCATTACAGATGCCGCTTGTATTAAAATGGTAGAACTTCTGACCATTTACAAAACACCTTTCTTTCAAGCACTAGAAGAGACTGATTTTGGAGTCACCGCCGATTTACTTAAAAATGCGATCGCCTATATTGGTGGAGACACGGGGCTCGCACACCTTTCAGAGGCGGTAGGAACTCCAGTAGTCATGATTTTTGGTCCTACCAGACCCGAGTTAGGCTTTGGTCCGTGGCGAGAAAAAAGTGTGGCTGTCAATTCTGACGTCTTTTGTTCGCCTTGTTCAAAGGACGGGAGAATTTGTTTCAGGATTACCGATCCATATGCGTGTTTGAGTAGGATCTCCGTTGATTCGGTATTGGTACAAGTGAAAAAGGTCTGGCTTTCATGAAACTATTTTTCAATATTTATCTGCGCTTCACTCATTTTTTAATTCAATCCGGTTGTTTGAAATACTTTGGTGTAAGAAAATTGAGGTTGGATGCGTGGAGTGAATGTGTTTGGAAAGAAATACCGGGCGAAACGGTCAGTGCTGCTCATGTCCTCTTTCATGCTGCGAGCGTGGGAGAACTTGAAATCCTCATGCCTCTCATTGAGGGCTTTGCGGCCAAGAAAATTCCGATGGTGGTGACCGTGTTTTCTGATTCCGCATTTCCTCAAGTTGCAAGGCTCACTCAGATTGCAACTTATGCCGGACCTTCACCCATGGAGTCTGACTGGAGCGCGTTCTTTCAGAAGTTTCAGATCGCAAAAGTGATTGTATCTAAATACGAAGCATGGCCAGCACTTTGGATTGAGTGTTCAGTCCGAAATCTTCCGTTAATTTTGATTCATGCTAAATGGCGGCCTTCTCTTGCCCTAGTTAAAATTCTCATTTTTATTTTTGGATTTCCATTACCGCGCCTCTATCTCTTTGCAGAATCAGTAGTTCAAGCGTCTCGCTTAAAGAAAAGATTCAAATTTGCGGAGGTTCATAGCGCGATGGATCCTCGCTGGAAGCGGATTAGTGATAGGAGCAAGAGCGCAGCGCTACATCCGAGGGTGGTTTTTTGGAAAAAGAGATATGCGGATGAAATCCTCAAACCCTTTCCCTATGGCATGGTTGGAAGTGCATGGTTTGAAGACCTGAAAGTGCTATTGCCAGCATTTAGGGAAGCGAAGGGGACGTTATGGGTGATTCCCCACTCTCTCGAGACCAAAAACATAAAGAGAATGCAGGAATTGCTCGAGGTAGAAATCCCCGGCCGTTATATTTTAGTGAATGAGATGGGGTTTTTGCTGGAATTGTATTCTCTTGCTCAGTGGGTATGGGTGGGCGGAGGCTTTGGGAAGGGGATACACTCCACCATGGAGCCTGCTATTTATGGTGTCCCCTTGGCATGTGGGCCCAAAAATGTGGATCAATTTTTCGAGACCCAAATGCTTTGCGATTCGCAGCAACTGACCGTCTGCAAAAACACAAAAGAGTCACTTTTGTGGCTGGAAAGTCAATCGAATCGTTCGTTATTGAATGTTCTCAATGATCAAGTATTGTCCCATTTTTCGCAATTGATTGAACATTGCATTCAAATTAGCTAAACTATTTACTGTGAACTCTGTTCTCTTAGGTCAGTATGATTTTGTGATTCTTGGTACCCATCCAGCAGCGCTATGGGGTGCAATTCTGTTATTGGAGAGAGACTTAAAAGTATTAGTCCTTCCCATGCTCACCACTCCTGCTACTGCTTCGTCGCCCATCTACAGCATTCCCCTGATTGATGAGCACCCCTCTCATCGTTTTATTCCGCAGTTTATTTTAGATTCAATTTTAAAGGATATCCCTGCAGATCAATTTCACGTAACCCAGCTCCTCACTCGTGACCGTCGATTGAGGGTATTTAGAAAAGATAATGAATTTCAAGAAGAGTGGAATTTTGTTCTTGGGAAAAATGCCAATTCGGAGCAACTCACTTCTGATAAAAATACCTTGAAAACGACAGGGGCCCTTCGTCGTGGGTTAGGGTATTACGTGAGAGGATATGAATCGGCGCCACTGTTTCCTGAAGACCTCAAGTTTATGATTTCAAATCAGGGTTCTGTGTTTGATTTGAAGCCTAAAGCTACTTCGTTGCCCCATTTTTTATTTAGAAAAATAGAGGCCTTAGGCGGTCATATTGACTTCAGGGCCTGTCAAAGTGTTTTTATCGATAAGAAAGTTTTGGTCGGAATTCAATTGGTAGGTAATCCGACCATGGTTTCCATTTCCCAAGCCATCATTGCGACGAGTATCAACAAAGTCCAAGCGTGTTTGAGTGAACCACTTTTAATTCAGTCACAACCAGTAGGTTGGAATTTTGAAATTCGAATTCAAGTTTCACCTGAAGCGGTTCCTATTGGTGCGACTTCTAAAATGATTTATACAGATGATGATGCAGCGATCGTTGAAATCATCCAAATCGATGCAGGCGATTATATTTTACGGACCATGATGCCCATGAAGGACTTCACTTTGGATCGCGAATATCAAAGAAAAATTGCACAGCGTTTAGTGAAGCTTTTTTCAAATTACGTTCCAGATCTCGAATACAATTTAAGATCAGTCTTCCCGGATATTCGTGATCCTGAACGCGCAGAAACTCGAGATTTGGTAGACCGCTATCCGTTCACTCATCTCGCGAGCATCCCTCATTCGATCTTGAGTTACGCAATTCCAGGCTTAGGACATCAAAGTTCGGTGCAAGGAATCTCGTTTGCTTATGAAGAGAGTTATCCCCGTTTTGGCCATTGGGGGGCCTATCAGGCTGCATTTTTAAGTATTCAGGATTGGGCAAAGAAGGTGCAACGCACTGATTTTTCAACGATTTTACCACCGCTTGCCGTTGCCGTATCGCGTTAAACTTTGCGCTTGCAATGCGTCAATAAAGTCGATAAATCCCTGATTGAAAAGAGGGGTTGTGATGTCAACGTCAAAACTGTTTTTAGGGGTGATTGCCTCTAGTTCTATTATTTTATTCAGCATTATTGGAAGTGCATCAGCGCTTGCAGATACTGGAAAGCCCGACGATTGGGGTGATCTTGGATACTCCAAGCCAGTTCCGGAAGTTGAATCCATAGCCAACACTGCTGCAGACGATGCAGTCAGCTCAGTTGCCTTAAATCAGTCCATTGATGGCGCCAACACGGTAGGGGCTGAAGAACCAGTCAGTATCAAAAGTAATTCTGAGCGAGTGGCGACGAGCAATGTGAGTACAGTTCAAAATACCTTTGGAGTGGTGACGGAAGAAAAGCCGCCACTGAAGCTTTATGTGAGTCCTTTTGCTGGAATGAGCTCTGGTTTTGGAAATACCACTGTGAGTGTCGATCCAAATTATGCGGCGGGGGCAACAGTTGGACTACTTATTTCGGGGAATATGTCGCTAGAGGCGAGCTACGTTCACGCAGAACAAGGAGTTTCGGCAGTTCGCTCCGGAAGCGTAAATATCAACATCCCCATGGTAGGTGACGTCTATACTTTGAAGCAAAACGAATTTGATCTCGGTGTAAAACTATTCTATCTCGGTCGCGAATCAAAGTTCCGCCCTTATTTTGGCGGAGGGTTTGGGTACGTCAGGAATGCGCTCAATTATCAATCTGTCTACGCTCAGACCGCTTTGAATCAAGGGTATACGAGTAACGACTTTATGATGAATCAGGTGACCGGTTTTGGTGAAGTGGGCCTCGAGTTCGCATTTACTAAAATGATTGTGGCCAATGCGATGGTTAAGGTCGACGGTGTTTTATCGAGTAATTCATCATTCGATGATAATCTTGGTCAGCAAGATTTCAACAGAGTTACTGCCGGCAACTCGCTGAGTCATACCGCATCTTACACCTTGGCCGCTGGTCTAGGATTTTACTTCTAGTAACTAGTTCCTAAATCTGCCTTTTTGGGTCTATTATTATGGTTATATGAACCATTTTGAACTGCGTGTCCAGGCGATCGGTGCTGTAAAAGTTGCTCATCTTTATTTTGATCTTAAGAATGAGAAGGTAAATAAATTCAACCGCGAGGTGATGGAAGAGTTTGGAAATCTCATTACTACTTTGGAGCAAAAAGGAAAAGCGGGTGAGATCGATGCGCTGATTCTCTTCTCGAAAAAACCAGGCAATTTTATCGCGGGCGCCGATATTCAACTGATCCTTTCTGCGAAAAACGCAGCCGAAGCTACCGAGCTTGCGCGAGCCGGACAAAATTTACTCAATCGCTGGGAAGACCTTACCTTTGCGACGGTAGTCGCGATTAACGGAACTTGTATGGGTGGTGGTTGTGAGCTCTCGCTCGCCAGTTCTGCTATCGTGATGTCAAATGATCCACAAGCGAGAATTGGATTGCCTGAAACTCTTCTTGGAATTATTCCGGGCATGGGTGGTTGCGTGCGGATGCCTTGGAAAGTGGGAATTGCACAAGCGTTTGACCTCATTCTCTCCGGAAAAACCTTAGTGGGCGAAAAAGCATTTAAAGTGGGGCTTGCGGACGCCTGTCTTCAAAAGGAGAACTTTGAAGCGACTGCAATCACGTGGGTGATTACTAATATTGAGAAACTGAAACGTCGTGAAAGAATTGGAAGAGAGCCAGCGCTAGGTGGTATGGGTGGCGCGATGGGTAAGTTGCTGGAAAGCCCACTCATGAGAGCAATCATTTACAAAAAAGCACGGGAAGGCGTATTGGCGAAAACCAAAGGGCAGTATCCTTCTCCTCTGGAAGCCATCAAAGTGATCCAAGAAATAGGAACGCATTATCAGGCCAATTTCCGGGGCGTAAAACGCGATCAAGCACTCATTGCTGAAGCGGAGGGTTTCGGGCGAATGGCCGCAACGGATGTTTCAAAAAATTGTATTAAATTATTCTTCCTCACGGAGGGGGTGAAAAAAGCAAATGGGCTCACCGATGGAAAAACGGTGGAGACGAAAAAAATTACTTCGGGAGCAGTATTGGGTGCAGGCGTAATGGGAGGGGGCATTGCCCAGTTGCTGGCAGACAAAGGGATTACTGTGCGGATGAAAGATATCCAAAACACTGGCCTTGAAATTGGGGTGCAGTCCGCTTTGGCCCTTTTTAAAAAATCGCTCAAGCGGAGAGCGATTACTGAGCGTCAGTTCCAACAAAAATTAAATCGCATTGCGCCGACGACAACATACGATGGCTTTCAAAGTGCTGAGGTGGTAATTGAAGCGGTCATTGAAAAAATGGAAGTGAAGCAAGCCGTATTAAAAGAACTCGAGAATTTTGTGCATGATGATTGCGTGATCGCCACGAATACTTCGTCGTTGTCGGTGACTAAAATGCAAAGTGTGATGAGAAAACCAGAACGTTTTTGTGGCATGCACTTTTTTAATCCGGTACATAAAATGCCACTGGTGGAAGTGATTCGTGGTGAAAAGTCTTCTGATCTCGCGGTTTCGCAAGTATTTCAATTCAGTAAACAAATTGGCAAAACTCCGATTGTGGTGAAAGATAGTCCGGGCTTTTTAGTGAATCGTTTACTCATGCCTTATCTCACGGAAGCTGGGATTATGCTTTCAAGTGGTGTGCGGATTGAAGAGATGGATCCGGCACTATTGAAGTTTGGAATGCCAATGGGTCCGATTGAGCTGATTGATGAAGTGGGTTTGGATGTAGGTGATAAAGTGGGTAAAATTCTCAACGACGCGTTTGGCGAGAGAATGACTCCACCGAATACATTTGAGAAGCTACTTGAATTGAAGCGCCTCGGCAAAAAAACGAATGCCGGCTTTTACGTTTATGTAGGCGAAAAGAAAATAAAACAATTGGAGCCCAATATCTATTCCATTATTGGAGTGACTCCGATTGCGAACAAAATTGATGCGCAGGAAATTGTGGATCGTTGTGTGCTCATCATGATTAACGAAGCAGCGCGATGTTTAGATGAGAAGGTGGTGGAAACCGCCCAAGATGTAGATTTAGGAATGATCATGGGCACGGGTTTTCCTCCGTTCCGTGGCGGTTTGCTTCGCTATGCTGATTCAATTGGTGTGAAGAAAATTATTGAGCGTTTAAAAGAACTAGAGACAAAATACGGGATGAGATTTAAGCCAAGTGAGGCATTATTGAAAATTGCTTCCGGAACTGGTTCTTTCTACTCATGACTAATTGGACCACTTGGATTGCGAAACGGTATTTAAAGGCAAAACGCAATACCCGTTTCTTGAGCATGAGCACTGCACTCTCGATGGGTGGAATTGCTCTCGGCGTAGCCGCCATTATTGTGGTCCTGGCAGTGATGAGTGGTTTTGAAAAAGAACTTCGAAAGAAATTAGTTTCAAGTGATTTGCATGTACTCATCACGCCTGATGCAAGTTTTCCGGGTTTTGATCTGGGTCTGGTTCAAACCGCCGACATTGATTCTCTTCCACTGATTGCATCCATGAAATCTGATCCCTCGGTCGAGCTTTTTAGCCCCGTACTTTCAAATGAAGTGATATTGCGTACCGGGAATAAAGTTTCTGGAGTAATGATTAAAGGGATTGATACGGAGAGAATGCAGCGCTTAGAAAAAACATTAGTTGAGCGGGCTCTGCCTCAAATGATGGTGGATCGCGAAGGCCCTGATTCGACACGGTATCCTGGTTTGTACGTAGGCAAGGAGCTTGCTTATGAAATGGGGCTTATTCCTGGTGATTTTGTAACTTTAATTAGCCCCTCTCAAATGGATGGTCCCTTTTCAAATATTCCTCGGGTGAAGCGTTTTATTGTGGAGGGCATCTATCATTTTGGAGTTCCAGATCAAGAATCTCATCAAATTTATACTTCTATACAAAACATGGAGAGTTTTTTAAGAAAAAAAGGGGTGATCAGTCAAATCGAAGTCACCCTCAAGGATTCACTCCAATCTGAGAGTTTTGTAAGTAAATACCGCGCACAGGCTACTGATTTAAAGATGCGCGACTGGAATGAGATGAATTCAAATTTGTTTGCGTCAATGAAGTTAGAGCGCATTGCAATGTTCCTCATACTTTTGTTTACGGTGATGATTGCGAGTTTAAACATTGTCTCCACTCTGACCCTCGTGGTTCAAGAGAAGTTGAAAGAAATTGCGATTTTAAAAACGCTCGGCGCGAACTCGAAAAACATTTCAGGCATTTTCATTAGAAAAGGGATTTTGATTGGTGGCATGGGTGTGTTTTGGGGAACGCTCGTGGCGCTCGTCATTTGCTTAGTTCTACGAAACTTTCAGTTTATTTCACTTCCAGATGTCTATTATGATCGCACACTTCCTGTGTCATTCGATCTGCTTTACTTTGTGGGCGTGCCACTGGTTTCATTCGCAATCGTGTTGATCGCATCTTACTATCCTGCGAAGAGGGCAGCACTCCTCACGCCACTTGAGGGAATGAGAGACTATTAATTATGTTTACCGGAATTATTGAAAAAGTAGCTCAAGTAAAAGGTTTAGAAAGCACCAGTGCGAATGCTTTCGAGTTGGTGCTGAATAATCCGTTTTCAAACACACTCAGTGATGTCATTGAAGTGGGTGAGAGCATTGCTACGAACGGTGTTTGTTTAACGGTGACCTCATTTACGAATAGCGAGATTCACTTTGACCTCAGTCCAGAGACGATTCGCTGTTCTTCATTACAAAGACTGAAACGCAGTTCAAAGGTGAATTTGGAACGAAGCTTAAGAATGGGCGATCGCCTTTCGGGGCACTGGGTCCAGGGGCACGTAGATGGCACAGCGAAGGTGGTCAAACTGCAAGAAGCCGAAGCAGGGTATTTTGATTTAGAAATAGAACCTACTGATTTTACTCTTCTAAAATATTGTGTAAAAAAGGGATCCATCGCTGTGGACGGAATTTCACTTACGATTCATCATCTCGAGCAGCATTCATTAAGTTTTCAGATTATTCCTCACACTTGGGTAGAGACAGCATTGCCTGATTTAAGTATTGGTGATTTAGTTAATATTGAGGTAGATTTGTTGGCAAAATATATAGAAAGATTCAGTGAATACAAAAATGAACGCTAATTCGAAATTATCACTCGCAGTTCAGGCACTTAAAAAAGGGGAGATGATTATCCTCGTTGACAGCGAAGATCGTGAAAACGAGGGCGATTTGGTTCTTGCTGCTGAATTTGTAACTCCTGAAAAAGTTAATTTTTTTATTCGACAGGCCTGCGGACTGGTCTGTTTAGCGTTAGAAGCAAAAAAAGTAGATGAATTGGGCCTGCCCTTGATGGCGCAAGATAATCAAAGTCCACGTAAAACTGCATTTACGGTTTCCATTGAAGCCGCAGTGGGTGTGAGCACCGGTATTTCTGCTCAAGATCGTTCTCTTACCATTCAGGTGGCTGCTGATCCAAAGTCTACCCGCAAAGACATCGTTACTCCCGGACATATCTTTCCCTTACGGGCTGTTCCGGGTGGTGTGCTTGAGCGTGCAGGGCACACCGAAGGCTCTATTGAAATTTGTAAGCTTGCAGGTTTGCTTCCGGCCGCCGTCATTTGCGAAATCATCAACGAAGATGGCACCATGGCGAGAAAGCCGGACTTAGAGAAATTTTCTGAAAAATTTAATATTCCAATCGTGACAATTGAGGAACTCATTGCTTATCGAACACGCACCCAGAATTGGATGATTGCAAGCGAGAAGGCTCGCTTTCCAACTTCATACGCAGCACCCGTAGAATTTACCATTCAAAGTTTTAGAAATGAGTTTTCCGCAGCTGAACATGCAGTGATCTCGACCGTTCACTTGGGTGATGCACCTCTCGTTCGCATCCATTCTGAATGTTTAACTGGCGATGCATTAGGTTCACTTCGCTGTGATTGCGGTGAACAACTCCAGAGTTCGATTGAGAAGATTTCTCAAGATGCGCAAGGTGGATTGGTTGTTTACGTTAAAAATCATGAGGGACGGGGAATTGGGCTTTGGAATAAAATTCAGTCTTACTCCCTTCAAGATCAAGGAAAAGATACCTTGGATGCGAACATTGAGCTCGGATTTCATCCCGATCTTCGTCACTATCATGAGGCGGGTAGAATCCTTCTCAATTTAGGCCTGACTCGAATTCGCTTGCTGACTCACAATCCGCTCAAAGTGAATGAGCTGAAAGCTTTTGGGATTGAAGTAGTGGAAGTTGTTCCCCTCGATACGGCGGTGAGCGCTCAGAATAAACGATATCTTGAAACCAAGCGCGAACGGTTTCACCATACTTTAAATCTTGATGGTTCTGCATGAGTGCACCCTTTAAATTTGCAGTAGTGGTTAGTAAGTTCAATGAGGAAGTCACTTCTGGGCTCAGCAAGGGTGCTCTTGAGTTGCTTGAGGAAAAGGGAATCCTTCCTATTAGCGTCGATTTTTTCGAAGCGCCAGGGGCGTTTGAAATTCCACTCATCGCGCAAACATTGGCCAAAACCAAACGTTATTCAGGCGTCATCTGTTTAGGATGCGTGATTAAAGGTGACACCGCACATTTCGAGTACATCAGTTTAGGGGCGACGATGGGCTTACAACAGGCATCGCTCGCCACCGAAACGCCGATTACGTTCGGTATTCTGACCACCTACACCGATGAACAGGCCATCATTCGCTCTAGCCCTGATCAACATAACAAAGGCAGAGAAGCTGCTCTCGCTTGTTACGACGCGGCTGAAGTCCTCGCATTCATCAGACAGTAGGTTGGAGCGAGGGGCTTACGAGACTTCTTCTTTTGCTTCGATAATTTTCTCAACCATCATTTCTTTTTTCACTGCATTTTTAACGTGATGGTTTTTGAGCTGTTCTTTATGCTTCTTCACTTGTTTCTCCAGCGCAAGAATGGCTTCATCGATCGCGCTGTAAATAGATTCAGTAGTGGCTTCGGCAAAGAAATCCATATTATTCCCAGTCAGGTGGCAGTGAGCAATATGCAGCTTTTTCTCGACGGTAAAGGTCCAATCTAAGTTCAGTTTTCCTTGGAAGTATTTTTTGAGTTTCTCTGATTTTCTCTGAGTTATTTCTTCGATTGCTGGGGTTGATTCGAGGTGTTTGTAAGCAGTTTTGATATTCATGGTTGCGTTTCCTTTCCAAAGTAGGCTTCGATCCATTGTTAACTTCAACGTGAGTGCT
>CAIMWN010000201.1 GCA_903845155.1 Oligoflexia bacterium
CTTTAATACAACTTTTAAAAATTAGTTCGAAGATGCATTGACTGGATTAGGGTAAGACATTTCATAACGTACTTGTTGCGGAATAATCGCCTCTCCACAATGTGAGCAGATCACGCAGGGTCTGAAATCATTACGGCAGACCTTATGGGTTAACAGCAGTGGGGGGAGATTATTGGAGAGCCATTGATCACCCCACTCCAGCATCGCGATAAAAGGGCCAAACAAGTCACGGCCCATATTCGTGAGTTTGTACTCATAGCGTGGAGGAGTATCTTGATAAGGTATTTTTATCAAAATACCATTTTGTATAAATTTACTTAAACGATTAGCCAGAATATTCGGAGATATTCCCAAGGCAGTTTGCAATTCGTCAAAACGACGCACGCCAAAAAATGCTTCACGTACCACCATAAAACTCCAACGATCGCCAATTATGCTTAAGGTTCGCGCAACTGAGCTTGGACGAACACTTTCGGTAGACTTAAAAAAATGCGAGTGCCGACTTTTGACTCGTTCAGGATCCATGGGAGACCATCCTGAGCCTGGGCCATTTCGATAACTCACGTCTTGACCTTTGACTTCACGGCGGCATTGTGAGCAAGCGACAATGGCTTTTAATACTTGCCCACAGTTTCGATGAAACAATTTCACCGGTAAAGGATTGGCATCTGATAGCCATTTATCTCCAAAACTAATTAATGAAATCATTACGCTATATAAGCCAAGTCCTTGTTGTGTAAAACGATATTCAAAACGGGTCGTGGACGTGTTGTAAGGAACTTTTTGGAGGATGCCTTCTTCAGTCAACATCTGCAATCGCGTCGATAAAGTAGTCCTCGGTATTTTTAGAATGTCTTGGAATTGTGAGAATCGTTTAATACCAAAATAACATTCCCGCAAAATCATAAATGTCCAGGTATCACCAATGATGGCAATCGTCCTACCGACCGAACAGTTTCTTTCAAAAGGTGCCTCATGGACATTCTTTTTAGGCGCCTGAGAAAAATCTGTATAACCAAGCTCAGCAACGGTATCCATCATGATGGGTCATCCTTATTCGATACCATTGCTAAAGTACTTTATTTATTTTTTCACGAGAGGACAAGTACTTTCACTCAAGGGTCTAAAAGCTTCATCACCAGGAATTGTTTCGAGCAGAGTCAAATAATCCCAAGGATATTTAGATTCAGAAGGTTTTTTCACTTGGTATAAATATAGATCATGGACCATTCTTCCATCAATCCGGATCTTACCGTTTTTGGCAAAGAAATCATTGATGGGAAGTTCTTTCATTTTTGCCATGACAGCGCCAGTTTCATCGGTACCGGCAGCTTGGATTGCTTTGAGATAATGCATTGTCGAAGAGTAGTCACCAGCATCGCCCATATTCGGCATTTTTTTCATTTTTTCAAAGAAGCGTTTTGACCATTCACGTGACTCTGGAGTGCGGTCCCAATAAAATCCATTGGTTAAAATCATTCCTTGTGTATCTTGCAGGCCGATGCCGTGGATATCGGTGATCCAAGCAAGTAAGGCCGCTAATTTTTGGTTCGATTTATTGATGCCAAATTGATTGGCGGTTTTTACTAAATTAATAAAATCTGTTCCAGAGGTTGCAAGACCAATCACCGATGCTTTGGAATTTTGTGCGGATAATAAGAATGAAGAGTGATCTGCAGAGTTCGGTGGGAACCGCAATGCACCAAGTACTTGACCGCCTGAAGATTTAACTAGTGCAGAGGCATCATTTTCTAAGGCTTGACCGAAGGCATAGTCCGCTGTCAAGAAATACCATGTTTTATCACCACGTTTCATCATGGCTTTGGCAGTTCCGTTAGAAAGCGCATAGGTATCGTAAACATAATGGACGGTATTTGGGGTACAACTATCCATTGTTAAACGAGAAGAGCCAGACGTCGTCACGATCGCAATACGGTTCTTTTCTTTTGCAACTCCTGAAACTGCCAGTGCAACACCGGAGTTCACGAGGTTTGCAATCATATCCACTTTCGTCACATCAAACCATTCTCTTGCTCGAGAGGCGGCAATATCAGTTTTATTTTGATGGTCAGCAACGATCACTTCAATTGGTTTGCCCAGAACTTTTCCACCAAAATCTTCTACCGCCATTTTTACGGCAGTCACGGCACCTTGCCCAGCCTCGCTAGAAAACATACCTGACAAATCAGTCAAAA
>CAIMWN010000202.1 GCA_903845155.1 Oligoflexia bacterium
CCCTTCATCGATGAACTGGAGCAAGTGTTAAAAGAAATCAAGGTGGGCTCGTCCCGTGCTGAAGCCCTTCGAGAAATGGCTTTCAGAATTAATATGCAAGAGGTGGGGTCATTTGTTGCAGTATTGGTTTCAGCCGATCAAATGGGAGCTTCCATTGGTAAAGTACTGAGACAGCAGTCTGAACAAATTCGAACACTTCGCTTCGTACGGGCCGAGAAAGCCGGAGCGGTGGCCGCGCAGAAATTGATGTTTCCAACATTTGCTCTCATTTTACCCGCAATTTTAGGAATCATGCTTGGGCCATTTTTACTTCAATCCATGCTGAGTGGGGGAAACTGATGGGTCTTCATCTCATTCGCAAGCATGATCAAGTTCAAGTCCTCCATCACGGTGTGATTGCCGATCGCTATTTTACTCGCTTGTGTGGACTCATTGGTAAAAAGGAAATGAATAGAGGCGAAGGCATGCTGTTTCCGAAATGCAATAGCATCCATATGTGGATGATGAGCATCCCGCTTGATGTGGTATTTTTGAAAACAATTACACCACAGAAAGAGTGGAGCATCGTAGAAATGCGATCGCACCTGAAGCCTTGGAAATTATTGCCGGTGAATTGTTTTAAAGCAGATGATGTCCTCGAGCTCCCTTCAGGAACGATTGAATCGATAGGCCTCAAGAATGGGGAGGTACTATGTATCGTCTCGTGATCGTGGCAGGCCCAAATCGGGGTAGCGCATATTCATTAATCGAAGGTGAAAACTCCATCGGTCGTCAGATGGACAATCATATCGTACTCACTTCTTCAAAGGTTTCTAAACGTCATTGTGCATTGTTGGTGACGAAAAATGAAGTGTTCTTAAAAGATGAGTCGAGTACGAATGGTACCTTTGTAAATGGTGCACTTACGCGAAAACAGCCCTTAAAACCAGGGGACAAACTAGGTTTGGGTGATTTCGTAATGGAATTGATTCAAGTTGGTGCGCCAATGCAAGTTGCGGCTCTGCCGATGTCTTTGCATGATCATGCAGAAATGAAGCCAGTTGCATCTTCCCTGCCTCATTCAATGGGGTTAGCGAATGCGGCAGCAGCACCGGTAATGCAAGTTCCAAATGACCTTCCCGGAAAATTAAATTTTATATTTGAAGGTAAGATCATGCCTCAGTTTTACGGCATGCTCATGAAGACTGAATGGAGAATGATTGTTGGTGTGATGTTTGGAGCACTGGTCGCGGTCGCAGTGGTGGGTTCGATTATGCCCATCGTTGATCTTGCTGAAAAAAGTGTACAGCGTGAAGCCATGATTAGAGCCAAGGTACTTGCTCGCGAAGTGGCAGATCGCTTTTTGCCAGCCATTGCTAATCATGCTGAAGCACAAATTGATTTGTCAGTGTTAGAGAATGAGGAATCGATTAAGCTAGTTGCCATCACCAACCCTGATCTTCAAATTATTGCTCCACAATCGCGTCTCAATCAATTGTTGGCCGGTGGTCGTGAAGCGGGATATGTGATGCGAATGGCTAAGGAGTTCAAAGAGGGGCGTGAGCGGGGTGCCGGCGGTTTAGTTGATGAATCTACCGCAATTTTTGTTGAGCCCATTAAAACTACAGATGCGAGACAAGTAAAAACGCAAGTGAGTGCGATTGCAGTAGTGGCGATTGATTTTTCAGGAAATATGCTTCAAACCGGTGGCCTCGGAGTTGCTTATGGGATTGGCTTTGTCGTAGCAGGTATTATGGGTGTTTTAATCTATTTTATATTCATGCGACTGACGTTGAAGCCATTTGAAGTACTGAATGACGATCTCGATCAGGTGTTGCGTGGCGAACTCCCTAAAGTTACTCATGAATTTAAAATCGCGGACCTTGATTCACTCTGGAATAATATTAATTCTATGCTTCAAAGAATGCCAAAAGGTGGGTCGTCAGACCATGCGGCACAACAAGGGGTGGTGGACTGGGATCATGAGGTGGCACCGGCGAGAGCGCTTGCCGAGGCAAGTGGATTTGGTTTGATGGCTTTTGATTCTAATATGAATGTTGTTTCTATGAATCAGCAGTTTGAAGAAATCAGTGGAATCCACATGAATGTGCTCGGGCAGTCGCTTCAGCAAGTGGCAAGGGATCAGGCCTTTGTGATGCTCGTCAATGACTTGAAAGATCGCGTACAGGGGTCTCCCTCTAGGTCTGTACTCGACGAATTTGAATTTAGTGGAGTGAGTTATCAAGTAGTAGCAGTAGGTGTTGGTCCAGTGATGGGGTCCGGATTAGTGTTGTCATTTAAAAGGAAGGAGTGAGTTTGAGTTCGACGAAGGTGCTTCGATATAGAAATAATGAAGTTCCCCGCCAATCCGGCGAGGTTGGACGCCTTCGTGTCATTAAAGGCCCCGATCAGGGAGTCATTTATCTAGTCAAAGCTTCAAGCGTAACTCTGGGCCGTGGCGAAGAGGTTGATATCCTGATCAACGATTTGAAAGCTTCTCGCTCGCATGCGCGTCTCGATTTTACCACAGAAGGTTGGGTGATGAGTGATCTGGGGAGCGCTAATGGAATTTTCTTTCATGGGCAATATGTTCGTAATTTTCCAGTGGTGAGTGGAGAGCATTTTACCATTGGCGAAAGTATTTTTGAGTTTTTTGACGCAAATGAATCGACCCGAGTGCTCACTGCTCCTTTGAGGCCAGCCGCGGAAGTGGATCATATGGATCAGGCCTTGGCTGCACAACGAATGAAAATTCAAGGTTTTTCAAAGGCGGCCCATGAGGCGCAACCAGCAAATGCGGGAAAGAAAAAACCGCCCATCGTACTCATTGTTGCTGGTCTTGCAGGGATTTATTTTTGTTTTGATGACATTAAGGCATTCATTGATCCACCGACCAATCAGAAGCCGCCCGCACAACAAGTAAAAAAGGAAGAGGGCGAGCATGAGGCGCTTTCGTCTTATCTTCCAGTAGGAGTGAGTAGAGATGTGGAGAAGACCGCAGAGCAATACTATCGCCAAGGGTTCAGAGAGTTTAGAGAGGGAAACTATCTCCGGGCGAAAGCTCAATTTGAACTCGCGCTTCAAGTGAATCCATCCCATCAGCAAGCGCGTCACTATTTACTCGGATCTGAAAAAGAAATTGAAAATGAAATCAAGCTCATGATTGGAGCTGCTCAAAAGGCTACGGTTGCAGGTCGCCTACGCGAGGCAAAAGGATACTATGAAACGGCCATGAGGTTGATGTACTATGATCGAAGTAATCCAGATTTTATTGAGTGCGAAGAAGCGGCCAATAAAATCAAAAACGAACTAAGCCGTATGCCGGCCGGATCGGGTGAATGAGATGAGCGCTGCAGTGAAACTAGAAGTGTTTCAAAACGGACGTTTGCTACAGGAAATACCCCTACACGGAAATGATGTGTGGGTGGGGCGCGATGAAGCGTGTGTCATTAGGCTTGATGATCGCGCGATCTCTAGGAAACATGTGCTTTTTCGCTCTACAGCGGAGGGGCTTGCGTTTGAAAAGAAATCAAAATTTGGTTGGGTAAAGGTAAACGGTCATGAAACCGCGCAAGCGAACCTAAAGGATGGCGATCGACTAGAGCTTGGCCCGTACGAGATTCATGTTAAAAACGATACAGCTGAATCACCTAAGACTGCGATCGTTGCACCTTCTCAAAATAGTGCAGTGATTGAGCCGTCTGTTCAGGTGGTGCATGAAGAGCAAAAATATACAGACGAAAATCTTGATTCGCCTACTTTAAAGCTGGATGATCATCACTTCGAGTCGCCAGTGGGTGTAGAGATGCTTTCAGGCGAAAGCCAGCCGATTGAAGTTCAACCATTTGAACACCGCGATTTCGAGTCATCTCCCTCGGGTGATGCGAGTGAAGTTCAACCTGATGGTGTGACCAAGGTATTTAATTCGCCAACGCACATCAGACCAATTCTGCAATTTAGTGACGGGGCTGCAAACGTTACCCAATATGAAATCGCAGACGATAAAATTATTATCGGTCGATCTCAACAATGCCATGTCGTACTTGAAGATAAAAGGTCTTCGCGCCAGCATGCGGTGATTCGAAAAGTAGATTCGAAGTACTTCATCAAAGATCAGGGATCCGCAAACGGTACCTTGGTCAACGGCGAGAAGATTGACGACTATGAGCTGCAAAGTGGCGACGAAATCAAAATTGGTGATACCTCCTTCATCTTTCAAATGGTTCAAGCTGATTACGAAGTAAAAAAAGAGCAATTCATTCCAGTTCCGGCACAAGAATCTGAATCGATAAACGTTGCGCCGACGAGCATCCCTCCCATGCATCATTCTTCTCATCAATTTGAGATGCCACCCCAGCCTGAACCAGGGCCCGCATTTCAGCCGATGGCAGAAGCCCCAAAGAAATCCTTTATTGGGAAATTTTTAGATAACTACCGCATGATGAGCACTAAGAAACAAGTCATCTACGGAGTCGCCATCCTCGCTGGAATCTGGTACATGCTTGACGATGAACCAGATAAAAAGGCTGTTCGTCTGAATGCGGGCCCTAAAAAAGTACTTCAAAAGAAAGATAATAAACAGGGAGCACTTGTTTCATTTGAGTCACTCACTCCAGAGCAGCAACGTTACGTTGAAACCCAATATCAAATTTCTTTTGATTTATACAAAAATCGTGATTACGACAAATCGTTGCTGGAAGTGAGCAAGATCTTTAGTCTTCTTCAAGATTACAAAAATGCGCGCGAAATAGAATCGTTTGCTCGTGAAGGAAAGCGAAAACTTGAGGCGCAAGAGGAAGAGCGTAAAAAGAAGGAACAAGAGCGTCAGGCTCAATTGAAGCTTCAATCCCTGCTTGAACAAACTGGACTTTTAATGGAGAAAAAGCGGTTTAAAGAGGCCGAAAGTTTATTTCCTGAAATTGAACTTTTGCAACCGGAGAACGCCGCGGTAAGTGAATGGCGCAAGATGATTATTTCTGAATCCGAAAAGTTGGAACAAGAAGCTGAGCGCCAAAGGCAGATTCAGGACATTAACAAAAAAGCGTGGGCAGATTATCAAAAAGGTATGGAACATGTTGCCAACAAGCGCTATGTGACTGCTCTTTTGCTTTTTGACGAAATTTTAGAGAGAAGCGACATTACCGACCAGAAATTATTAAAAACGGTGAAAACTGAAATTAATAAAACTGAAGGTATCGTTGCATCGATTCGTGATCCATTGCTCGCGCAAGGAAAGCAACTCGAACAAGACGGAAAGCTCTCCGAGGCGTATAGGGCCTTTGAGCAAGCAGCGCAAGTGGACTCTGACAACGAGGAGGCACCAGCTGGAATGAAGCGAATTCATGGAACGCTCACTGCACGCGCTCGTTACCTTTATACCGAAGGTGTATTTGCTGAGAGTTACAGTGATCTTGATGGAGCCGAAAAGCGATATCGTGAAGTGATGGAAGTGGTTCCGAAGGATGACGACTATTATGTAAAAGCGAACAATCGCCTAAAAAGGTTAACTGTTTTCAAAAAACCGCAGGGGGATGGAGAGCCATGAGTACGAGTGACTCTTGGGCAAGGAGTAAAATTCCCATTCAGTGGGTTCAGAGCCTTCAATATCAAGGCTTGGCGCCCGTTCAGGAGGATCACTTGAATGTGAATTCTGAGCGTGGAATTTTTTTGCTGGCAGATGGATTTGGCGGAAGCGCCGGAGAAAAGGCCGCACAGACTGTTACTCAATCCATGAAGCAGTTTTTGGAGCAAGAAGCGGGTGATCTTGACGCCACTCTTCCTTTTGAGTTGCGACCCTATTATTCACTCGCGGGGAACGTGCTTTTCAATGCAGTGGCATTTGCAAATCAAAAGCTTCAGCAAATGAATCAGGGGCAATCTTGGATGGATGCGGGTGGCGCATCGATTATTGCGGGCTATCTTGAAGGTAAGCTTTTATCGATTGCGAATGTCGGTGCTTGCAGCGCACACCTTTTTAGAAACGGAAAAAGTAAAGAGATCATCATTCCGAAAACATTGGCGCGACAAGAAAATCCTTTTGAAGAAGAAGCGAGTGACGGTTCTGCGGTACCGCTCATGAGTTTTGGAACGGTTAAACAACTCGAGCCCGAAATTACGGAAATTGAATTAAAGCCAGGTGATCAACTTTGCTTTCAAACTGCAGGTGTTTCGCAGGCGATTCGTGATCAATTATTTCAGTTAAAAAATCGTGAATTATTAAGTCAAGTGATTGACTCCTCCCTGCTGCGTACCAATACGAGTTTAATTTGGGTCGGCTTTTAAATATATTGAATCTATGTAATAATTACACTAGGGGGTAGTTTCGGTGGATCAAGAAGGGGTACAGCAGACGAAGCCGGCTAAATCGCAAACATCCGGTCAAGCGATCATGGAGTATGTTCTTTTACTTTCGATGGTTCTTGGAGTCGTCACGTACACGCTTCGCTTATTGTATGGGGGTATGGATAAATCAACCGCTAAATATGGGGGAATCGTGGAGAAGCAACTCAGAACGGGTTCTGCTCCGGCATCAATATGGACCAAGTGAAATCTAATTCTGGGCAGGCAGTACTAGAATATATTCTTCTGCTTTCCATCGTGATTTCATTATTTGCTCTCATGAGCAAAAGTTTGGGAAATATGAACCTCGTCACCAATTTGACGGCGAGTTTTAAAAAGACCTATGTATATGTTTATCGCTATGGGAACAAGGATGCGCGTGGTCAAGATGCTGGCGGTCCAATCAATATCCCTCAATATAACAAAGCTGACGACACGCAAAACTTCAGAATTTTCATAAATCCACCGATCAATCAGTAGACATGTTATGGAAAAAGTTTAGACAAAACGACGAAAAGCAAGAAACGGGACAGGCCATGATCGAGTTCATACTCGGTCTCATGATCGTGCTTTCGTTTTTCTTTTTCTATGTAAAACTTTCGGCCGTGCTCGTGGTTGGAAATTACATTCACTACGCGACCTTCATGGCGTCACGCGCTTACTCTTCAGCTGCCGCAACGAAAGATGAACAAACTTCAAATGCGGAAGCGGTGTTGAATAGCATGATCGTTGGTCGCTGGAAAATGCTCATTAAGGCCCAAGGGAGAGACCGTATTCCCGGTGCAACGATTGGTGAAGGGGATTTGTTTACCACGACGGATAATTCATGGAATCAAGGCGTAACGTTCACGTTTAAACCCACCACCCTTACTTTTTATCCCAGCAGCAAGAATAATGAAACGCTCGATTTTAAGCTTACCAGCGAGAGCTGGATGGCGAGAGAAGAGTCTGAGGACGATACGAAAACAAAAAAAATGGCGATTATGAAAAAGGTGCAGGCCGTAGTACCTAACATCGTAGTGGAGTGGGATAATGGCAATTACAATTAATTTCCTCCAACTCAAAAATGAAGAAGGCCAAAGTATTTTAGAAGTGGTTTTCATGCTGCCGATCCTTTTTCTTTTTGTATCACTTCTCTATCGAATGAATTTGGCCGCTCATGTAGCGATAAATAATATTCAATATGCACGCTCGCAGATGTTTCTGCTGACTGGGAACTCACCAGAGTATCCTCGTCTGTCATTTCGTGAAGGTACCTTTGTTCCCCAACAGCAAGATCGAATGTTGCTTGGTGTTTCTGATCCCAGTGCGCTCACTTCTTCAAATTTTAACGGAACTGAAATGGAGCCTATTCCACAAATTCAAACGATTGGTAGAAATAATCCAACCGTAAAGGGAAGTGATGAGCGTGGTGAAGTAGCAAATAGAACGGCCATTCGTGTTCGAAATACGACGGCAATTTGCACGCAGCTCAATACAGCCGACACCAAAACGAAATCACCAATGGACCCCGATCATATCACTGCTTTGCAAGCGCAGCGCTGGCCGTTTAAGCAGAAAGTTTGTCAATATTTTGGAGATACAATTTTATGAACAGTAGAGCGATGACGTTATCGGTAATCATGGCAGGGATCGCGGTCTTCTTTGTAATGAGCTCTGTTTCGAGTATCGAAGAAGATGCCAAAAAGAAATTTGGGGATGAAGTGACGGTCCTCGTTGCGAAGCAAGACATCAAGGAAATGGACACTATTTTAGATGTGATGATTGAGGCAAGACAAGTACCACGTCGGTTTGTGGAGCCATCTGCGATTGCCTTCACGAGTGGTAAAGATGAAGCACAAGAGTACTCAATCGAAACCAAACGTATTGTAGGGAATGTAGCCATTGTTTCGATTAAAAAGGGTGAGCAACTTTCGTTAAATAAAATTACGGAACCGAATATGCGCACAGGGCTTTCGCCCCAAGTGACTCCAGGTAAAAGAGCGATGTCTGTACCGGTGGACGAAAATACCAGTGTGAGTAAACTCATCAAGCCAGGTGATCGGGTTGATATTATTGCAGTGGTAGATGTCAGTGCCGGAGCGGGTGCCCGTGAAAGCAAAGTTGCCAAGACGATCATGCAAGATGTGGTCATTCTCGCAGTGGGGAGAAATATTACTAACAATATTGCAAGGAAAGTGGATATTGAAGCAGGTACCAATAAAGCAAGAATTCGGTCACTCACTGAATACGATGGTTATTCATCGATCACACTTGAGCTAGATCCTAGTCAAGCTCAAGTGATTGCTGCGATTACGGGTGGGGCCTCGAATAAGCTTATATTTACTCTGAGAAATAACGACGATACAGACCGTACTAATCTCCTGGGGACACGCGCGACTGATGCGATTACGGGGGATGTGCGAATGCCTGCAGCACAGGCGCCAGGGCAAGCAATCCAAAATGGTTCTGGTCCTACAGGTTATGGGGGAGCTCGCTAATATGAAACCACTTCATCAGTTTTGCATTCAGCTTTTATTGATGAGTTTTACCGGGGAATTTCTGTCTGCTGCTTCGGCACAGACTGCGGTCACGGCGACTCCAGCCGATACTCAGACGGTCGACAC
>CAIMWN010000203.1 GCA_903845155.1 Oligoflexia bacterium
AATTCTGGAAAAAATAAAAAATGGCGAAAAATTCAAAAACTTTTTTCTAAGAAACTGAAAAGTCAGCTGTTTTTTGAGTTTTTCTGGAGCCTGTTAATCGAAATTTTAATGGCCATCCTCTTAATCTCCATTTTAGCGTTGATTGGTATCACCCAATTTACCAACTTTTCAAAAGATGCAAAAGACAATGCGACTAAGGCAAATTTAAAAATCCTCCGTAACGGAATTGCAGCTCAAAACGGAATGATGAGAATTCGATGTAACGTAGTTACCAACGCTTATCCGCCTGTAGGCGATATCAATGCAAACGATATCACTACGAGCATGTGTACCACGACTCAGGTTCCGGTCCTCAATGATCGACTTTTTGTTCAAACTGGAATTCCAGTTAATCCATGGGGCCCAGGCCCAACCAATACTATTGTTCAAGCAGATGCAGCTGCAATCGCGGGGCACATTGCAGGAACCGCAATTGCTTGCACGGGTGGTGGAGCCATCCTCACTACCAGTGACGGCTGGTGCTACGACTCAGCATCCGGCAATATCTGGGCAAACTCTGCGAAAAATGATGGCGCAGGCGCTGCAACCGGAAAAGAGTACAAGTTCTAGTTTCAGTCTCCCCGGTTAATTTTTTACCGCTTCAAAAAGAGATCAGTTGCGAGAGCCACTGGTCTCTTTTTTTTGAACTTCAAGACTACCACTTCAAGTAAGCAAGAACGCAAAGAGCGATCCCGATACCCCAGTCTAAAAAAATATTCGAAATAAAATAAGGGTAAGCGATGAGCGCAATACCGATGACAATAGTGAGCGGATTCGAGCGCGATTTACCCTGCTTCATCATCCAAAATCCAATGACCCCAAAAACAAAACCACTCATGATTGACGAAAATGAAAAATCCATTGCTGTTCTCCACTAGCGAGAAAAAGCTCTCGCATCCTCTCATTAGTTAATTATTAATATCAATTCGATCGCACGGTATAATAAAGTTAGGCTTATCCACCGTAAAAACAATGGGCCCTAGAGTTGATGTCGCTCCTGCCTTACTCGGACGATAAATAGTGACGGAGCGAACACCATAGGGGATGGAACTAAAGCTAAATTGACCGTTATCAGCGGGGGCCAACACTTGCGTGGGTTGAGTCAGCACACCCAAGCCATTGGGATAATTCAGTTGCACTTCAGCAGCATTCGCAAAGGGAGCGCCACTTTGACAAATAAATCCACTTACCGTTGCAGTCGTCATTTCCGTGGGCATCGTTACCGTAATATCTTGATTAAAACCGGTTCCACCAGCCACTTTATCCGCTCCATAAGAAACAAGCGTGGGTGGCGAAGCTGTTGGCGAATACACAAAAGCAGTGCCCCAAGCGTCGGTTGTATAATCAACGCCTGATCCGCTCCCCGTTAAATAAGGCCCATTCCAACCTAAACCAAAACGTCCACTCGCACTGATGGCATACACTGGCAGTCCCGGATTCGTAACGAGTGCTGAAATCCCTTGGGCCAAAGTGGGAATTGCACCCAGATCACCCAGAAATCCAAAACTCGTTCGGGTGCTCACTTCCCGAATATCGGGATTTCCGAGCATCGCACTCTTGATTTGATTCATTTTTGCAACGGTTTCATCAAAACGCGATTCAGTTAAGGTGTCCGTGATTACATCAAAGGTAACCACAGAAAGAATCCCAATCAGTGCAATCACCATGAGGGTTTCAATCAGGGTAAAACCTCTGCAATTCAAATCCTTGTTACGGTGCAAAGCTAAGATCATCTGCGTCTCCACAGGCTCTATTCGGTCCACAACTGGTAACGATGGAAGATCCTGCATTGTATGTAAACAGAGTACCCCATCCGTCGGTAAGTATGCCGCTTAAATCTTCTTGAAAAATAGGCTGTAAATAGGGGCCACACCACCCCTGCAAGAGCAAGTACGTGGAAGTCACCGCCGGATCATTTGCAGTCACGCAGGCCACGCCATCGGTAGTGACTAAAGCAGAAAGCGTCGGAGGATTCGTGCCTCCTATACCGCCATGGCTTAAGACATAAGCTTTGATGGCATTTCTCAGGGCTTGTGCTTTATCTACCGTTTCTCGATTTTGCCTGGTGCTCGCGCTTGGCAAACTCACCGTAATAATCG
>CAIMWN010000204.1 GCA_903845155.1 Oligoflexia bacterium
AAAAGGTCGGGCCCACCTTTTGGTTTAGCATTGCATCAATTAAAAACTAGGCTCTAATGGGGCGCTCTTCTTCGGAGGGGCGCCCTTTTTTTTTGCCCCAATCGTTGAGATGGGGGCTTGTGGGAAAGAGAATGTGTTTGTTCCTGGGGACTTTAACGTCGCAAACAAATTCTCTTTCCCGCAAGCGCACCCATCAAGCATGAAGGACGCAAAAAATGCCTCAGTCGGGGGAAGGCTGTCGTTCAAGTATGAGCAAACCACACGCTCGTAAATGCGAAGAAAACATGATTGAGGCCAGGGTGGGAAACATTGGATTTGTGTCCAGTAAAACTAGCCTACACCCACTTTAAATAAATCAATCGTTAGACCATAAACATCTTCGTCTTGAGCGGCTTGAATCACTGGCTCGCTTGCTTGAATCGACTGAAGAAGAAGCTCTCTAATTTTTTGAGCAGCTTCATTAGAAATGCTCATTACGAGTGAATAATGAAGGTCTTCAGAGTTTTTTCGATCTAATGACTGAATGGACTGGATTCTCCAATTACTGTGATGCTTAGAAATAGAAGGTGAATCAGCGGTGATATGAATTCGAGTTGCTCCTGCCTCATAGTGATCTCCTTTTTTAATTGCTATACCCGTTCTTAGAAAAAATTCGAGCATTTCTGATATTCGAACAAACGGTAACCCAAGGTATTTAGCGATTTCAGGAGCTGTTTGCGTTTTTTTGGTTCTGAGGCACATATGAATTGCTGTATAATGCCAACTTGAATAATAAAGTAACTGATCACTTTCTGAGAGAGCGGTCTTAATTTGAATTCTTTCACTAATCTCTTTTCGCTTAATTTGTATTTCAAAAATTTTTTTCGTGAAATGTTCTTCGAGATCTTTTGATCCCGCTCGAGCCTTTTGAACTAAAAGCAGGAAATAAGTTTGTTCCTCTTCTGTTTGAGACAAAAATCGACTCACTCGAAACGCTTGCTCCAAACTTAATTCCGCTCCCCCATGAAGGATGGAAGAGATGAATCCTTTTTGCACTCCGAGAAAATCAGCAAGTTTTGTACGTAACCCACGAGAATCTCCTTTTTTGGGGAGCGCTTCAATGAGGTATTTACGATAGTCAATAAAATCAAATGCTGAATGGCCCATAGTTTATCAAATGATATACTATAAGTGCATTAATTCAAAACTTATATAACGACTTGCATTAAAATTTAAGTTATAACTCTCTCATCGAAGCATTGATTTATTTAAAAGATTAATGAAATTAATGCTTTAAATAAAATAAAACTATTGACCAAAAAACTCAACAATGTTACAGTGCCACGCATTGTTGAGTTTTAAATAGATGGCATACATAAAAGGAAAGTCGTATGAAAACTAAATCTAAAAAAACCAAAGGGCTTGCTTACTCTCTTGTTTTAACAGGAATTCTTGTAAACTCATTTTGTTTTGCTCAAAATATTGTGAACGAAGGAAGTGGGACGAGTGGCGGTGGTGCTGAAATTGCTAGTCAGTTTCGCCTCCGTGGAACTGATCTTATTAACGCCGTAGAACAAAGTCCTGCTGCAAATGCACTTTGTTCTGCGCAGGAAATGAGAACTGGGCTCGATGGAACTAAAATTAGAGTCGTTGACATCATCATTAATTCTGAAACAAATCAGCCCGTCACTGATCAGTCTCTTGATGCTTGGACAACTCCGGGCGATATGCAATTGCTAAGGACTTCTTGGGCAACATTTTTCAATCCAACTTTACCAAATAATGCAAGAAGCATTGATACCCTTGTTTTACATGAAATCTATCGTGCAACAGGGAAGTGTGATGACAATAACTTTATCATTTCAGATAAAATTTTAAAGTTATTAAAATTATCAAACAAGTACGAGGAAGAATATAAATTTAATTTTGCATATAAATCTGGTGGAATTACTTTTGTCAAAAATGTAGGTTGGGTGAAGGCTTTACTGTGCGCGACTGTACCTACTGGGGATATCGATAATGTATGTGCAATATTTAGAGAGAATACTATCCAAATTGTAAGTGGCCCTATAAGAAATAACGATTTGGATCTCTATAAATATACAACAAAAGCAATTTTTGAAACCAAAAAAATGCGTGACATTTTAAACTTAACAAGTCGGACAGACGCTGAACTCCCTTTTTATATTTACCTTGATTTACAAACGGGTCACGGCTCTTTTGGATTAGATCCAACCCAACTTACACAATTCTAAGTTTGGCGCTACCCATCTGCACGGTACCGTATCCGATCTTCTAAACGGAAAACTCTGATCAAGTAACCAGAATGTGTTCATTTGAACAAAAGATTCACGATCATCTGCTAGGTCAACCAAGATATGGCGCGTCGATCTTAAAAGGTTAGGGATATTTATCTACTTGTAGTGGTGATGCTCGGCTTATCTTAACGGCCGTGACGTTGAAAGATCATCAGACGTTGACGTGAGTATAGTTTTTTGCAAAGAGGAGGTTTAAAATAGAACTGTTTTGCAACTGAAAGAGTCCCCAGGAGCAAATCAATTCTTTTTTAAACCTCTTCTTTACCAACGGTATATGCGTCTACCAATGCAGCGTCTTCTTCACGCTAGCATCCAGTGATAAAGCAACAGGGCACGCGAGCGCAGAGCGTTTCAATGAATCCATTTGCTCAGTCGTAATTTTCTTGTCTATGCCTTTCCAATCGAAAGTGAGCACGATCTCTGCAATTTTTCGCGGTGGCTCAATGGTCATGATTTTCTGAATACCCACGGTCAATCCCTTTAAGTCAATGTTCATTGACCTCGCTTTAATCCCCATGATGGTGAGTTTGCAACTTGCCAGGCTCGTGCAAAGAAGATCGGTAGGAGAGAACGCCTCACCCTTTCCTTGGTTGTCTTTAGGTGCGTCAGTGATGATTTTAATTCCAGAATCATAATGAGTCGCCTCAGTCCGGAGATCGCCTAAGTAATGAACCTGCATTGATGCGCCAGTAATGTTATTGGTTTGTGCCATGTTTAGTTTATTTCCTTCCACATAAATAAAAATAACTTCGTTGTTCTAAAATTTCAAATCCATGTTCCTTGCATTGATTCAATTTCCATTCGGGAGTAATGAGATGAGTGGCTTGATCTGGCTCACAACGATTATGGAAATAGACATGTCCCAAAGCCAAACTGATCGTCGGCGAATGAGTGTTGGTAAATCGGATGCAATCACCGGGTTTGAGGTAGCGAGTGCTCGCGATTTCGGCTAGCTCCATTAACGGTCTATTAATGAGATCAACTGCTGCGGGCATTCCAGAAACACTAAAGACGAATGTAGTGAATAGCCCCGCAATTGCGGTATAAACGGGTTTCGATATAAAAAAGTCTCTTTTCATCTGATAGAGAAGGCAAGTCGCAAAACCGAGCCAAAGTAATATTTGGGCGGGCCATGGAAAGCCACGAAATTGAGAAAGGATGATTTTAGCGGAAGGCGAGGGTAGTTGAGAAATAATTAAGGAAATGGGATTAAGTGCAAGGACCAGAAAAACGATTCCCCCCACGAGTACTGGCAGAGAGAATAAAAATTTAAGTGCCCGTGAGCTACTGGTGCTGTTTGAGGGGGGTGTGGTCCTCAAGGTAAGTATCCCACCCAAAACTGCGAGAGCTGGCCAAATGGGCCAGGTATAATGGGGAAGTTTGGTTGCAGAGAATCCAAAAACAATCATGAATGCCAAAAAGTAAGTAAATGCAAACCCTTCAGTGAGGTACGCCATTTTCTTTTTGCTCGCGGTAAGGAGTAAATAAGCAGAGAGAAATCCACCCCCAAAAAATGCCACCAAGGGATGATAAAAAATCGATCCGCCGTGAGTCTCCATCGCCTCCGTGCTTCGTCCGAAGTGATGGACTAAGAAAAACTCTCGTGTGAATGCCCTGCCAATTTTCTCATCCAAAAGTAGAAAGTAGAGGAAACACAAAGCACTCGCGGGTACGAATGCAAATGCAAAGAATTTAAGCGCAAATTGAATTGCTCGTTTTCTGAAGTTCGGTTGCCCTATCAAGACAAAAATTAAATGCAGACCGATGGCGAAGGTCGGTACAATGATTCCGTTCAGGCCCTTCGCAGCCGTGCCTAAAAATAGGCTGAATGCGAGGGTGATCCATTCGGGTGTAGTGAGTTGCTGATTTTTTTCAAAATCATGAATGAAATATTTGCACGGTATAAAAAGGGTGGGGAGGAGGAGGAGGGTTTGGAAGGGATCAAAGATAGCCGAAGTTGCAGTGGCAAGTGGAAAGACCGCACTTAAA
>CAIMWN010000205.1 GCA_903845155.1 Oligoflexia bacterium
ATGATGAAGCCCTTCGTGAATCAAAAGATTTGGCCATCGTTCTTCGTGCGGGTGCTTTGCCTGCTCAGCTTGAACTCATGGAACAGCGGGTAGTGGGTCCGTCTCTGGGTGCCGATTCGGTTGCTAAGGGCGCATTCGCAAGTTTGCTTGGAATCTTAGGCGTTCTATTACTGACGGCTTTTTATTATCGCATTTCAGGTTTAATTGCCGTGGTTTCATTGCTCATGAACGTGGTGTTAGTTCTCGCGATCTTAGTATGGCTTGAAGCAACTCTTACCCTTCCGGGTATTGCGGGGATTGCACTGACTGTGGGAATTGCAGTGGACTCGAACGTTGTGATCTATGAGCGCATTCGAGAAGAATTACGCTTAGGGAAAAATATCGGAGCTGCGGTAGAAACCGGTTTTGATAAAGCATTCAAAACCATCTTGGATGCCAACGTGGCAAACGGGATTGCGGCGATCGTACTCATGATCTATGGAACCGGCCCTGTAAAAGGTTTTGCCGTGACCATGATTGTTGGAATTTTAACCACATTATTTACCGCTGTGTTTGTTTGCCGAGTGCTCTTTGATTGGTACTTGAAAAAACTCGAAGACAAAAACGCAAAAACCATCAGTATCTAAGGAGCATCTCAATGTTTAATATTATTAATCCACACTCGAATATTGATTTCGTAGGTAAACGGTTCATTTGGATCGGATTGTCGGTAGCGATGATCCTAGCCACGATCGCCTTGTTTTTTACCAAAGGCTTAAATTACGGAATCGATTTTACTGGCGGTGCCGAAGTAAAAGTGAAGATTCCAAGCACTTGGGATACGGGCCACCTTCGTACCACCCTTGAAAAGGGAAAATTGACAGGACTAAAAATCCTTCAATTAGGGAGTGCTTCTGACAGTGAATACATGATTCGCGCTCAAGAAGAAGGCAAAGACCTCAATCAAGTGGTGAAGCAAATCCAAGATAGTTTGAGTGCTGATCTGAAGGCTGGAGAATATGAAATCAAGGGCGCCGACATTGTTGGGCCTTCAGCGGGTGGCCTCCTTCGTAAGAACGGCTTACTTGCTATGTTCTACGCACTCCTTGCTATTTTGATTTACGTAGCGATTCGTTTCGATTTCACCTTTGCTCCTGGAGCGGTGCTTGCACTTTTCCACGATGCCATTATCGTCATTGGTGTATTCATCATGACTCAAAAGGAATTCGATTTGACCGTACTTGCGGCGGTTCTTGCCCTTGTTGGTTACTCGAATAACGATACGATCATCGTATTTGACCGTGTTCGCGAAACTTTGAAATTAAATCCAAGTGAGAAAATTGAAGAGATTGTGAATCAATCAGTCAATCAAACCTTGGGTCGTACCATTATGACTTCACTCGCGACCTTTGTGAGCGTGTTCATGTTATGGATGTTCGGTGGCCACGTGCTTGAGCCATTTGCGTTTGCGCTCATGATCGGACTTGTGGTTGGAACTTATTCTTCTATTTTCATTGCATCTTCAATGGTGATTTTGTTAACTCACTATAAAGAGAACCAAGTGAAAACAGGGAAACATAAGAAACGTCGTGAAGTGAAGCTTTCACCGGAAGCCCACATCGGACTTTAATTTTACGGGTTTTAATGACTGGAATTAAATGACAGAACAATGGATTTTTAAAAATGAAGAGGGGTCGCTCAAAGCAGCGGCCCTTTCTCTTTCCGAAGGCATGAAGATGAGTCTCATGGCTGCTACGGTTTGCGTGAACCGAGGCATGACCGATTCTGAGAAAGTTTTGAAGTTTCTCAATCCGAAGCTAGACCAATTAACGAATCCTTTCAAAATTCTCGATATGGAGAAGGCCGTTGATCATATCCTGGAACTTCAACGATTTAATTCTGCACAAGTAGATCCGGCACTTCGAAAGAAAATCAGAGTTTTTACCGACTATGATGTCGATGGAACCACGGGAGCTGCATTACTGACTTGGTTTTTTCGCGATCTAAAATTTAACTTTGATGTGACTCAGCCTGATCGCTTTAAGGATGGTTATGGCCTTAATCCCGGCGCGGTGGAACAAGCAGCGCGTGACGGTGTCGACACATTGATTACGGTGGACTGCGGAATTACCAATTTTGAGGCGGCCGATAAAGCCAAGGAATTAGGGGTAAGGTTGATTATTGTGGATCACCATCTCATTGACCCGGTCAAAGGCTTACCGCAAGCATTTGCGGTAATTGATCCGCAACGCAGCGATGATCCCTCCGAGCTAAAGCAACTTTGCGGGTGTGCGCTAGGTTTTTATTTGTGTATGGGGCTGCGAATGAAAGCCCGCGCAGAAAATTATTTTGTAAATCACAGCATTCAAGAGCCCAATTTAAAGAGTTTACTTGATTTAGTAGTCATTGCCACGGCCGCAGACATGGTTCCGCTCACTGGCGACAACCGCGTACTCATTAAGCACGGTCTTGAGGTACTGAGAGAAACCACGAAGCCAGGACTTCGTGCCTTAATGGAAGCTGCTGGTGTTGAAGTGAAGACAGCAAGTCCATCCAGTCTTGGCTTTAGTTTAGGGCCCAGAATTAATGCTTCTGGCCGCATGGGCTCCGCTCAAACAGCTTATGAATGTTTGACTACGTCGGACAAAGTTCGCGGACAGCAATTAGCGCAAGAGCTTGAAGGAATTAATAAGGCTCGTGCTGAGCTTCAAAATCAAATTTGGGATGAAGTCAGGGAAATGGTCACTAAAGGAATTGAAGTGGGGAAATACTCGCATGCGGTTGTGGTGGCGAGCGAAAAATGGCACGAAGGTGTAGTTGGAATCGTCGCTTCAAAGGTAACCGAACATTTTAAAAAGCCAGCAGTGGTGCTTGCAATTCGTGAAGATGGAATAGTGAAGGGTAGTGTTCGGTCTTACGGCGGTTACAATGTTCTTGAAGCACTTCATTTATCAAAAAGTTTCTTGAATGGTTATGGTGGACATAAATTTGCAGCTGGGCTCTCACTTAAGCATGATTTGATTGAGTCTTTTACCGACCATTATAATAAAATGGTAGCGACTTTGGCTCCGAGTAAAAAAAGCGGCCTCCTTGAGCTTGAGGGTGAATGTGCTATTACTGATTTTACGATCAAGACACTGGAAGAGTTAGAAAAATTAGCACCGTTTGGACCCGGGAATCCGGAGCCCTTGTTTGCCGTTCGTGCAAACGTGGATACACAAACCATTCTTAAGGGCAGGCACATTAAACTGAAGTTAGGGATCCCAGAGCGTAATTTGAAAATCGAAGGAATTTGGTTTAATGCTGCAGAGAGACTAGAGAGCAGCACGTTGATGGAAGAATCTGCCCAGTTCAGAAAACCCTGTATATTTGCAGGTATACCGGAGATCAATCGTTTTATGGGGCGAGTGACCCCTTCATTGCGCATCAAGGCAGCACGATCAATTCAATAACGCTTGTGTAATTATTGCCCATCCGTTTAAATAATAATATATCAGATGTATTTGGCGCACGCCCTTCAAAGGCGCACCCGTGTGGTCAGGATGACCCCGCGAAACGAAAAGCAAGGAAGCTCATACATGAAGAAAATATTGATCGCATCACTTCTCATCCTAGTGGCTCTAGGGTTCACTTTTCCTGCTCATCTCGCTTTTGCAAAAAACAGCATCCACTATCCCTTTGTAACAGGGGAGCTCGTCGTGCGGGCAAAACCTACCACGAATAAGAAAACATCTAACTTTGAAAGCATTGCGCAGGACCTGCAAAGTTCACTGGGCTCGAAATCCCTCATTAAAGTGAAGAAGTTCAAAACGAGCGAAGAGTTCGCAGTGTTGCAGCTCTCTGAAGCTGATAAAAGCAATGCAATGAAAATCTTGAAGCAAGATGCCCGAGTATTATATTCGGAGCCTAATTATATTTATCATATCGTAGGCGACGGAGTTCCGAACGATGCTCAGTTTAGTGAACTCTGGGGAATGAAAAATGTAGGGCAGGCCGACGGAGCGGGGCAGGTGGGAAAAGCAGATGCTGATATTCACGTCACACCGGTATGGGCGGAAGGAAATATCGGAAGCGCTAAAGTTAAGGTTGCCGTCATTGATACAGGTGTAGATTATACCCACCCCGATTTGAAAGATAATATCTGGAATAGCCCTGCCGATCCATCGGTACATGGTTGGAATTTCGTAAAAAATAACAATGACCCCAAGGATGACCACAATCATGGAACACATTGTGCTGGAACGATTGGTGGAATCGGAAATAATGGTTTCGGTGTGGCCGGAGTCAATTGGAAGGTTTCGATCATTCCAGTAAAATTTTTAGACGATCAAGGGAGCGGCACACTCGATGCGGCCGTACAAGCTATTCAGTATGCGACGTCAATGGGCGTAGACATTATGAGTAATAGCTGGGGCGGAGGACCGTTTACACAATCGCTTTACGATGCCATTGCAGCGGCGAAAGCAAAAGGAATTCTCTTCATCGCCGCCGCAGGCAATGATGGCGGCGATAATGATGCTCAACCTTCTTATCCAGCAAGTTACCAGTTGGATAATATCATTTCAGTTGCTGCAACTGACAATCGTGATCAAATTGCCTCATTTTCAAATTATGGTAAAACAAGTGTGCACGTCGCGGCGCCTGGTGTGAAGATCCTGTCCACGATCAAAGATGGATCCTATGGAGTGTTGAGCGGAACTTCGATGGCCACTCCTCATATATCAGGGATCGCAGCACTTCTGCTCTCGATTAAGCCAACACTTACTTACGCGCAAATCAAAGATATCCTCATTCGTTCGAGCGATAAGCTGAGGGGGTTTTCAAGAAAAGTTGCCGCCGGTGGACGCGTGAATGTTTACAATGCGGTACATGGAATATTTCCGGTGATACAAAAGCCAGATGAAACGCTTTGGAAAGATTATGCATATCTTGCAGAAACTCCGCATCCATACGAAAACAGCAAGATTTACAATTTTGACATTAACGTCCCGCAAGCTAAGTACATTCGAGTTGTCTTCGAGAGTATTGATACCGAAGCCGGAATTGATAAAATCAGCATCAAGGACTCGACTCAAGATGAGATTGAAGACTTGAGTGGTGTTTACAGCAATTATACCACCGATTATCTTGTTGGTCCCTCCGCAAAGATCGTCTTTACTACAGATGACAG
>CAIMWN010000206.1 GCA_903845155.1 Oligoflexia bacterium
CGATGGCCTCACTAGCATTCAAGTTACTCAAGCTGCAATCGCGAATCGGGTAAACAGTATCAGTACATTCAAAAATGGCACGAGTATTAGCTTTAATAGTAGCAGCGATCACCACCAGGGTTTTGACCAAAGAATTCTGATCAATGAAATTGAGAAAATCGGAACGGGCAAGACCAGTACCTATCTTTTCATGAGCGAGAAATCTCAGTATTCGATCGTGAAGCTCTTCACGTGCGACGCCTTTCACGATGAAGAGCACTGTTCCTCAGACCAGGAAGAGCACCCCGTCGTGCTTGAGCGTGATCAAAACGTCAGTTGCACACTCATCGTTTCGGCAGAACCAAAGCCCGATCATCGAATCCGATTTGGACAAATGAACACCCATCGCGAATATGAAAATGCACGATTAAATGGAATGAAGGGGAGCGAGTTAAAGTGTCTTGCAAGTGGAAATCTTCATGGAATTATATCAATTGAAGTGGCCACGAGTGATTTGGAAGGGCAGATTGTGGCGGTGCTGGAAACGAAAGATGCGACGACCAAGGACAGCGCCTATGCGTATTTGGCGTCGAGTGGTTCACTGGAAGACTCAAAAATCCCTTTAGAATATTATAAGGTCACCAAACAAATTACCTTCAGGACGCAGTTAATAAAGGATGTTCAAGGTAAATACTTACTAGAGAGCGTATTTATGTGTGATCCTTACCTTTCTCCGACAGAGTGTCCAGAGCAAGCGAAAGAGATAGTCAAGGGCATTGAGCCCGTTACTTGTGTCAAGGAAAGCATTATTTAAGGTGTTTTCGGATAGGTCTATTCGGCTTTGAGCGCTACGTAAATTCGATGAACATCGTCGTTGTCATCAAACTCACCTAAGAAATCACTCACCTCTTTGAGTTGTGCCTCATTCAGACTTACGTAATTTTTGGCTATGTAGCAAATTTCAGAACTGAGAATATTCCATCCTAGTTTACTCAGGTAGCGATTTACGGTATCGAGCTCAGTCATAGCACAAGTAAATCGCGCAAGCGTTCCGTCAGTGGGCTGACCTTCGCCTGGTTTAAAGCTTTCAACATCATCTGCACCAGCTTCAATCGCAATGGTCTCTAGGTCAAGATCCGCGCCGGATTGTTTAATGTGAGCCTCTACCATTCCCTTACGGTCGAACATCCATGCAACCGAGCCTGATGAGCCCTGCTGACCTTTTCTAAAGAGGCCGCGTACGTCGGCGGCAGTTCTGTTACGATTTTCAGTGAGGCATTCCACGATGAGCGGAACCTGATGGGGGGCAAAGCCCTCGTATAATATAGTTTCGTACTGAATAGGATCGTCGAGTAAACCTGCTCCGCGTTTTACAGCGCGCTCAATGGTGTCGCGGGGAACTGAATTTCTTCTGGCGTCTTCAAGGGCACCACGAAGGCGAAAATTGGATTCAGGATCAGCCCCGCCCATTTTAGCGGCCACCAGTATTTCTTTTACGATCTTACCGACCGTTGCGCTCTTTTTTTGATTCGCGCTTTGTCTGAGAGAATGTTTCCATTGTGCACCCATTGATTGAGGTCCTTTCCTGATAGTAGGGGACCAGTATATCAAACTTAGGCTCCTTTGTGAACTCAAAGAGGGGTCAAATTCAACGAATTTAATAGTTTAACTCAACGAATTAAGTTGCAGTGTTGTACTAATTCTTATATAAGCATTGTTTAGTAATTGGAGTTTCCATGCGTTTGTTTTCCATTATTTATCGCTTGATCCCACTGCTGGTTGTGCCGGTGTTGAATGCTCATGCCATACAAGGCTCAGAGCTGGTTCAAAATGCTCACTTCAGTCAAGTGGCACGTCTGCAAACTTTTAGCTTAGAGAATGAACCCACTCATTCTACTCATTTAGTGACCTATTATATTCCGAGTTCGGTAGACTTGAATGCCTCTCCCCGTGCGGTTATTTTTTTGCATGGTGGATCATACCAAATGGCGAGAGGCCTTGAGTATCAGACCGCCCAAATTCATTCCTACCAAGAGGATTTAGTTCATATTGCAGAATCGACACGTTCGATTGTGGTATTGCCGGGAACTCATATCGGCTGGAACCCAATCATCGTTCCATTGCTTTTAGAAATAAAGAGGCTACTACAGACGGAACTCCATGTGAGTGGTGATCAACTGATTCTTGCCGGTCACAGTATGGGGGCCATGGGAGTGGGGAGGCTTGCTTCATTTCTGACAGACGATTTTAGTGCCTTCTTGGCGGTTTCCGGAGTGATTGATCCTTACACCTATGAGAGGAGTTATCACTTAGCGGCACTTTTAAATACCAACTTTCAGACTTCCATTGCCTATAGAACGAAAATTCAAATGAAGGCGCACACGAGCTACAATGGTGAACCATTCCCTGAATGGTATGATCAAGCGCCCCACGCCGCAAAACTAGTGAATGAACTTGAAAACCAATACCAAATCAAAGCTAACTTCACGTCGATGTTTATGGGGGGGGATCATCAGCCCAATGTTCCGATGATTACAGAATCTTTGATGAGACTCTCCCGTTATCAGCGAAATGATCATCAGAAAAAATTACTGGGTTTTTTTAAGTTCGATGCCGATCCGCTGCTCAGGCGAGATCATTATTTTTGGATGAAGGCGCTTGAGTATGAATCAAGTGCTGCCCGGGCACCTATCACCACTGTACGGTTTAAAGCCGAGGTCGACGACCAGAATAATGTCGACATCGTGATTGGCAGCGAATTAGACAACGTCACAGAAAAATATCCCTCTGCGGAGAGAAGCTTGCTTAAAAAGCTAAGGGTATATTTTCCAAAAGAGATCGTCGATATTTCTAGGTCTGTTCAGGTGGTCATTAATCATCAAGTTCGTTGGAACGCTATCGTGAAACCGCAGCCCTTAGTTGAACGCGATGAAATCGCCGCGCATTACGCTGCATTTCTAGATTTCGACTTGTGAGGCTCTTCCTACCAGATTAAGCAGCGATTTTGTGGTGCCATGGGTTTTCCGCTCGTGCACTTAAAAGCTTGTGCAAAGGCGGGGGTATTCATCATCGGGCCATTCACTCTGAATTTCGATGGAGAGTGTGGATTGTTGCTTACTTGTTTACGCAGGGCCGGTTCGCTGTACTTGGTGCACCAGCCTTGGGCCATCGAAAGAAAGAAAAGCTGATCTGAATTCAAGTTCAAACCGGGAAGGGCCGCAGGTTCTGGTTTTCCAGCACTTACTTTCTTATAAGCAATATAAGCCATTTTCAAGCCGCCGTTGTCAGCAATATTTTCCGTTACCGTTAAATGCCCGTTCACGTGTAAATCACTGAGCGGCTTAAATTGATCGTATTGTTTTTCAAGACAAGACGCTTTTGCTTCAAAGTTTTTTGAAACGCTTTCTGTCCACCAGTCATGATTTACGCCATGGCCATCAAATTTTCTTCCAACGGTATCAAAGCCATGCGACATCTCGTGGCCGATGACCATTCCGATCGCGCCGTAATTGAGCGCATCGATAAATTTCTCAGAGAAGAATGGCGGTTGCAAAATTCCCGCAGGGAAGTTGATCTGGTTCAAAGTCGGTTCATAGTACGCATTCACTTGCTGAGGCGTCATTCCCCATTCGAGCGGATCAACCGGGCCTCCAATTTTTTTCAAGCTTCGTTTACTTTCAAAATCGATCGCATTTAACGCATTCTTAATATAAGAATCCTTAGCGATGCTCAGGGTCGTGTAATTGCGCCATTGATCGGGGTAGCCAATTTTATTCGTAAAAAGACTGAGCTTCAGCAATGCTGCTGCCCTGGTTTTTTCGTCTAGCCAATCCAATGTTTTTAAACTCTCTTCAAACGCTTGAGTGAGATATTTGATCATATCCTGGGACCGCTGTTTTGCTTGAGCGCTGAAATGCGATTCTACATACGCACGACCCAGTCCTTCTCCCATTCCTGAACCCACCGATTCGGTACATTCTTTCCAACGGGTTTTTCGTTCTTTTTCACCATTCAAAGTTTTCCCGAAAAACTCCCAGCGATTATTGGATAGTTTTTTACCTAGATAAGGTGAGGCGTGATTGATCACACTAAAAGTTAAATATGCTTTGATGTCATCGAGGGGGGTTGCTTGTAAAATTTGTTCCACTGCGGCCATGAATTTAGCTTCAGTAATGTTCACAATTTTAGGTGGCTTAATTCCAAGAGTTTTAAAATATAAATTCCAATCGAATGACTTCACCATGCTTTTAACGGTGTCGACTGAACCCGGATGGTAAAGTAGAGTTGGGTCTTGTACTTGATCAGGCGGAAGTGAAGCGAGCGCGAGCGCATTTTCAATGGAGTACACTTGATCGACTAATTTTTTTGCATTTGCTTCGCTCTCCCCTGCAAGTTGAAAGGTAGAAGCAATGTAGGCTTTAAATGCGATTCTCGCTTTTTCCTTAGCGGGATCGGTATAATACGTTGGATCGGGCAGCGTATACCCGCCTTGATCTATTTCGGAAATATAGATAGTCGGATTTTTAAGATCGGGTGTTGGTCCAAAGCTAAAAAGTGCATTCGCCGATTCCAAATGAAGTTTCGCAATGAGAGCAGTGAGACCCGCGCGACTTTGAAGTTTTTTCACAGCTTCAAGTTGTTTCTCTAAAGCTTTAGCTGATCCTGCTTCAATGCTCGACTCGTCCATACAAGAGGCGTAATAATCACCAAGCTTCTTCGCGTTAGGGTCTTTTTTATTTAATTTCCCCTTTGAGTAATCAATGAGCACGTCTCTGAGTGAAAGGGTGTTACTCTCGTCAATCGTGTTAAAGCTTCGCGACCAACGGCCATGGTCACCGGGAAGTTCGGTTTGCTTTTCCCAATTTCCGCATGCGTACTGATAAAAATCGTCGCAGGGATTTGCAGAGGAATCAATTCCCGCAACATTTACTCCCGCGCTCACGTCTTCTAATTTTTGCGCAAGGGCCGGGCTGAGTGAAGCGAGAACGAGTGACAGGAGTAATATATTTTTCATTTTGAACATTGATTAAGATTAATGGATGGAAAACGCCTTGTCAAAAAGGTCTCCGACAACTTAGTGTTGCGGTGTGTGTCAAATAACGCAATTCTGAACCCAAAGGTGGGCCCGACTATTTGAGATCGTGAAGCGTAAGCCACCGCGTAGGCCAACGAGGGGGACCTTTTTTAAATGTCTTGTCTCATCGCGAGCAGATGGAAAACTCTGAATTGAGCGGCACCGGCCGTGTACATGATCTTTCGGAGTGTGTCGTATTTTACGCGTTTATCAGCCTGAATTGCAAGCACGCCGTCGAAGGGAAGGGGTTTGCCTTCTGCATCTCGGGCGGTAGATTTAGAGCGCAATACTTCTGCCTTTTCGCGAGCACGATTGAGAGCATCGTAAAGAATCGCAATTCTCATGCCGCCTTCATCTAAGTCTTCTTTTTTGAAATTATAAGAAGGTTGATCTGTGTTGGCGAGCGCATCTGCACTTTGAACAAACTCAATCACGCGAGCATTCTCAAACGTAATCGCTTCTGGGGTCACGATTAAATGTAAGCTGTCGGGTGGTAGAACTTGGGTTTTTGAAATAGGAAGTTTGATGCCTGGGACAGAAGAGAATGAGTTCGTGCTGGTTGAATAACTTTTGAGTAGGAACACCAAGATAATCACGAGAATGTCCATCATGCTGGTGAGCTGCAGATCGAAGTCTTGATGAATCTTTTTACGGCCGCGGCGGTTTCTGATTGAACGTGATGCCATTATTCATCGCCTCCGAGTAAGTTACCAAAGACCACTTCCGAGAAAAGTTCTTTCACTTGTTCTTGAACACCGGTCTTTTCGTTTTTGGTTACAATGACTGGATCCGTTTTTTCAAGATTTTTCGCTGCATCTAAAACGGCAATAATCGTGTCGTAAGAAGTAGTGGGTTTTGGAACCAGAATGATTTTAGTTTCATTGGTAAATTTTTGTTTAATCCCAATGAGTGCTTCATGGAGCTTCAATAAGTCCACATTGCCATCAGCAAGATTCGGAATGCTTTGTTGAGGAATCCGGTCAAAAGGACTCCAAAGCAATACATCTTTATCATCGACGGTGAGGGTGAGTTGAAGTGGCGGAGTTTTAATTTCCTGCAGATTCTGTTCATTACTCACAATCGGAAGAGGCGATTCCACCATGGTGAGTGCGAGGAAGGCCATCGTGTACATGAGAAAAGAAATCATGGTAACGAGCGCATCCATCATGGGCACAAGATTAATTTTAACCTCGGCCGGAGCGGATCTTCGTCGTGAGGAAGGTCTCTTTAGCACTGGGTAACCCCTTAAGCTTTCTCAGCTGAGTGTTGAACTTTACGAGCAGAAAGTAGATCAAGAAGCTTCACACTGTGTTCGTCGATATCCGAAACAATTCTTGCGGCTTTTGCTGCGAGAAAAGAGTGTGCAACCATGGTTCCGATGGCAACCACGAGACCGAATGCAGTCGCGTACATCGCTTCAGAAATACCAGCCGAAAGAATTGCTTGTCGTTGTGCTGGGTCGGCCATTGCCACCGCTGCGAACGATTTAATCAAACCGGAGATGGTACCCAAAAGGCCAAGGAGGGTTGCGATATTTGCAATAAGTGCAAGGTAGGGAAGATTTTGTTCGAGTTGTGGGATGACTTCTAATGACGCCGCATCAAGTGCGTTTTGAATTTGTTCTTCGCTGCGTGAAGAGCGCATCAATCCCGCTTTGATTACTTTGGGAAGTGCTGCGTTGCCTGCACCGTTACAAACTCGGATCGCACCGTCTAGGTCGTTAGCGAGTATGTATTTTTGCACTTCAAACATAAATGAAGATCCGTTGATGTTCATTTTCATGAACAAGCGAATGAATCTTTCGATAATAAAGGTAATTGATACGGCCATGGTGATGGCGATGAGTGCCACCGCAAACCCGCCGTGTTGGAGGCCTGCAATAATGCTCATTTGTGTTGACTGTGGTTCCATCCGTGTCTCCTCTGATATTTATAGTCTTGATGTCTAAATATCTAGCTGCACTTCGAGTGCATGTTTTAAAAAATCCTTGATATCTTTAAGGATAAAGAAGATGACGGGAAAGATCAATTTAAAAGGTCGAGGGTAAATTACAGATGTCTGTCGATGGCGGCAACAAAACTATCTTTGGATTGGTTGCCCACCAATTGGTCAATTACTTGACCATTTTTTAGCATGATGACTGTTGGGATTCCGCGAATTTTAAAGCGCAACGCAGCATCAGGATTTTCATCCACATTCAGCTTATAAACTTTAACGCGACCAGCATATTGGTCTGCAAGCGAATCAATGGTGGGTCCTAAGGCTTTACAGGGGCCGCACCACTCAGCCCAGAAATCAATCAGGGTGACTTCGGTGTTTTTCATCACTTCAGTTTCGAGGTTCGCGTCAGTTGCTGTTAAAACATTTTTTGAATTCGCCATGATTCTATCGTACCACTAAGGGGAGCAAATAAGCAATAGATTGGAGCAATCGAGTGATCGCAAATCCGCATGACTACATCCTAGCAACCTATGAAGAATCCATTCTCGCGAAGAAGGTCTTCATAGATTCCAACATTAGTAAAATCCTTGAAGCGTGCGAAATTATTTCTCAAAGCATGAAGAAGGGGCACAAGTTGATGATTTGTGGCAACGGCGGATCAGCTGCGGATGCTCAGCATATGGCTGCCGAAATGATTGGGCGCATGTTGATTGAACGTCATCCACTTCCTGCGATGGCTTTGACCACTGACACCTCCAATATTACAGCAATCGCAAATGATTATTCTTACGATGCTATTTTTGAAAAACAAGTTCAGGGCCTCGGTCAAAAGGGCGATACTTTGCTCGCCATCTCCACCTCTGGTAATTCTAAAAATGTAATCCGTGCAGTAGAGGCCGCAAAAGCCAAAGGAATTAAAGTAGTGTCCATGACGGGCGGAACCGGTGGAATATTAAAAGAGCTTTCAGATGTAAACTTAAACGTGGAGCTCGGAAAGAATTCGAGCCGCATTCAGGAAACTCATATTTTTATCGTTCATTCATTGGTGGATGTAATGGACCGATATTTTTTGAAAGCGTAAATTGATGATGACCATCCATGAGGTTTCTATCTGCGAGATGAGCGGAACTCCCTACGCATCTTTAAAAAAGAGAGTGTTTGCGAAGTTCATTGATCTGCTCGTAGTTCTATTTTTAGGTTTCCTTTGGTACGGTGGGCCCGGCTCACTTCTCGGATTTTTATATTCCATAACTGCTGATGGACTTCCATTTCGAAAATGGAAAGGTCAGAGTATCGGAAAAAAAATCATGAAGATTGAGGTAATTCCAGGAACGTTGAAGGCATCAGTGATTAGAAACATCCCCGTGGGGATCATTACTTTTTTGATGATTATCCCGTTTTGGGGATGGATTCTCAGTATGCTCGTTGGTATTCCTTTAGGCCTAATTGAAATCAGTCTCATCGCCCGCGCGGCAAAACACCAAAGACTAGGTGATGTGATGGCTGAAAGTGTAGTAGTCGAAGTCTAAAAAATGAATAGGATTTTTTGAATATGGATTCCTCGTACAATACGCTTTACTTAATTGATATTAGTTCTTTTATATTTCGTGCCTTTTACGCTGTTCGCGAGCTCACTGCACCTGATGGGACTCCGGTGAATGCTGTCTATGGTGTGGCTTCAATGCTCGGGCGTTTATTTGAAGAGACTCATCCAAAATATCTAGCCGTGGTTTATGATTCAAAAGAACCTTCGTTTAGAAAAGAAATATATCCCGAATATAAAGCGAACCGTTCCGACACGCCAGAAATGCTCATTCCGCAGTTTGAACTCATTGAAGAGTTGATCACTGCAATGGGGATACCTTCTTTTCGCCAAAGTACGATTGAGGCTGACGATTTAATTGCAACTCTCCATAAGCGTTGGATCAATGAAAAGTCAAATCATAGAGTAGTCGTAGTGACAGGCGATAAGGATCTGATGGCGCTCGTGAACTCGAAGGCGCAACTTTGGGACACAATGAAGGATGTTCATTACACCGAACATGAAGTGATCGAGAAGTTTGGTGTGAGGCCAACCCAAATCACTGATTATCTAGCAATCGTCGGTGACAGCTCCGATAATATTCCAGGAATAACTGGAATTGGCCCGAAGGGCGCTGAGCTTTTACTTAAAGAATTTGGAACCCTCGAAGAAGTAATTAAAGCTGCCAAACTTGGAAAAATTAAAGGCAAGAAATGTGAAATGATTGTTGAGTATGAGAAGCAAGCGCTGCTTTCTCAAGAGCTCGCGACTTTGAAAGATGATCTCAAGCTTGATCTGTCGATTGAAAACGCCCGCTTTGATTTTAAAGTCACACCCGAGCTCCTAGAGTTTTTTAAACGCTATAATTTGAAATCGCTCTACACCAAGTATTCAAATCTCGCTGCAAAAGATGGAATGGCAACTGCAAAAGAGGGAACAGCCCATGCGAAGAGCGGTGGTTCTGAGGTAAAATCTTCTTCAGCGCAAACTAAACATCAATCTGTGCAGGACGGGTTTTCTTTTGATGCGGCCGAAAATACGAGTGCCACAAAAACAAGGAATGCTAACGTTGCTACTGCCTATGCAAAAAACGCTGATTCCGCAGCTCATGAGGAAAGAGTCCATCACGCTCACCTGAATGAAGATCATACGCCTCCTCATCTGGGTAAGCCCGAGTTCAAAACCATTTCTACGCTGAAGGATTTGAAATCGCTCGTTCATGAAATTGAAAAAACAAAATCAATGAGTTTCGATACGGAAACGACGTCGCTTGATCCAAAAACTGCGGAGCTGGTCGGGATTGCAATTGCAGTAGATGAGAAAGCTGGTTTTTATATTCCCGTAGGCCACGCCCTCACGTTGGATTCTAAGATTAGTCAATTAGAAAAAGAAGAAGTATTGAATGAGTTACGGTCGGTACTAGAATCAAAAGAGATTCATAAAATAGGACAAAATTTAAAATACGATGTACGAATCATGCAGAACCAGGGCGTACACCTACAAGGTATTTACGCCGACACCATGGTAGCATCTTATGCGCTCGATTCGAGCGGTCGCCATAATTTAGATTACTTGTGCAAAAAATATTTGAACTACGATGTCATTTCTTATGAAGAAGTGGTGGGGAAGGGGGCCTCGCAAGTCACTTTCGACCAAGTGCCGATTGAGACCGCTACTCGTTATTCCGCAGAAGACGCCTGGACTGCACTGATGCTTTGGAAAGTGCTCGAACCAAAATTAAAATCCCATGAAGTGGAAAAGCTGTATCACGAAGTAGATCTTCCGATGGTAGAAGTCGTTGCGGATATGGAAGAGGCTGGCATTAAAGTGAATGTTCCTTTTTTGAAGCAACTCGAAACCGATTTCGAAACAGAATTGAAGGCCACCGAGAAAAAAGTTTTAAAATTCACGCAAAATCAAACCATGAACTTAAACTCTCCAAAACAGCTCGCTCAATTTTTGTTTGAAGAACTGAAGTTGCCGGTTCAAGGAAAGACCAAAACGGGCTTCTCCACCGATGCTTCTGTGCTTGAAAAGCTTGCCCCCCTTCATGAGGCGCCCAAGCTCCTGCTTGAATATCGCGAAATTTCAAAATTAAAAGGGACCTACGTGCTTCCGCTCCAAGAACTACGTAGTAAAAAAGATTCACGCATTAGAACCAGTTTTCATTTAACAGGTACTGCGACTGGGCGTTTGTCGAGCAGTGATCCTAATCTTCAGAATATACCGACTCGCTCAAAGCGCGGGCAAAAAATTCGTGAGGCGTTTATTGCGGACGAGGGTAATGTGCTCATGTCTGCCGATTACTCGCAAATTGAACTCCGGATTCTTGCACACATGAGCGAAGATGCGACTCTGATTCATTCATTCGTGAATGATGAAGATGTGCATCGCCGTACCGCGAGCGATATTTTTCATGTCGATGTTTCGAAAGTCACTGATGAGCAAAGATCATTTGCTAAAGCGATTAATTTCGGGCTCATGTACGGAAAAAGCGCTTTTGGTCTTGCAGAGGAGCTTGGAATTACCAGAACCGAAGCTAAGAAAATGATTGACCAATATTTTGCGCGTTACTCGCGAGTGAAGGAATTTTTGGATCAACAAGTGCTCGATGCTCAAGAGCGAGGTTATATCACCACCTTGCTTGGCCGTAAGCGTGTACTTGCCGATATTCGTTCCTCTAATCACGCAGTTCGCGCTAATGCCGAGCGGATGGCAATGAACTCTCCTATTCAGGGCACAGCATCCGACTTAATTAAAGTGGCCATGGTGGAACTTCATGCTGCCCTCATTGAACAGAAGCTCAAATCTCGGCTCTTGCTTCAAGTGCACGATGAACTCGTACTGGAATGCCCCAAGTCCGAGGTCGATAAAGTAAAAGCCCTGGTGATTAAAATCATGGAAGGCGCTTTAACACTCAAGGTACCCCTGAGAGTGAATGTATCTACGGGGCAAAATTGGGCTGAGCTCTAGCAAAAGGTCGTCCCGATCTTTATGTTGAGAC
>CAIMWN010000207.1 GCA_903845155.1 Oligoflexia bacterium
CTCTATTCCTATCAAGAGAATGACTCTCGTCCAGTGTATGCGGTAGATACTCCGCCGCCTACTGTTTCGGGCTCACTGCATGTCGGCCATATTTTTAGTTATACTCAAACCGATATTCTTGCGCGCTACAATCGCATGAAGGGTAAGAATGTTTTTTATCCGATGGGTTGGGATGATAACGGGCTTCCTACTGAACGCCGCGTTCAAAACTTTTTTCACATTCGCTGTGAGCCGAACTCGCCTTACGAGCCTGGTCTGGATCTTCCTCCCATCCTGTCGACGATGACGGACAAAGAGCTTCAAGAGAAAAAAATTCCTCAGCGGAATATGTCTCGTAAAAACTTTATTGAGCATTGTAATAAACTCACCATTGAAGACGAAAAGCTGTTTAAAGAACTCTTCAGTAAAATTGGTTTGTCGGTGGACTGGAAATTGGAATACGCGACCATTGGTGATCATTCTCGTAAAATCGCTCAATTGAGTTTTCTTGATCTTTACGAAAAGAAAGAAATGTACCAAGTAGAGGCACCGACCCTTTGGGATACGGACTTTCAAACTGCAGTGGCACAAGCAGAGCTTGAAGATCGTGAGTTGCCGGGCGCTTTTCATGATGTTGAGTTTCTAGTGGATGGTGCAAGGCATGGAAGTGCCGACGGAAGTTTTGTGATTTCAACCACACGCCCCGAAATGCTTCCCGCATGCGTAGGAATCGCCACTCATCCCACCGATCCTCGTTATAAAGACTTGATTGGCAAATTCGCCGTGAGCCCACTTTTTCACGTAAAAGTACCTATTTTCGCAAGTGAGCTTGTGAATCCAGAAAAAGGTACTGGGATTTTGATGGTCTGTACCTTCGGAGATCAAACCGATGTTCAGTGGTGGCGCGATGAAAAGTTACCACTCAGGCAAATTGTGGGTCGAGAAGGCCGTTTGCAAATGGTCGATTTCACTTCAGCCCATTTTCCTTCGCTCAGGCCAGCCGAGGCAGCAGAAAATTACACAAAAGTTCTGGGTAAAACGGTGAAGCAAGCACAGAAACTGATGGTAGAGATGCTTCAAGCGTCGGGGGCGATGAAAACTCCTCCGAAGCCGATACAGCATGCGGTGAAGTTTTATGAAAAAGGGGATCGCCCAGTTGAAATTCTCACTACCCGCCAGTGGTTTGTAAAGCTAGTGGATAAAAAAGAGAAAATGATTGAGTTCGGATCCAAAATCAAATGGCATCCTGAATACATGTTCGCACGTTATAAAAATTGGACTGAGAATTTAAGTATCGATTGGTGTATTTCACGCCAACGGTTTTTCGGAGTGAGTATACCGGTTTGGTATCCGCTCGATGAACATGGTCGCATTATTCATGACCAGCCGATGTTGCCTACTCGTGAGCAACTTCCAGTTGATCCGATGTTTGATCTACCTAAAGGATTTCAAGAATCTCAGCGTGGAAAAGCAAATGGGTTTATCGGTGAAGCAGATGTATTTGATACCTGGTTCACGAGCTCACTAACGCCACAACTTGCGTCCCATTGGGAACTCAATCCTGCACGTCATGCAAAACTTTTTCCAATGGACATGCGCCCGCAAGCGCACGAAATTATCCGTACCTGGGCATTCTATACCATTGCGAAATCAATGCTCCATGAAGCTAAAATTCCTTGGAAACACATTGTGATTTCGGGCTGGGTGCTTGACCCGGACCGCAAAAAAATGTCTAAATCTAAGGGTAATGTGGTCACTCCGATGCAACACATTGACGAGTTTGGTTCTGATTCCGTTCGCTATTGGTCAGGACTAGCTCGCTGCGGAGTGGATACTGCCTTTGATACGGGCATTATGAAAATTGGTCGTCGTTTGGTAACGAAGATCTTCAATGCCGGCAAGTTTGTACTTTCACAAACTGCTGAAAGTGGCGAAATTTATGAACCACTCGATTTGGCATTCTTGGCGAAGTTAAAGGCGCATTGTGAGCTTGCTTCAAAATCGTTTGATGACTATGAACCGGCCCAGGCACTCCAAGAAACCGAAAAGTTTTTTTGGTCTCACTACACGGATTCTTATTTGGAATTGGTGAAGGGGAGAACGTGGCTAAATAAAAAAGAGGGCGAACAGATTACCGAAGCAGAACTACGTGCGAAAGCATCTGCGGTGCACTCCTTGAGGCTCGGGCTAAAAACGCTGCTTAAGCTTTTTGCTCCCTTTGTGCCGTTCACTGCAGACGAAGTTTGGCGTTGGGCTTTTACAAATGAAGCACCGAGTGTGCATGTGTCTTCGTTTCCAAGTGCGAAAGATTTTGATGGTATCCCGGCAGGTGATCCTGCAATTTTTGATGCTGTCCTTGCAGCTCAGAGTATTGTCAATCAACAGAAGACGCTGTCTAAAGTTTCGATTGCTCGCCCAGTAGCTCAAATCAAGCTCAAAGCAAATGCAGAGGCAATCAAGAATTTGACGCCTGCTTTGCATGATCTTTGTGGTGCAACGAAAATAGAGAAGTGTGAGACCGTCATTGATCCATCACTCGAGAGAAATGTGTTTGTCGTTGAGCATATTGAATACGGCCCTGAGCCAATAAAACAGTAAGAATTTTCCTGCTTATGATATTCTGGATTTGGCCGGAATTTGGCCGTTCTTAAGTTAATCACGTTGAAAACCATGGAGGGTTTTTTTCGATGTTGTTTCGGGTTTATATTTTATTCGCATTGTTTTTATTGCCAGCAGCAATGTCGGCATTTGCTAAAGATGATGGGAAGAAGTTTTGCGGTTACAATTGCGAAACAAAGGATGCACTCGCCGCAATTACCAATATTCAAAAAGTGGGCGTTGCACCTGCAGTTGGATGCAACCCATCAGATGTATTTCAAGTAAAAGACATGGCCTCGGGAGCGCGAGCCACGATGGCGCTCGTCTATGGTAGTTGCGATGTTTTGAAGTTACCCATTCGCCCTTTGATTAAGAATAATAAAATCCCAAAGGGTGCGGTCTCTTTTCATGATAAAGGACGGAGATATATTAATGGAACGAAAGGTCTAGAATTAGTTCGTCAAAACCATCCTTACTTAAGTCAGCGCTATCGAGCTCCCTGTGACGACGTTGAAGAATGCGCCAAAGAATCGGTCTCACCTCCCGTTTCTTGCAAACAAATATCCTGTTTCACATTGAAATACCCGGCACTTTATCAATATGGTTCTAAACCCAAAGTAGATGCAGCAAAAAATGCCAACTCAGTTTTTGTCACCACCGGTTCGGGAATTTCAGAATCATCAGGGATTGATTGCTCAGGCTACTTATTCGAGTCCATGAGCATTTCTGGTCTGCGCGCAAAACCAAATGAGAAACTGATCGACTCTGGAACTTCGTATTTATGGAGTCTGGGTGCAGAAACTAAAGATCACCATTACGCGGATTGTTTCGAGCGGATCATGGGTGAGCCGGGGATCAAATCGGGTGATGTTATTGTTGCTGCTAATCTCCATTCGGTGATCATTGATACGGTTGGGAATGATCCATTCGGAATTGATGCACTTCTGGCGCTCCCCAATTCCAAATTGGTGAATACCTTTAAGCAAATTCAAAAGGAACGTCCTGCCGTTCAAATGCAACTCGATAAACTGGATTTAGATAAAGTGTTGGCTGGCAAAGAAGCAGCGACTGCGGCACTTCAAGCTTTATATCTGGACAACATGGCCGACATCGCTTGCGACCAATTGTTGCTTGACCCTGAGCAGTTTAGAGTGACGATTGCAGACAGTTCGCCAGGAGGTGGCAATGTCGGGGTACAAAGAACCAAGGCCTATCCCTCGCTTCAATTCATGCCGGAAAGTCTGACCATCAAAGCACATCTCGATTGTGTTCACTCTTTGAAATCAAAATGGATCACTTCGGTTAAAACAACTAACCCTGATTTTGCCGCAAGAATTACTCTTGATACTCCGTACACCCTCAGTATGAAGCAGCGAGAAAATGACTCGAGGGGTACCCGAATCATCCGACATGAGGCTTCAAGGCCCGGTTGCACTGAAGATAAGAAGCCTGATATTAAGGGTTTGAATTGCATGAGTTGCTGCTCACTTAACTCCAGTTATTCAGAGCAAGTTCCCACTGAAGTAAAAAATGGTGAATTTGATGACCAGATGGGCGGTGAGTGGTGATGAACGCATATGTGTTTCTCATGGCCTTACTGATTCAAAATATTTCCGGAGCGCAGGCTTTGGACTTTTCAGCCGAAACCTGTAAGGACTTTCACCGCATTACACGAGAGTTGATTGATCTAGAACTCTCAGGGCAAACTTGGCAGGGTGGGGATTCACCATGTCTAAAGCAAGAGCGGTTCAAAACAGTACTTGCGAAAAAAGCCGATCTTGGGGATCCCTATCTGCTGGAACCTGAATATATTCTGCCTAAGAATAGAACGGTCATGGTGACGAGCGAAAAAATTGAAGACACCGGCTACATTCAAAATGTTCATGTAAAGATCGCTTATCGGGGAAAAAAGGCCAAAAAAGACGAAGATATTGAAGATGGATTTAGTTACCAAATTAATTACGGAAAAAATCGAGCGCGCGGTTGCGCTACCGTAATTGAGTCCATGCAAAAATTTGTGATGAAAGCGGAGTGCCACTATCAATAAGTAATGCTCACGGAAACTGGCAAGTGAGTTATTGAATCATGGTATCGATATCGCTCGTTTTTAATTCCATGATGATCGCGGTGTCACCGTTCGAATAAAAACTTTTTCTGGCACCCGTTTTCTTAAATCCAATTTTTTCGTACATTGAAAGTGCATCAAGATTGCCTTCTCGCACTTCGAGAATGATCCTGGGGATTTCCTCGCGGACCGCTTCATTGATCATCACGGACATGAGTTTTTTCGCAAACCCGAGACCGCGCCATTTTGGATTGACCGCTACATTGAGCAAGGAAACACCTTCTGCTTGAACCCAATAAATAATATAAGCAGAAACCACGGTGTCCGTTTCGTCATCAGTCAATACTAAGACGCGTGCATAGGTTTTTTGCATTTCTTCGATGAAATGATCTGAACTCCAGGGTTCAGGGTAACTCAATTTCTCAATGCTCAGTATTTGCTCTAGATCGTCACTTGCAGCGGGCCTGGGGCTCATCGATAAGGAATTCATGCGCTTTCTACCTCAATCTCAGTGTTGTAAACCAAGGAACGGAATCGGGCCAGGATATTTTTTTTGCGACAGGCTCCCTTTTAAGCTATCCTGAAGGTCAGGGCTTTAGATTTAAGCAACGTGCGCTTCAATGCGCACTCTCAAAAGGAGTATGAGTGAAACGCGGCGTTCTTTACGATGTTTTATACGGATTTATTCCGGTGACTGAATGGGAACAGAAGATCATTAATTCTCCTTATTTCCAACGGCTTCGTTGGATTAAGCAACTCAGTTTCGCCAATTACATTTTTCCGGGTGCTGAGCACAATCGTTTTGCTCATACCATCGGAGTGATGCATTCCATGGATCAAATGCTCCGGGCTCTGGGGCTTGCGGTACCGGACCACGAACTCTTTGATCCGAAATCGACATCACCTCAAGCGATGCTGCATAAGAGTTTGCGTATTTCTGCCCTGATGCATGATATTGGCACTTTTCCGTTTTCTCATGTGATCGAATACGCCTACATGAGGCACGGTAATGATACCAGGAGACTTCCAAAACGTGCAAAGGAGCTCACCAACACGCACGAGCATCTGGGGGCATTCATCATCAAAAACACTCCGCACGCCGGAGGAATTACGCGAATTCTCGAAGATTATGGTTTTGATGTGCAGATGATTTCTAAAATCATCAAAGGTGAATCTCCCTACGCGGTTGCAAATCAATTGATGCATTCAGATTTGGATGCCGATCGCATGGATTACCTTTTGCGCGATTCATATTATACCGGCATTAAGTACGGTCTCTTTGACCGCGATTATATTTTAGCAAACTTAGAAACCTTCAATTTCGGCAAGGGCCAGGTAGGTTTCGGAGTGCGAGAAAACGCAATGCGCGCGGTTGAAGATTTTTTAATCGCTCGGTTTAATTGGTATTCACAAGTAGTAAAAAATCCGGGTTCTGCAAAATTTGACGTAATTGCAACCCGCATTGCTGAGAAATTTCTAGAAGAAGATCTCATTCATCAGTTTCATGATTTGCTGACGATGATTGAAGAACAAGATGAGCGCTTTTACTGGTGGAATGATGTTTACTTCATCAATCGCTGCCAAGAAGTTCGTCATCTCGGACTGATCGACGATCCGCACACCAACGAGCTCATTCAAATGCTCCTGTTTCGTCAGGCGCCGAAAACTGTTCATCACCCTGAATTTGAGCATCGAATTTTAGAGAGTAAGGGGAGTGTGACGGAGCGGGAAAGGCGAATCAAACGGATCAAAGCCATTGTCGGTGATTTTGATTCGGTCATTGATCAATACGGTACTGGCAAAGAATGGATACTGGCCGATATTCCTAGCAAAGACATTTCATTTGCAGACTCAATTGAGAAACTCAATAAAAAGACCCGGAAAGGGCCGCTTTATTTAGAACAAGAGCCCATCAAGATTATTACCAAAAGGGCAGGCGTGAAGCTTTTGGTTGAAGTGGAGAATTCAATCGTGAGACGTCTTTCTCATTATATTAACTTCGTTCCTAGTGTTTATGCGAATGAGGCAGCGCTGAAGTTGCTCATCTCAAAAAAACTGATTTAGCCTGAAGCAGCACAGCGGTTTCACGGAGCGTGCTTAATCACTGGTACGAGTCAAGTGACTCTATGAAACAGTATCTGTAACGGCAAGTGCTTGTATCACTGATGAAGGTATTTTTTGTCTTGTATAAAAGTGATATCAGACTGATATCACTTTCATACATCAAGAAAATTACGCTTACGAGAGGGACGCTGAAAACTTCAATGATTTTGATTACGCATTATGCTGAAGCTTACCGTACGGCAACTATTTCGCTTCCGCCTTGCAGTTCACCACTAACTCTTCCGTTTGTTCCGGGTCGCTTGGTTGAACTTTCGGTAACAAACGTTGAGCCATGAATCGGAACTGGCTACCGTGGCTGCTGGGAAGAGTGATGCTAGCATCCCATGATTTTCCATCATTTAAATCTGCGATCGCACCGCGATTTTCCATCAGGCCGAGTTCGGCTACATTCATTTTTCCGGCTTTGACTGGCGCTTTGATGTTAAATATCCATTCGTTCTTCAAAGTAATATCTTTATAGATGCTGGCCATGATTGCAGGCTTGCCGACCTGAACCACTGATGAGGTTTTGAATACAGCGCGGTCGCTACCGAGATCACGAGTTCCTTCGCAGCTGATTTCGTAATGAGTAGGAAGTACTTCGTGAATGATCGTAGTTTTGGCAGGGCCGCAAGAACCAACGACATTGCTGAAATTAGTATTGCCTGCTTCGCCTTTCATGTGAATCGTTGAGGTTGAGTTTGAGCCAGTTACAATGTTGAGTGCATCCATTCCAGGTTTGTCGGTCTTCACTGAAGTGAATAATTCATATGCTTTTCCGTAAAGTGGGTTAGCCGGGTTTGTAATGGTCGCGATTTCCCCGCGAACTCCAGCTGGACGGTGATTTGGATTTCCAAACAAAGGATGCTCATGAACTTGTTCACTCATGTTGATCACTCTGTCATCGCTAAAAAGGACGATGGGGCCAGATTGAGTTTTTTGCTGTGAAGCTTCAAAATTACAGCGTAAATCAAATGCGAACGGGGGCGGTACTGGAGTGGGAGTGGGAGCGCTGGGCGATGGGCTGGGAATCGTTGCTGCAGTGGTGGTACCTGTTCCGGTACTCGTTCCAGTTGCAGTGACGGTGATAGTAATGGTGTTCGCGCCCGTTGATGTTGTCGTTCCGGTCGTCATCGACGTGCTCGTTGTTGTTCCAGTTGCAGAATACTGATTACGGGTAATAATTACATTCCGTCTCGCATATCCGGAATTGGCGCAGCTTTGGTCGAAAGTTTTTTCACGTTGTAATAGCGCGCAGTTATTGTTTCGAGCAGCATCCATCAGCATCGAGCAGTAGTCGCTCATGGAATAAGCAACTTTATTGCCGGTACTGCAGGTCTCGCCTGGGTCGCCCGCAAACGAATATTGCAGAGAGGTAACTTTTTTGTTCTTCGTTGCGGCAAGCCCGTTGGAGGTGTTGCTACTGTCGCTGCCGCCACAAGCTACGACGCTGGTTGAAACCAGGGTGAGTGAGAGCAGGGCTTGAAGGATCGAAGCGGCTTTAGTGCTGTTCATATTTAATTTCATGCCGCATACGTATTGCACCGCGTCACTTAAGTCAACCCCTTTATGCACTTTTTCAAATAGGTTGCGATCATCTCAAAGGCCAATTAAAATAGATGGAATGGAGACTCCACGTCGTAAATCCGTAATTTTGCTCTCGGGTGGGTTAGATAGTAGTGCAAATCTTGCATTCACTGACTATTTTGATACACCAACCCTTGCCCTGACGGTTGATTACGGTCAAAGAGCAGCGAAAAGTGAAGTGAAGGCGTCGGCAGCGTTTGCAAAATATTACAATGTTCCGCATCGGGTCTTGGATTTGAAGTGGTTGGGGGAGCTCGGGGGGAGTGCTCTGACGAGCTCCTCAATCGACGTGCCCAAGATCGCAAGCCATTTACTCGATGATCAAAAAACTACTGAATCTACGGCAAAACAAGTGTGGGTGCCCAATCGCAATGGCGTCTTGATTAATGTGGCAGCAGCCATTGCCGAGAGCATGCTTGCTCAGCAGATCGTGGTTGGATTTAACAAAGAAGAAGCAGCCACCTTTCCAGATAATTCGTCTCCGTTTTTGGGAGTCTCTACCTTGGCATTAAATTATTCCACCAGTACTAAAGTGAAGGTCGCTTGTTACACCGATATGATGGTGAAAACAGAGATTGTCCAGGCGCTGAGAAATCTTCCTAAAAAATTTCCGTTTGAATTGGTGTGGAGCTGTTACCATGGTGGTGAAAAGATGTGCGGTGAGTGCGAGTCTTGCAGGCGTTTTATCCGTGCAACTGCATGATATTAAGCTGCAAAACACACGCTAATCTACATCGACAGATTCTGCAAGATATGATGGAATGAGGCACACACATGTTACAAACTTATATTCATCCTGAAGAACTTGCTTATAACGGAGTCGAACTCCGTCCCCATTTTATTTTATCTCAATTCAAACAAGAGGGATCCACTCTCGCTTCGTTTACGGGTCCATGCTTAGTGCTTACCGAGCATTTAGTGGATTGGGAGGATCGTCTCGTCAATGATCACATCAAAGCAAAAACCATGGTGCACTTTTTAGGTGAGTTTTTTGGGGCGACTCTGAAAGAAGGACTCTGGATGCAGCGTTTGCTGGTGAGCCTTGCACAAGGCTGGATTCAGCGTCACGGCGTGAATGTCACGCGTTCGGGCGATGATCTTTATTTCGTTGCAAAGAAGTTAAGTGTTTCGGTCGTCACGATATCACCCGTGTCTGTTCTTCTGCATTTTGGAGTGAACGTAGATCCCGAAGGTGCTCCCGTGAATGCAGGGGGATTATTAGAGCTAGGCATTGATCCTAAAGAATTAGTCAAAGACTTGCTTACTGAATTTCAACAAGAATATAAGAGTATTTCAAAAGCCTCAGTGAAAGTGCGAGCGGTGATTTAATGTCTCAACAATTCCCCATCTATATCGAAGAACTGAAACCTTACATTGCCGGGAAACCGATTGAAGAAACTCAGCGTGAATACGGAATCAAGCACGTCATTAAGCTCGCTTCCAACGAGAACCCGCTCGGATCTTCGCCCAAAGCATTAAAGGCAATTCAGAAAGCAATGTCCCAGCTTCAGCTTTACCCTGATGCAAGTGGTTTTCATCTTCGCACCGCGCTTGCTAAGCTTGAGAAAGTAAGTTTCGATGAAATTGTTTTGGGCAATGGCTCGAACGAAGTGATTGAATTGCTGATTCGCACATTCTGTGTACCTGGTGACTTCATGGTGGCGAGTGATGGAGTGTTTGCCGCTTATCCTATTTCTGCACGCATTCAAGGTGTCGACACTTTGTTCACACGGATGACCCAAGACTATTGTTTTGATTTAAAAGCAATGCTCGAACTCATCAAAAAGAATGAACGCGTAAAACTAGTAGCTATTCCCAATCCCAATAATCCCACCGGTACCTACGTTCGGGAAAAAGAGTTGCTTCCTTTTCTGAAGGAGGTAGAGAAAATCCGCGACGGCAGTGTGCATGTGATCCTCGATTATGCGTATTGGGATTATGTCACCGCTAAGGATCTGCCAGATCCAATTAAGCTTTATCGCAAGTTTTCAAATATTTCAGTTCTGAAAACTTTTTCTAAAATTTATGGTTTGGGTGGTCTTCGCGTGGGTTATGGCGTAATTAGGCCTGCGCTCGCGAAATATGTTCAAAAAGTGAGAATGCCGTTCAACGTTTCAAATCTTGCACTGGAAGGTGCGCGAGCTGCGATTACTGATACCGCCTTTGTGAAGAAATCCATTCGCGTCAATCAAGTTGGAATGAAGTTCATGAGAAAAGCGTTTGATGAATTAAAAATTCCCTATCTTCCTTCCCAAGGAAATTTTTTATTGATCAATGCAAGGCTCGGTTTTGGAATGTCGGGCATGGAAGTATTTAATGAGTGCCTGAAACTGGGTGTGATTTTTAGACCGGTAGCGAATTACGGCATGCCGGATTGGCTGCGTGTCACTATTGGTACTGAAGCTCAAAATAAAGTAGCCCTGAAAGCATTCAAAACTATTTTAAAGGGAGCAAAACCACAATGAGTGATCAACCCTTTGTTGTTGCAGTAGATGGACCAGCGGGTACAGGTAAAAGTTCTGCTACAAAACGAATCGCCGATCTTTTGGGTTTGATTCACGTGGATACCGGGGCCTTGTACCGTGGGGTTGCTTTTCAGTGTTTTGAGGTGGGCTTTACGCTTGATTTTGACGAAAGCGATCACGATGCCATCACTAAAATTGCACAGAAGGCCCAGTTTGAATTTAAGCGTATTAAAAGTAAGAATCCTTCCAATCGTTTATTTCTGAACGGCAAAGACGTGACCAGTATGATTCGAACTCCTGATATGAGCATGATGGCCTCACGCGTATCGGCGATTCCAGGAGTCCGAGCTGCGCTCAAGGGTTTGCAACGAAATTTAGGCATGTCTGCGCCCTCCATCTTAGAAGGTCGCGATATAGGTACGGTCATTTTTCCAGACGCAAATATTAAATTTTTTCTTACTGCCAGTATTGATGAACGCGCCAAGCGTCGTCTCTCTGAGCTTGAAGCACAAGGTGGCGATTCCCCGTCCTTTGAAGAGTTACGCGAACAAATTTTAAAACGAGATGAAGGTGACTCTACTCGTGCCATTGCTCCTTTGAAAAAGGCGAGTGATGCGATTGAAATTGATACCACAGCATCGACTTTAGATCAGGTAGTGATTGAAATGGCAAAGCTCATCCGAGCAAAAATGAACAAAGCAGGATAATGAAGAAGAAGTTCTTTCAGCATGCAAAAATTTTAGTGACGAGAACCGATAAGTTGGGCGATGTCCTGCTTGCTACTCCGGTACTCAAGAAAATTCGGGAAGCTTATCCGCAAGCGAAACTGTCGTTTTTGGTTCAAAAAGCGTGGATGCCGCTGCTTCAGTTCGGAGATGAAGTTGAACTCATCGAGTACCAACCGCAGATGACCGAAAAGGAACTCACGCGCTTACTGAAGTCTAAGAGATTTGATGTGGCCATTGTGATTCGCGATGAAAAGAAAGTGACCTGGGCGGTAAAGGCTGCAAAAATTCCAGTGCGAGTAGGGCCGTATTCTACGGTAAGGTCATTGCTTGGATTTAACTTTGGATTATTGCAAAAGCGCTCTCGTTGTCTTATGCATGAGGCGGAATATAATTTACAGCTGCTGACTCGAATTGGAATTGAATTTGAGGGCCCAGCCCAGCACCCTGATACTCTCCCTCGATCTTGGGTCAGCATTGAAGAGGGCGCTAAAGAAAGAGCTAAAGAAAGAGCGCTTTCTTTTTTAACTCAACACGGACTGATCTCCCAAAAGTTTATCTGTGTTCATCCCGGTTCTGGTGGGTCTTCTCGTTACCTCTCGTTTGAAAAGATGGTCGAAATGATCAAAATAATTCAAAAAGAAGGCGATCAAAATCATGAAAAGGTGGTGATTACGGGCGGCCCTGAGGAGTCTAAGTTATTACAGAAATACGAAAATGCTATTCCCGGTGTCATTGTTTTTGGCGGTGCTTCTAGCACTTCTGTTGCAGAACTTGCAGAGCTGTTTTCGCAAGCAAAGGGAGTGATTGCTCATGGTACAGGGCCTTTGCATTTGGCCGCTGCGATGAATGTGCCTGTTTTTGCGATTTTCCCACCCCTTTTTGTTCTTTCAGAAAAACGCTGGGGCCCACTGACATCACTCCGGTACACATGGACGCCAAGCGGTTTAAAATGTCCTGAAAAATTCCGCTGCAGAGGTGTAAAATGCAGGTATTATGATTGTATGGATCAATTTGAACCGAATGCAGACGCGCTCAAAGGAAAAATGACATGGAAAAAAAGCTAGGCGTTTCGGTTACGATTAAGAATGATGTTTTAGTGAACCTGCTGTCCCAATTCAAGGGAAAGCGAATTGCGGTTCTTGGTGACGTGGGCATAGATCGCTATACGCAGGGGAGTGTGGAGCGCATTTCGCCCGAAGCACCCGTACCGATCGTTTTTGTACAAAGTGAGTATTTGAAATTAGGACTTGCTGCCAACGTTGCGGATAACATTATCGCGCTCGGAGGGATTGCGGAACTGAGTGGGGTGATTGGCAAGGATGAAGATGCGGAAAGTCTGAGTCATTTGTTAGGCGCGAAGAAACTCTCGGTGAAGTCGCTCGTGACGGACGCAACGCGAAGGACTATTCTCAAGGAAAGAATTGTTGCAGAGACGCAACAGATGCTCCGAGTAGATTATGAAAGCAATCATCCGCTGAGTCAGGTGATAAGAAAAAAAGTAACTCAATCGATTATCGCAAACATCAAGAACGCTGATGCACTGATCATTGAGGATTATGCAAAGGGGCTGCTGAGCGAAGACATGATCGCCTCCGCTATTCGTGAAGCGAAAAAAAAGAAAATTCCAGTACTCATTGATCCACACGTTAAGACACCGGTGGCTTGGTATCAAGGTGCAACATTGCTTACCCCAAATAAGCGTGAAGCAGAGGGGCTTGCGAATCTTAAAATTACAGATAAGAAATCTTTGCTTGAAGCCGGAAAACGAATCATGAAAAGTACTCAGGCTCAGAGTTTGGTCATCACGCTCGGAAAAGAAGGAATGGTGATTTTCACCCACGAAATGCTCGGGAAGAAAGATCCTCTCATGCATATTCCAACCTTTGCGCGAGAAGTTTATGATGTTTCTGGAGCAGGGGATACGGTGATTTCAGTATTGGCGCTAGCGCTCTCTGCAGGCACAAGGCTTGATCATGCAGCCTATGCTTCGAATTTGGCTGCAGGGGTAGAGGTAAGCAAGCGTGGAACCGCTACCGTGTCACCTGATGAAATTATGAAGGCATTTCACAGTCATTGAGTCTTCTTTGAGTTTCAGCTGTAACTGCGCGTCAATAGAATAACACTCTTCAGTTTTAGGCAAGTGAATCCGAGAAGAACCATCGGAGTAACAAAACCATGAGTAATAAAAAATTGACCGTCCTATTCAATCCCCATTCTCTCGTTCTCTTCTTGTTGGCATTCGCCCTGCTCCCGGGTTGTAGTCACCCCGGCGTGAAGGTTGAACCAGTAAATGCAAAATACGAGTTTTCAAAATATCACTCTTCTGATGCTGAGCGGACACCCGCTTCTTTTTGCAAGCCAAACGATGCAGATAAAGCTGCAATAAAAAAGATGCTCACCGAAAGTCCTGAGGCTATTTCGAACGAAAGAAAAAAATACATGAAAGCGATGGTGCAAGCATATTTACTTGGAACCGAACTCATCAATACTTACGATGCCATGCTGGACCGCGAAGATCTCAATGTGAATGACATGAAGGATATTCGCTCTAGTGAAACTTATTCAAAACTTCTTGCACTCCATTTAGTGAAGAAAGACATTCGCCATTCTCTTGAGCAATTCTTCGCCACAAAAATCGCACTCGACGTTGAAGTGAGTAAAGGTGAAGCGCGAAATGACATCATCGTCAGAAATACCAAAGAAGTCGAAAAGGAAATGCAGGAGATCATCAAATCCGGACCCGATGATCTTTATGCTGAAATTGCTCTCGACGAAATTAAAGAAGACTTCACTGACCTTCAAGATTATTACGTGAATTGCGATTACAACGTGTTTTATACCAACATGAAAAAACGAATTGCAAAACATAAGGCTGATCTCAATCGTCTCAGTAAATTGGTGAAGCCTAAGAAAGATGCCTATAAAGCGTGGGCTCCTCAGGGTTCAGAAGAGGGGATTGATGTGGGTGCTAAAGTAGATGTAATCGCACAAGACCTGATACACGATCAACAAGAACTCGCTGACCGTATGCCTTCAAGCCAAGAGATTTACCAAGCATCTACGGCGAGAAATGGAAATATTACCGGAAACGAATTTCCAAAAGGAACCTGGGCACTCACCTTTGATGATGGCCCCGCCTCGTACACGCCAAAAGTGCTCAAACATTTAAGTGAACATAAAATGAAAGCAACTTTCTTCATGTTGACCGAGCAATTGAATGAAAAAACTTATTTGGGTTATGCAAAACAAATGCAAAAAGAGGGACAAGCGATTGCTTCCCACTCCTACACCCATCCTCAAATGCCGACCTTGAGTCATGATGATCGCCAACATGAAATTATCGACGCTTCAAACGAGTTCGGAACTCTCCTGAATGAGAAGGCAGAGTTTTTCAGGCTTCCTTATGGAGCAGGGGTCAGTGTTCCTGAGATTCGTGAAATGATTGCGAGCCAAAATATGATTCATGTATTTTGGAATGTGGATACCTTGGATTGGCAGGATAAAAATCCGAAAACCATTTATACGCGTGCCCTGAAGCAAATGAACGCCTTAGGTCGAGGTGTAATTCTGTTTCATGACATTCATCCCCAATCGGTGATCGCATCTGAAATGGTAATGGGGTATTTGAAAGACCCAGCAAACAACATTCGTACGGTGACGTTGCCTGAAATCATTAAAGAAATGAATGATAAAATTAAAGTGAATGACAAGACTCCAGTAGATGCTAAACCAGTAGCTAAGCCAGGAATCCCCGCGAACGCAATTGAACATGCAGGCGACCGTCGCCAATAACTGTTAGAAGTTTTTAGCTTCAGCCCTCAGTTGTTTCAGGAGTGAGCTTGAGCAAAACCAAGTTGCGGTGCTGGCGCAAGCATGTGCTTGGTTGTTGGTTAACTTACTCGCCTTCAGTTTAGCTGCTTTGAGTGCGTGCTTCATTTCAAGTTTGGTCTCGAGTGTGCTTGCTTCATATAAGTCGGAATATAATCCGCAGTGACAGTCGGCTTCACAAGTATCGATGGCCTTAACGTTAGGGAACTCGGTTTTGGTGGCAGCAGCCAAGTATGATTTCTTGTTGGTGTCTAAATCTGCATTGATGACATTGGGGAGTTTTGAAATATCAGATGGCGAAAACTTACAATTCGGTAGTTTCTTTCCGTCTATAATGACTCTCAAAACGGTCGCCGCCGTGTCGAGCGCTTCAAGCGAGGCGAGCGTCGGGAGGTCGTTTGCCTTGCTGTGTGCAGGATTGAGGAAGCCGAAGAGGATGAAAAGAGATAATAGTTTCATGGTTTTATTGTAGTTGGATTTTAGATGAGTGGTCAAGCGCTAGCGTGCTGTTAGGCATTTGACGGGACAGGCGTTCACTGTTAATTCACTGTAAGGGAGATTCTGAACATGTTGAGGCACTTTTATCTTTGTTTTTTGTTACTCGCTTCGATTCAAGCTTGGGCAACTCCCGCTCAAGTAGTCATCATTCGGCACGCGGAAAAGCCTGCAGTGGGAAATGATCTCAATGATCAAGGTTGGAAAAGAGCGAAAGCGCTTCCTGACTTTTTCAAAACTAATGCGGTCGTGAATCAATTTGGTCCGCTCGTTGCTATTTACTCCATGGCCCCCAGTAGGGCAGATGGTTCAGTTCGCGCAATCCATACGATGGAGGCAACTGCTCAGTCGCTTTCACTCACGATTCATCAAGCGCTCACTAAAAATGAAATCGGAGCTTTAGTCAGTGAAATTAATACGACTCATGCTTTCGATAGTAAGACAGTAGTGATCTGTTGGGAGCATAAGATGATTCCCGTAATTGCCAACACCTTTGGCTTAAGGGATGGACCTGACTCTTGGGATCGGGATGCGAGCGGAAACTCTTCTTTTGATCGTGCGTGGATTCTGACTTTTCGAAAAGACGGCATGATTGCATTTCAAGATATCGCAGAGCATGTGCTTCCTGGCGATAGCGACTAAGTTTGATTCACTCTCTGCGTGCAAGCTATCTTTTTCTGAAGCACGACAAAAACTCCGCAAAGCGTGAGCCAGAAAAAGAACTCAAATGGCGAGTTCTTTTTCCGCTTTTCAGGATCTTGCACAAATAAGCACGAGCCTCCGTCAGAGCTTCCGGGAGCAACCGTCACGGCTGTGCTGCTGTACTTAATGACCACGCCCGCGCTACTCGCGCTCGAAGCTCTCGGATTTCCATAAGTGTCGATGTAAGAGAAGGTGGTGCTATAGGTTCCGGCTGGAATGGAGGTTAAGCTCGCAGATAAAATATTACTGTTACTCGTAAGAGCTGCAGTGAGATCAAGATTAAAACTCGTTTGAGCGGAATCTTGGAGCGTGAGAACAATGGGTGCAGTAGTAAGGATCGAATTGAATAGAGTGAATTGCATGGAGCCAGACTGAGGGGTTTCGGGCGTTGAAAATTGGATAGGCAGAGTATCGGTATAGGTGGTGGAGGAGGCTGGGGCGATCAACGTAGGGGCGCCAGTGGACGTAATGGTATGAATGCTAATCGCCGCGTTGCTAGCGTGGGCGGATGGATTGTTGTAAATGTCTTGATAGGAAAATGTTGCGGTATAGGTTCCATCAGGAATAGCCGTGGAGGATGCGGCTTGAATATTGCTGTTGTTGACGTGAGTGATGGGCTGAGAGAGGTCGAGGTTAAAGCTGCTGAGGCCTGAATCACTCAATTGGAGTGTAATGGTTTGCCCAGTGCCGCTTAAGAGACTTAAGGTCTTGGTGCCGGAGGTAGCCATTTCGGGAGCTGTAAAGTTGATGGGGAGGATATTGGTGTAGCTCGTGCTTGCAGCCGGATAGGTGAGGGTGGGTGTGAGCGTATTGTACTTGACCACCACTCCTGAATTGGTGGTTGTCGCAGCGGGATTCCCTAGAGAGTCACTATAAGTAAGTGAAACGGTGTAGGGTCCATCAGGAATGGAGTTTGCACTCGCACTGGCGAAATTCGCATTCGAGCCTAAATTTGCGTTTGGATCGAGCATGAAGTCAGTCGAGGCACTGGGACTGAGCACGAAAGAATATGTTTGATTGGTGGAGGTATTGAGAAACGATAATTGCCGACCTGATGATACGGCATCTGGAAAGTTATATTTGATGCGTATCGGATTGGAAGTAGTATAGGTGCCACTGCTTGAAGCAGGGTAGTTGAGAGTAGCCGGATTGGTAGAGGTTTTAATGACTACGCCACCCAAGGTAGGTGTAGAGGTGGTGGTACCCAGGTGTTGGTAAGAGAGCTTCACGGTATAGGTGCCGTCTGGGATACTGGTGACCCCCTCCAGTACAGAACCAATTTGATTCCCGAGAAGGGGGCTCAAATTACCCGGAGCGATGGTAAAACTCTGAGAAAGTGAATTGTTTAAAATCAAGGTACGAGTGACCGCGCCTGTAAATAGCAAGGTTACGGTCCCGCTCGTCGGGGTTTCAGAAATCGTATAGTTCACAGCTATGTTTGAATAATAGGTTGAGGCAGTAGGACTGGTCATAGTGACGGAAGCAAAAGTTGGTTCCGAGAATCCGATGAACAATAGGATTGCAATTCCGCTCTGAACTAATGACTTAAATAGGAGAGAAGTTCTTTTCATCTTTTAATGGTAGCAGCTGAGAAAGTGAAATCAAGGAAGAAGATGTCAGTTCTTTCCTACAACTCCCTGTGGGTATGCTAGGGAGTTGACGGTCCAAAGAGTGCGGCAAAAGAGCGCCGCAGATATTGACTTTATACACAAGCATTGTGTTGTAATTATCCTCTGAATCCCCTATTTTACATTTCGTCGCCATAAGGGCGAAGCACTCAATAAAACGAAAGTAGGAAAAATTAAAATGAAAAGTACCTTATTCTTATCCCTGACCTTACTCGCGCTTCTTGCGATTCAACCCCGCACCTATGCAAGTAGCCTGATTAGTCACGATGATATTATGGCAATTGAAGATCAGACCGATGTTCAAAGTGATGAAGTGAAAACCAGCCCAGAAACACTGTCTGTTGAAGAGGTGGTTGCTTCTACTGAAACTGGAAAGACAGCGATGAACTCAGACCACAAAAAATCCATATTCGCGATCCTGAAGTCATATCACCAATATAAAATCCACAATCGTGCGTTGGTTAAAAACTTTAAGCACAATTATCGTGCACTGAAAGCCGAGCTTCGTGATTCAAATTCAGAGCTTTCTCAGGCTATGGTTTTAGCGAAAAAAACTTGCGATTCTACTCCTGAGAGTTGTCGCCAAGCTTTCAATCAGTTGGTGAGAGCTCGCTTTGAAGCGAAAATGAATCCGCAATCAATTTCTTGGATTAACTATTTTCTGCCAAGTGCTCAGGCTGAAAGTAGCGGTTTCCTATTTCAAACTTGTACTTCAGGTAGTCTCAATGATAATGGACAGCAAAACGACCTTAATTTCCATGCTCTCTTTTTTGGAGCGCTCGACTACACTTGCGAATCGCGTGACTTTAAAATGAAAATATATGGTCCAGGCTTATCCTATGAAGGATTAGGCATGTTCGGCATGGCATGTAGTTCTGATCAAGGTGGCAACAATGTTGGCTTGATCGCAGGCGCGAGCTTAGGTATTGGAGTAAAAACGGCGCTCACCATTGGTGACAGCGGCATTTGTACTTTGGTTGGTTTATCAGCCGGAGTTGGAGCGTACGCAGGCGTTGCCGTAATGAAAATGAAATAAAAGCATATATTTTCTTTTACTTGGGGAGTATCAATATTGATTGAATATTCCCCAAGTATTGATTTCCATTCTGTTCAATTGATTCTGTTTATCCCGCCGAGCCGAATGAATCATTTGGATGTGGCAAAAAACGCCGCACACTGTTTACAAAAGCATTGCACCGCGTTATCGCTTCTGTTATCATGCCTTACCCATGCAAGAAACTCCTTTCCACATTCAAGTGATCCGTGAGGCTCTCAGCAAGAGACAGAGATCTAATCCAGCGTACTCACTTCGTGCCTATAGCCGGGATATTGGCATGGACTCCTCAACCTTAAGTCAGGTCCTGAATGGTAAGCGATCCATTCCTGCAAAGAACTGTGAAGCAGTCACCAAAACACTTCGCCTTTCGCCAATACAAAAATTGAAGTTTCTAGAGAGCATCTCTAAAAAGAGAACGCTCCTCGATTCAATCTCCATCGCAAAACGTGAAGACCAGTTTCTCCTCAATGAAAGTCATTACCGAGTCATTGCTGAGTGGGAACATTACACAGCGCTCGCTTTTGCTGATCTCAAAGATGCAGTCATTAATATCAAGACCCTTTCCGAGCGGCTGGGAATTACCGCGCTTCGGGCGGAATCGGTGGTTCAAAACCTACTGAATTGTGGACTGCTTCGAGAAACTAAATCCGGAACTTATGAAAAAACACATGAGTCTCTTCAAACCACGGAGGATGTTGCGTCCCCGGCCCTTCGTGAAGCCCATCTGGAAGCACTTGAGTTAGGTAAGCAAAAATTAGAATCGATTGATCTTGAGCTACGCGATTATTCCTCCATTTGTTTTGCCGCAGATCCCGATCAATTGCCTGAGATAAAAATGATGATTCGTGAATTTCGAAAAAAAGTTTACGCCCTTACTAAAGCCGGCAAGAAAAAACGTGAAATTTATCAATTGGCTCTTCAGCTCTATCCGCTGACTAAAAAGAAAGCCCTGGGAAAATAAATATGAAAGTAGCAAATCAACCACTTCCACGTGTCACTCGAATCACTGCTTTTGCGACAATCCTCTTTTTAGTGGTCTTCAATAGTTCAGAGGCCCGCGCCCAAGGGGATCGAGGAAACGGCGGCGACATCTATGCTCAGGAATATGCTGCAATTGCCGAGAAGATCTATAAGGCCGGATGCGAGACCACCAAGATCTTTGAAAGCATTCTTGATTGTAAAGTTTTTAAAGAGATGACGAGTGGTCTCACTCAGAAGCCAAATTATATCAAAGTGACGAGCGCGAAGATGGTTTATGGCCCTGACAACAAGCCACGGGATGCAATTAATAATCCGGACGAACATAAAATCACCATCAGTCGTCTCAGTTGGCGAGATATGGTTGAGGTGAGTGCGCGCGTGGGTAATATTTCTCATGAATATGCCACGCTCTTGGGAATTGACTCTTCTGATGATTACCGCGGTTCAAATCAAATGATCGAAGCATTGAAAATTTCAAAGATCGATTTAACTGCTCTTGCAACCGTCAAAGTGTTAGACACTACCCGTATTGATCTCTTTAATGCCGGTAAGGGCGCGATTGTTTGCGATTCTGAAACCAAGGATGACTTTGGAAATGTTCGATATATTCGGTTTAATAATCAATCGTGGTCTTTCTATGGGGCGGTAATGGCGGGCTCAACATTCCTGGATGGTAACTCATGGGAACGACCTATAAATCAAATACAAGCAATTCAATATTATTACGATATTGAAGACGGTATTGTTAAGTTTCATACCTCCGGTGTCCAAACTGACAAAAGCGCAGGAAATTTCATTACCCTTGCTAATAAGAAAATGATGGCATTTGGAATAGAAGACGATAAATGGCAGGTGGTGATCGATTATAAAACACGGCTCTATCAGCACCGGTTCTCACCTGAAACCAAAGAAGTCATTAAGGCCCTTAATATTAATGGCAATGTAAAAACATCTGAAAATGGATATACAAAACTCCACTTTCGTAATTGTCATCTCGACTAAGAATGCATGGCTAACTGAGGCATCGTCGTTCATTGATATCAAACTGTACGACATCCATATGCGCTAATATGTGTAAATGGAAATAATTTAATATTAGCTTCTAGCTAAGGCCTTGATGCTATCGTCGTTCTGTTTGTGGCGGCGTTCCGAGATTTGAGCTTGTTTGCTAACCTAACTCATTTACACGATGTTTGTGTAAGAATCGCTATGCAAAGCCGAGTAACTGTTATAAGGTTCAGTGTCTAAACGGTAATTCGTAAATGAAAAAAATATTGCTCAATATCACCCGAATTCTTTTTGGCCTCAGTGTTTGCATTGCGATCAGCAGTAATGCAAATGCGCAGGGGAATGCAGGCGACCGTGGCGGAGGTGATCCGTATGCCGCCGAGATTTATCATTTAAGTACAGGAATTGGCAAGAAGTTAAGGACCTGGACTACGGCCGGAATCCTCAAGCTCACCGAAAATCAATTGGCAAACATTGAAAAACTGGTGGGCTTGAATCGTTTATCAAGGGTTCAAAGGGGAACACTCACTGTTTACAGTTTTGATCATGTCTACCGGTATCCAGAGTTGTTGCCGTCACCTGAAGCAGATGAGGTTACGTTGGTGAACGTGTATCGGCATCATCCGCCCCGCATTGAAGTGGGAAGAGTCCGCTGGGATGCCTTGAAGGGTGAGAATATCGAAAAGGAAATGATGGTCTTGCATGAACTCATTGGAGCGGCGGGAATTCTTAAGCATGGAAGACGCTTGGATGATCACTTTTTTATTTCTTATGAATTGAAGTTAAAATCCCAGCGCGAGTGGATTGATTTCAAAAAACAATTGAAGTCTGATTTAATAGCGATTCATTCGTTTAACAATCATGAGTTATCTTTTACTAGTAGTGAAAAATTTAAATTTTTCGGACAAGCAATTGAATCTTCACCAGATTATGACCTGGTGTTGAATCCCCCATCTCAAAAAGAGCGAATGGAGTCTTATCATCGGGTGCAAAATTGGGTCAAAAAAAGTTTCAAAGGTTTCTTAGGCGAAGAAGCAGACCCGCTCACTTCAGCTGATCAAGCCAAGCTTCAATCCTTCGCCGACGATTTAAGCAAGCTTGCTTTACTAAGTCACCCAACTTGGAATTCTTGGGCGCAAACAATATACGATTCATATTCTAGAAAGTTTGGGCTGCTTAAGATCAGGCACTTCTTTCAGACAACGAAAATTAATGGCGGAAGTGCATGGCTTTATGATTTGCAACTTGCCTGTGATAATGCGGGGGATTTGGATGTGATTCTGAAGTGCTATGTTCGCAAACTGCAAGATGGAATGACCATGGTAACTCGGGTCGGATTGGACGATTCTAATGGTGAGTTGGACCGAGAGCTTTATAACATCCTAGACCAAATAGCACTTAAAGTTTCTCCTGATGATTTGAATTAGCCTAGATTCACGTATAAATTCCTTCAATGATTACATGATGTGTCGTCTTTGACCTGCAATTTACCCAAGCCCAAAGCGAAAGATGTGGTATTTACACAATGTTAGAATATAATATTTCAAAGGGGGCTCATTTGAGAAAAAATGTTTTTACTTTTATTAAATTCAATGGCTCTCTTGTCTATTTATTATGTTTGGCAAGCATGCTTCCCTCTTGCAGCCGTATTAAAATATTTGGCTCAAATAACACTGGAGGCGGCGCTCCTACGTGATCACCTGAAGTAACAATTAGCTCAGATTTTTTACTCATTGCTGATACTAGAAATAATGTGGTCCGGAAATTGGTTTATTCCACAGGAGTCATTACTACCTTTGCAGGAACAGGTGCCGCGTCTTATAGCGGGGATGGCGGGCTTGCCACTCAAGCGACATTTACTACGCCTTCATCTATCGTCACGGACAGTTCTGGTAATACCTATATTGAAGACAGTGATAATCAAGTGATTCGAAAAATTGATTCAAATGGTATCATCACTACTATTGCAGGCGTGGCGGGCAATGGTGACTGGTCAGGGGATGGTGGGCTTGCCACTGCTGCCCATATTGGAAACCCCACTCAACTCGCTTTGGACAATTCAGGTAATTTACTCTTTGTTGACTACAACAACTGCGTACTCAGAAGCATAAACCTGAGTACAAGCATAATCTCCACACTTGCAGGTGATCACAATTGCCAAATAGCAAACTCAGGCGATGGTGGCCTAGCGACGGCGGCCAGTTTTTACGACCCGCATGGTGTGGTAGTAGATACTTTAGGAAATATTTATATTGCCGATGTAGGGAGTCTCATTAGAAAAATTGACGCCAATACAGGAATAATTAGCACCTATGCAGGTACCTACAACAATCCTGGATACACAGGTGACGGAGGACTTGCCAGTGCGGCACTCCTTAATGCGCCCGTTTGGTTGGCTGTTGATCGATATAATAATCTTTACATTGCAGACAGCGGAAATAGCTCGATTCGAAAAGTTGATTACAATACCAAAATTATCACTACGGTCGCAGGTACAGGAGTTTCGGGGTACGCCGGTGATGGCGGCCTTGCTGTAAATGCACAACTCAGTGGTCCTTTTGGAGTCGTCTTTAATCAGGCAGGTGATCTGATTATTGCAGACACTTCAAATAATGTGGTTAGAAAAGTGGATAGTTCAACCGGTATCATCAACACCATTGCAGGGAACGGCATTCTTGGCTACACCGGTGATCATGGCCAGGCAACGAGCGCAGAACTTAACCAACCTTGGGGTGGCCCTATTTAAAACTGATCCGATTCATTCGATTAGGGATCAGTTGCCGTTCGCGGCCATTTTGAACTTTAGTAATCCAACCTTGATTTACCCAGTGGGTGCATAAGGTATGAGTCTGTGTCCGTTTTAGGTGATAAAAGTTTTGCACCTCTCTGAGCGTTGTTTTCTCTTGAAGATCAAAGATGCTCGGGCGAGGTTCTTGGTTAAGCACTTCAACCGAAATTTGGTTCGCGTCCTCTTGAGTTAAATAAAGATTCTCTTTTTCAATACTGACTTTTAATTGGTAGTGCTGGCGAAGGCGTTTCGCTAATTGCTGAATTCGGTTTTCTAGAAACAAATAGCTACCCATATCGTCAGGCCACAGCAAAGTCGCTGCTCGATTCAATGGTAGTCCCTGGCCCTGCGATGCCACGATGTAGCCCAGTAGCTCCAATTCTTTAGGTAAATAGGCTTGATGAATTTTTCCCGTTCGATGTTCCTTTCGAAAATTTGAAATCCAAAGAGACTCATTTTGCGATAGTAGGGTAAAGGTGTGGGGGCATACATAGCGTTCAGTAAATCCCGGCATGAGGCCTGGATAGGAGTAGAGGAGCGAGTCATCTTTCGATTCCATGCCAACTTTCTTCATCCAATAAATACAGTCAAGCCATACTTCTGGCCGGTTTTCTGGTTTTTTGAGAATCTGAATGGCCTGTTGAAAAAACTGGGAAGCCTCGTTTTTTTTACCCTTGATCTCAGCATGGGCCACGCCGAGCCACTTCATAATAAAGCCATGGTCGAAAGAACGGTCGCTTTTTGAGAAATAGGGTAGCCCCTGATTGAGCGCTTTAATTGCGGGCGTCTTATTCCCCATGCGCGCATGATATTCACCTTCCACTTGAAACAAAATGCCTTGAAGTAAGGACTCGTCTTTTTTAGCGCTAATTTTTTTTAGACGACGAAAAGCTTCCTCATGGTCGCCCATGCCGCTTAGGGCATCGCAGGTAGCAATTCTTCCTAAACGAGCGGCGTAGGTTTCGGGGCTGGGATCACACTTTTCGGCTTTCAAGAATAGCGGGAGTGCGCGAGCGCTGTTAAAATTAGAAAGATAAATATTCCCGAGCACGCGCAAGTCTTCAGAACTATTAAGTTCGGGAAGCGATTCGCAAATTTTTAAAGCATAGTGGGGCGCGCCCATGAGGTTGAGTATTCTAGCGGTCCAAAGGTGTTGACGTAAGTCGTTTTGATTTGAGTTTGAGTATATCACTAACTTTTTTGGAGCGATCACTCGATAGGCGCGTTTAAAGTCGCCTAATCTCCTGTACCAATCACAAGCTTGAATCAAGGCGCTCGGTTTTTTGTGCTGCTTTTTGAGCCAGAGCTGAATGGCGCTTACTGCTTGGGGCTGGCGTCGGTTTTGAACTAAGGATTCAATGAAAAGGGTTGATGGTGGGTTCTTCATTTCTAGGATGATATCGCACACGTTCAGTATTTCACAGTATAATTTTTATCGGGGTGCATGTATTTTATAAATCATTCTTGTTTAAATAACAAGTTCATCAATTGATGGATCGGGTAAAGTGAATGAAGTCCAACTTTGCTCGGGATTATAAAGGATTTCGAAACGCGATTCTGAAATGAATCAATCATTCACTGTTTAAAGGGTAAGAGTTTATGCTCTTTAAGTTGACAGTGCTTATATGGGAAGAAGCCACTATTGTGTATAAGACAATATCATTGCTAGTATTTATTTTTTCTCCTCTCGCATTATCTCAAACCCAATCTTACCAGTCAGCTTTGGTGTGTGTAGGTGGCGACAGTAAAAGATTTGGAATTGAAGAAAAACCTAATGGAATTTGTGCTAATGCTGTGTTGCGATCATCTAAGGAAAGAGAGCTTTCAAATTTCGATCTAAAATTTAATCATGATAATCCGCACTTTGATAAAAATGACTTTACTCCTTATGATGCAAGCACATTAGAAAAAAGCTTTCTTCCAAAACGATTTGGTGGCTATACGCCGAAACAGTTATGTAAAATTATTGGGCCAATCGTCCAACCTGGCTTTAGTTTTTATGGTGTAAAATCAAAAAAGGGAATCGAGCTAAAAATTATACGTTCGCATAATCGCTACTCAGAGTTAATTAATAAGTCTAAATACTTGGATACGGTTCATTGTGAAGCGAAAGAGCTTGTGCAGGATGAATACGTTAAAAATGCTATTAACTTCTAAAATATCAAACTTATGGTCGAAAGTGAATATGGTGTAATATGCAAAGATCCAGCGATCATCAAGCAAGATCTTTCATATCATTCTTCAAAAAATATTAACCTAGAATCACAATGTTGGGATCCCATAGTAAAATCCTACGTCATTATTCGCAGTTCAATGAATAATGAGGCTGGGAACGCAACATTTATGGTTTTAGGTGTTCCACCTGATTTTCTAAGAAGGTAGAACTACTAAATTTGCGTTGAAAATAAAGCGATGAATTAAAGACCTGCAGTAGTTTTAAAGAATGGAAAATGAATGTGCGAGGATAAAGAATGCAAATTTTGAATGAAATAATATCACCTATTCAAGAAATAAGGATCGAGATGTCAAGTTCATGGTTTCAGCCTATTAACCCTGATGAAGCGACATTCTCATACCTATTTAAATGAAAGATTCATGATCTTAGTCTAGGTCAACCCAGATATGCCGCGTTAGAAATAAAATGAATTTCACATCACTACATCAAAGCAAGATGAGTGATCGGGTAAGGAAATATTGAACGGAGAAGTAATGATCATCAAAATTTTGTTAAGTAGCATCATGCTCTGCTTAGGTCGGGGCGAGTTTGCCTTTGCACTTACTGATCCTCCGCCCATCAAAGCAAAAAGGGTAATTAACCGCGCTTTACACGAGTGGGAGTCTCAGCAAGTTGAAGAACCGTGTGTGCTGGTTAATCCTAAGAATCCAAATCAGTTAATTATGTTTTATTCTGGTGTTCCCGCTTCAAATCAGTCGAAGGCCTATATCGGTAAGGCATGGGCTTCAGTAGACGCTCCTTTGGATTGGCATGAAGATAAACAAAATCCGATTTTTAAACCAAGTGAGGATGGCTGGGATTCAGGTTCGATTCGCCTTGATTCTGTAGTGTATGTTGCAGAAGAAGATTCTTATTATATTTATTATTCGGGTACCCAAGGTGCGATTCAAGATCGGATCGGTTTAGCGATCGTTCCGGCAGGTGCAGATGGATATTCCGGCATTACGCCGAGAAAAATACTGCGCTATGATTCAAAACCCGTTCTCGTGCCTGAAAATTATTCTCCCTTCAACGAAACTATGGTGTCACAAGGGGCAGTGATGCGCGAGTGGAATGTAAGTACTTCTAAGTGGGAATGGTACATGTATTATTCTTACCGCGGCACGGATGGCGTTTTGCCTGGAATTAGGCTTGCGTTTTCTCGTGATGGGAAACGTTGGTCTAAGCGGTATAATTTTGCTGATCCACAAGGGATGGGGCAAATTTTTACTTCTACCTCCGGCGCCTATTATGAATGGCATCAAATTTTTAAAGTAGGTTCAACCTATGTCCTCAGTATAGAAGTGGGTCCACATCATGGTGAGCGATGGCGCGCAGTCTTTGCTGCGAGTTTAACCCCAACAAAGGGTTGGCAGCAATTAGAGATCGATACCGCTTTGCAAACTAAATGGGCCGGTCTCTATAGTGATCAATATTTTTATCATGTAGCAACGCCCGCGCTTTATCAGGTCAAGGGTAAGTGGTATCTGTTTGTTCAAGCAGCTGCTCGCCCTGATTCAGGCAATTATATTGATGGGCGTTGGGATCTATGGGTAATTGAAAGCAGTCAGGCCGTTTCAAGCATCCCCGGTGGCGATACTCTCTTTATACCAGAAGGGAGAGATTCTGAATCTGTGCCTAGTGAAGTAGTCGCTCCACCCATGAGGAAGGTTTATCGTTCCGAGCCTGAGCCCGTAAAACGCAAAAAATTTTTTGAAAAAATATTTGGTTCTAAAAATGAGCCATAAAATAAAACATGCCTCTGATAGAGCCCTTGTGCTGCACTGGCCCTGTTAGAAAAAAATATCAAATAACCATTAATAAATAAAAAAGGAATAAAGAAAATGAAGAAGATAATGTTAATCGTAAGTTTAAGTTTAGGTGTGGTGGGTTTAAATCCCTCTGTTTCTCACGCTCAGAGTTTGCCGGGTAAAGTTGCTGCGCGAATTTCAATCGATGGAGCAAATAGTTATCAGATATCGGGCGGCCAGGTATTGAAAAATGGGACTCAAATCACTATAGGTGGCTCTGTTTCTGAAATTGTGGTCAAGGAGGGTTATGTTTATGGCCTGGGTGATGATGGTGCGGTTTATGGAATGATGGATGGTAATGACTGGAGCAGGCTAACGTCAGGTGACGGAGCGGTATCTCAATTTTCAGTGACTCCAGATCATAAAATTTGGGGTATTGGCTTTGATGGAAATCTCTATGTAGCCTCAGCAAGCTCTGAATGGGCAAGAGCAGATAATTCTTCTTCTGCAGTGCCCGGTTTGCCTGGGAAAGCCGCACGCCAAGTCGTAAAAGAAGGTGCATACGTTTATAGAGTCCATGAGGGGCAAGTGTTCTTGAATGATCGGCAAGTATCGATTGGTGGTTTCGTTACCGAGATAACAGTAAGAGAGAATACGATTTATGGCCTAGGCACGGACGGTTCTATCTATTCGATGACCCCAAACGCAAACTGGAATAATATTACACCTACCGGCGCAGTCACTCATTTTTCAGTAGATCAAGAAGGTCAATTGTGGGGAACTGGTTTTGATGGAAACTTATACTCTGCTTATCCATACAATGCATGGGTGATGCATTAATTCGGTACTGGCTTTAAATTTAGTGAATGCCTCGATTTCACGACGTGGAATCGGGGCAATTGTTTTCTTAGGGCCCGATTATTTAACGCCCACCTCATTCAGCTATCGCACTTTATTAATCTAGAATGAATTCGAGTCATACTAAAAAGATGCTCAATGAGATTCATGGAATAGTCGAAAACCACCTTAGATTTAGATTAGTGCACTACTTGAATTCATAATTATTAATACATAAAAACTATTTAGCAATGGAAACTCCAGCCAAAATCGAGTATCATCAACGAATTATGAATTCACCCTTGAGTTTAGTGTTCATAATGTTTTCCATGGTAACGCCCGGGCTTGCCATTGCCCAAAATACTTCTATCACTGCATTTAGTCAGTGGAGCAAACACACCGGCGGTCCTGTGCTCGAAGCATCTCAAGAGTGGGAGCACAATAATATTGAAGATGGCAGCACCATCAAGGTGAATGATACTTACTACCGTTTCTATTGTGCCGGGCTCACTTACAATAACAGCATTTGGGGTATCGGTTATGCAACTGCCACTGCTGAAGGTTTTCCAAAAGTCTGGAAAAAATATGCTAGAAATCCACTGTTTGGAAATAATGGCGCCGACGAACAAGCTCCGGCTGCACCAAGGGTAATTCAAATGCCCAACGGTAGTTTTCGCATGTATTACCATAGCTGGAACGGCAAAACTGATATTGGACGAATGGCGGTTGCAAGTAAAGCTGGTTTTCCTAACACCTGGACTCGCACCAAAAAAATAATCTTAGCCCCAGATCCAATGAGCTGGGATAACGAGCAAATTCAAACACAAGACTTTATCCCACCGTGGGCGCCCACACCTGACGGGCTTTGGCACATGTTTTATGGCGGCTACAACGGGAAAAACTGGCGGGGGGGACATGCTACTTCCGTGGACGGAATTAATTGGAACAAGGATTCTGCGAATCCAATCCTGCCTTTAGGAAATCACTCTTGGGATGAGCAGGGCGCGCTTCCACTGGGATGGACTTTGATAGATGGAACTTATTACATTACTTATCAAGGTTACGATGGTGATAAGTGGCGAATCGGGTTCATGACCACGCGAGATTTTAAACACTTTGACAGGAAAGCTACGCCCATTTTAGAGGAGGGCTTTAGTGGTAGTTGGGATTCCTCTGGAATTGAAGGGGTGGACATTTATAACGAACCATCTTTAGGACGACTCATAATGTTTTATGTCGCCGCACATGCCGTAAACTCCTCACAAGTGGGTAACGATCAATACCGAATGGGGTTCGCAACATTTCCGATTGCAAACAGTATAAGCAAACATCCTTAAAGAATGGGTTGGAGAGGTGTGGTCGTACAGCTCATTTACTTTCGGTTGCCATCTCTATTAAGGCAGTTTGACGCATGAATGGATCGCCTCCGCTCATCACTCATCAACGCGCCTATTTCACTCCCACCACATAAGCAATAAACGACTGACTGTGGTTGGCGGCTTCTGCAGGCAAGTATTCCCCTTGCCACTTTCCTTTTTCATCGGTCTTTTCCCAGAGGACGAGCGTTTTTTTGAAGCCCGCGTCCACTAGGATTTCACGGAGCTCCCTGATCTCCCAAATTCGCCAATGGTAAGTGAAGGCATCATTGATGATGAGTTGGCCTGGGAGTTTGAAGTGAATCGAAAAATCGCTCACCTGGGTGATGGGGTCGTATTGGTGTTGTTCCCATACTTGTTCGACTTTTCCGATCCCGGGTGCTTGAAGTGTTTTTGATTCGTAGCAGGCTTCCTTAAATCCTTCGCCACCTGCGATTTCAAGAAAAAAGGTTCCGTGATTTTTTAAGGATTGACATGCCGCCTTCGCATACTTCAGAAGTTGCTTTCGTTCATGAAAAATAAAGTAGGAGAAATTGTAAGCTCCAATAAAATCAAACTTTTCGCGCGTAGGTTTCAGGACATCTTGCTTGATGAAGGTCACGCGTTTCTTTTCACTGGCAGAAAGGGCATCCTGATTTACATTTTTTGCGTAGGCGAGTACTTCAGGGTCCAGATCCAGTCCTACTGCTTTGTTCTTTGGAGAGCGCTTCACCCATTCGCACGAAATTCTACCCGTGCCGCAAAAGTCCTCGCGCATGAGAGTAGGGGGCTTGCCAATGAGCCAGGTATGAAACTGAGGAAGATAGTCGACTTGCCAGTTTGGGCTTTGGACGGCGAGTTCATAAAGCTTAAATTTTGAAATAGGTGATTTGGCCATACATCATCATTGTTACCATCGATGAGTGCATAAAAAAAGCCCCGGAAGAAGTCTTCCGAGGCTTTTGAAGTTTGATGAGTTGATCGAAGCTTAGTTGCGAACAACTTTGCTAGGTAAGTGAGCGATCACTGAAGAAACTTTGGTGATGTCCTCACCGCGTCCTTCATTTTCACCTACTACGTTAGAAACGTAACAGCCGTTTCTTGCTACGTAGTCGGTTTCGCCACGAACTAGTACACCTTCGATTTCGCCAGTTGCTTGATTGAATACTGCTGAACCTGAGTTCCCGCCGTATGAATCAGTGTTTGCAACGAAGAAACCTGTTTTAGAAGAGTCACGTACTTTTCCGCCGTCTTCTACTTTAGTAGGAAGGCCGGCAGGGTGGCCAATCATGACGAGTTTCGTTCCTTTTGGAATGTCACTGTTTTTGCGTGAAGTAGCAAGCTTAAGAGGTGCGTGGTTGGTGATTGCACGATCAAGCTCGATGAGTGCGAAGTCAGCACCATTACCGTTTTGTTCACGGTAAATAATGTTTTTACAGCCCACGACATCTGATTGTGGAACATTTTTAGGATATTGTGATTTCGCATTTACAGCATAACCGAATACGAAGTTCACGCCCTGACAACCTGACATGCTGGTCACGCAATGGCCGGCAGTAAGGATGATGTTTTTAGCAATGAGTGATCCTGAGCAAAATCCGCCTGATGGTTGATCAGCGAATCTTTCAGACGAACATACATTGAGCGTTCGTTGAAACGTTTGAGCTCTAATGGTCATCGTTCCTGTCGAAGATTGCTGAACATCAGCTTTCTTTACGAGAACTACAGTAGAGTCTGCAAGTTTTCTGTAGAGTGGATTAGTTACTTCGTAAAGGTCTTTACGGTCGTCGTTACCATAAATTACTTTTTCGCCTGCCATAGCCGAACCGGTCATGATCGCCATAATAGCGATTACAAATGATAGTTTCATTGAGTTGTCCCCCTCCCATCCCTGGGAATTTATTTTTAAATACCTTAAAATTGTGTCAGGGGTTTTTTGAAACTACAACGGGTAATCAAAAATAATTTTTTCAATTAATCAGTTAAACTAATGACGCTTTTGAGAATGTTGTTTAATTAAGCAAAAGACTTTGTTTCTCGTTTGATCCAAACCAGGGCAAGAATGAAGACAGTAATGGCACCAATATAAAATGGAAGTTGTACTTTAAGTCCAAAAGCTAAGAGCCCGCAAAATGGACCGAATATCCGAGCAAGACTTCCCATGCCTTCTTTCACTCCAATGACTGCGCCTTGCTCGTGGTCAGCAGCACGTTTTGAGGTCAACGCTGCAAGGGAAGGGTTAATGAGCCCCGAGCCAAATGCGAGCGGAATTGCAGCTAAAAAGAAAGCGCCATAAGTAGGGCTATGCGAAAAAAGGATCATCGCAAGACCTTGAGTGAAGAGTCCGACGATGACTAATTTCACTTCACCGTATTTGGGCACTAGTTTTCGAATCAATCCACCTTGTACAACAGCACCTAAAATGCCAGACCACATCAGCACCATTCCGCTTTTGAGGCCCGCTTGCTCGGTAGAAAGGGCGAATTTACTTTGAATCAGAAGTGAGAAAACTTGTTCAAGATTTGAGAATGCAAAAGTTGCGAAGAAAGTTGAAACGACCGGAAGAACAAGAGAGCGATCTTTTGCAATTCGTTTAAAGGTTTCAAACTGGGCAAGGCGGGCGCTCTTGCCATGCTCTTTGTTCGCGAGGTTCTTCTCTCTAATTGCAGGCGAGAGGCTTTCGTCTAAGCGAAAGTACGCAAGAATTAAGTTCAGAGCACAAAAACTACCCGCAATGATTCCAGGTGCTGCTAAGCCCAGCTTTGCTGCAGAAATTCCACCGAGCGGGGGCCCAAGGGTAAAGCCAATTCCGAAGGCCGCACCAATGAGGCCCATGCCCTTGGCGCGATCCTTTGCTTCGGTGACATCAGCAATATAAGCCTGAGCCGTAGAGATATTAGCCGCAAAAATACCCGCTAATGCCCTAGAGAAGATCAGGAGTGGGATATTGTCGGCAAAGGCGAACAAAAAATAAGAAAAGACTGAACCCGCAAGCGACATTAAAATAATGGGTCTGCGGCCCACGCGATCAGATAAGCGACCCCAGATCGGCGAGAAGAAAAATTGCATGAGTGAATATATCGAACCGAGCACCGCAAGTTGGAGAATGGAAGCACCATAATGGCGGCCATAGATACCCACCAAAGGGATAATAATCCCAAAACCAATGAGGTCAAAGAACACGGTCGTGAAGATCACGAGGAGGTGGGATTTTTTAGCTTTTGGCTTTGGATTAGTCTCAGTTTGCATTTGTAATTTAGCTTCTAACAAACTTAGGCGTGACCAGCAATTTTAATGTACGCTTCTTCTTAATGGCAAATTTAAGTTGGGGAGACGGGCCAACCCAGTATTTCTTTAATCTCACACCCGATAAAGTGATGAGCGCAATTGAGCAACACCCTGTCTTGGGTGAAAAGCGTTTCTGTACCGGCTATTGCCAGCCCTTGGCGAGCTTTGAAAATCGAGTCTATGAAATTGAGTTCGAGGAGCCCCTGATTGCCTCTGAGGCCAATAAAACGGTCAGTGCGAAGAGGGCGGTCACCAAGTTCTATCGGCCAGGCCGTTGGAATGAGGCCCAGATTTTAGAAGAGCATGAATTCATGAGCGATATTCTGGCCGCTGAAGTGCCGGTGGTCGTGCCTTATTCTTTTGAAAATGAGGGCACCACCCTCAAGCAATCGGATGAAGGCTTGTTCTTTTGTCTCTATCCCAAAGTGGGCGGACGGCAACCAGAGGATTTAACGACCCCTCAGCTTCAACAATTAGGGCGCCTGATTGCAAGAATGCATATCGTGGGCAAGCAAAAAACGGCAAAGCACCGGGTGAGCCTTACTCCATCGACCTATGGAACTTCGTCCCTCGATTTTTTACTGCAAGATCAAATTATTCCTGCGAACTCAGAACAGCGTTTTGAGTCCGTGGTGAGAGCAATTATCAGCATCAGTGAAGAGCTATTTCGGGGGCAGCCTTTGCAAAGAATTCATGGTGATTGCCATGCCGGAAATATTTTGTGGAATGAGAAACTAGGTCCTTTTTTCATTGATTTCGATGACATGGTGGTGGGGCCGCCCGTCCAAGATTTGTGGCTGCTTGCTCCCGACCCTGATCATTTGCGAGATCTCATGGATGGCTATCATATGATGATGGATCTCCCGCAAGGGAGTTTGAAGTTGGTGGAGTCACTCCGAGCACTCCGGATGATTCATTATGCGACGTGGATCGCAAAGCGCTATGAAGACCCTGCTTTTCAACTTGCCTTTCCACAGTTTGAATCCCCTAAGTATTGGGATGAATTGACTTATGACTTAGAGAGACAGCTCGAGCGCATCTGAGTGGTTTTTTCTTGACGGGGTTTCTCATACTTAGATACCAATTGAGTATGAAAAATGTAGCACTCATCCTGATCGGTATGTCACTCAGTCTGTTTACTTCCAATGCGCAAGCTTCAGATGTTTATCAGCAAATTTTCAATAACGTTAACCAAGGCCAACTCATTCAAGTTTTAAAAGACATGACTGGCTCAAATACGGTCAAAGTAGGGTCGGATGCTTTCAGAATTACCAATCGCTACTCCGCAACTGCAAAAGCTGAGTACCGCAAATATTGGACTAACTATTTCCAATCGCTCGGCATGGCCGTGCAAGAATTCACCTATAATGCAAATTATTCACATACCGGCGAGTCAGTAGGACACAATTTAGAAGCCGTACTTCCAGGTCTTTCTCCTGATTCAATCGTCATTATTGTTCACTACGACAGTATCGGGCCTTCTGGTCGCGAAACTGGTAATCCAGGCGTAGACGATGATATGACTGGAATGGCAGTGAGCTTAGAAACTGCTCGCTTGCTTGCGCCTTTCGCCAATCGTTTGAAGTACACCATCCGTTTCGTTGCAGCTGACCACGAAGAGCTCGGCGGTCTTAAAGGTGCTCGCGAATACGCAAAATATATTTCTGCACTTTCTAAGTCACAAAATTTTAAAATCGTGACTGCGATTGATAATGAGCAATCGGGTTGGAACTGCGGTAGTGATCGCAAGTGCGGCGCCAGCGATGCCGGCAAAATTTTCGACGTATTTAGCTGTGCATCTGCATCACGCTATAACTATTCAAAATTAGGTGATGCGTTGGCCAGTGTTGCTTCTCAATATTCAACTTTAAAAGTAAAACGCGCTTGCATGGGCAATAACAGTGACCACTATGCGATGTGGGAGATTGGTGTTCCTGCAGTCGTTTATTCAGAACATAATCCTTTTGATAATCCCCACTTTGATCAAAACGGCAACGACACTTTTGAGCGCATCGATCAAGACTACTTCTTCCGTATCGCTCAAATTGGTGTGACCTTTGCTGCAAAGATTGCAGGTTTGCCTGAGTCTTTTGAAGGCACAGCGCCTTTGAATTTGATGGCTTTCTTTCAATAAAGGTCGTCCCGATCTTTATGTTGAGATCTGCGTCAATAATCTTAAGGTTGGTGCTAAATTCTTTTAGAGTTTAGCACCAATTTGATTTCTTCATTTGCCGCAAGATAATAATGTTCAGGCGAATTTAAAAGTGAAGAATAAAGTAAATCCTCAAAAATTCACCATTCAATACGACAATACTGAGAACCAAAATCAATTCGGCTCTTGCGAGCTTGAAGCGTTTACGAAATACGTAGAAGCCTACATGAGGATAGCAAACGCCAAGATTTTCTGAGTAAAGTACATGTTGTCGAAGTAAGTTTTCAATCCGCCACGAAAGAGATCAGCGTAGATCAAACTGGAGGCGTCAGTCATCAGTTGATCCAAGAACAAAAGAATGATTTTTTAATACAGAATGATGCTGCCACCAATATTAAACTTTTTAAAGAAGGATGCTCCGTGTGGAATGTTAACCCTGGCGTTGCCACTCATAAACAAGCGATGGATTTGTATGCACGATCATCATTCCGATTACGAGGATTAGGTTTTTCATTTTTCTCTCTTTTCTTTTTAATTTGGTCTCACTTTTTGTGAGGACGTTGTCTTGATGAACGAGGGTTTAGCGAAAATTTTATAAAAGTTGAAATTATTACTTTGGCATAGTTGTAAGTAGTTTAACTAATGTGTTGAAAATTTAAATTCCACCTATTCTATTTTTAACTGGGTCGGCGATTCATTTTTGATGCTTTTTCAAACTTCGATGAACCGATTGACTTGCTCATCATTCGCGATAGTCTTTGCCCATGACTACCTTATCATCAGAATTAAAAATCACTGACACTGTGCTCGGCACCGGCAAAGAAGCGGTGAAGGGTGCACTCATAAAAGTGCACTACGATGGCTTCCTTGAAAACGGAACGAAGTTTGATTCCTCTGTCGACCGCGGTCGTCAGTTCGAGTTCGTACTCGGCGTGGGTAAGGTGATTAAAGGCTGGGATCAGGGAATGCTTGGGATGAAAGTGGGCGGAAAACGCACTTTGTTTATTCCTTCAAACTTGGGATATGGAGATCGTGCTGTAGGGTCGATCCCGCCCGGCTCAAATCTGACTTTTAATATCGACCTTTTCGAAGTGCTCACCCGCGATGAGTAAAAAGAATCAACTATGAAAACCGACTCACAAAAACAATTCGATCTTCATGTCTTCATTTGCACCAATCAGCGTGAGAATGGTGATGACTGCTGCCAAAAAGGGGCCGAGGCCATCCAGCAAGAGCTGAAGAAATGGTCCAAAACCAAAGAATGCTCCGAACAGTTAAAGGGCAAGAGGATCCGCATCAATAAGGCGGGTTGCCTCGACCGTTGTAAGGATGGGGTAGCGTGCGTGGTTTATCCACAGGGCGAATGGATTTTAAATGCAACGCCAGATGACGTTGACGCAATTAAAGCCAATATAATTGCAATCGCTCGGCTTTAATTGGAAATCATTACTAATGGTCCCCTCTCGCTGCTGCTCGTAATCCGCAATGGCCGCAATCTCCCTACTTTTAAAGCATTTTTTTGGGGATATGAACCGCGGATGGGATCGTAAGATAGCCAGGAAGGCGACCCCAAGAAAATGCTTTAAAAGTAGGGAGATTGCGGCCA
>CAIMWN010000208.1 GCA_903845155.1 Oligoflexia bacterium
CAAACCCGACCAACTTCACCCTTCTCGAGTACGAATACTCTAGATGGCTTTTGCTGATCAGACAGCATTTCCATAAACTTTAGATTGTCAAAGAACAACGCCGTCGATGAAGACAGCTCGATAGGTTTACTTCAGAGAAGCAAATGAATCAAGAGGACTTTTTGTTTTTTTAGCTTTTTTTTAACAAAGTCAAATATTGTTGCACCGCCCTTAAGGATTTCAAAGTGAGCAAACAAAACATTTTCATGCGTTTTACGGCCTAAATCCCGGTAACTGCGCTAATCCACTCGCTGGTGGGTGAGATTAACTTTCGCTCTTTTAAATCAAAACAGCCCATCAAAAATTTGGCCTCGGCAGCGACCACTCCATCCTCTTTTAGTATTTGGTGACTCAAAGTGATCATCATTCGAGTCGCTGAATCGATTTTAGTGCGTATTCGAATCAACTCCCTCAACTTCAGCTCCTTCCTGAAACGAATTGAGCATTCGAGAACTACCGTACCCACTGAGTTTTCGTGAACTTTAGCGAGCCCATACCCACGTGAGGTAATCATTTCCCATCTCGCCTCTTCTAGCAGCACCATGTATTGAGCATTATTGACATGACCAAACGTATCGAGATGGCGTTCGCGGATTTGAGTTTCATATTCGTGTACTTTTGCCTGGCCGAAATCAAGTTTTGAAGCATCCATGATTCGAAAAGAATACACGAACTCAAAAAAATATGCGAAATTTATAAACTATGGAACGGTTTAAAAAACAATTAGCGCACTACCTCTCTCAAGCTACCGAAACCGTAATTGAACCGAAAGAACTGGAGACACCACCCGACAGAACTCTTGGCGACTTCGCTTATCCTTGCTTTCGTTTAGCTAAAAACTTAAAAAAAGCGCCTCCTATCATTGCACAAGAGATCACCGCAAAAGTCGCACCACTGATGTCAGCAGGTACCTTTGAAGTTAAATCTGTCGGACCCTACGTCAACTTCACTGTTCCTACTGCGATGGTGATCGATTCCGTTTTAAAAGATATCCTCTTCAATCAAAACGAAGTCCCTTATGGAGGATTGACAAAAAAATCCCGGGAAAAATGGGTGTTTGAGTTTAGTTCGCCTAATGTTGCGAAACCATTTCAAATTTACCACCTTCGGACAACGATTGTGGGATCGGCACTTTCGAAAATAGCAAAGCTTCGCGGTTACGATGTAACTACCATCAATCATCTCGGCGACTGGGGCACTCAGTATGGAAAACTCGCGATAGCACTGAAGAAATATGCGCACACCCTTCCTGCAGAACTTCGACTGAAAGACTTAGTGGCAGTTTACGTCCAAATTCACAAAGACATTGAAACCGATCCATCGATCGAAAAAGCGGGGCAGGAAGCCTTTTTAAAATTGGAGCAAGGCGATCCAGAAATGCGCGCCATTTGGAAAAAATGCGTTGATATTTCTGTCAATGAATTCAAACAAACCTATGCCCGCTATCAAGTGGACTTTGATCACTATTGGGGCGAATCACACTATGAAACGCAATTAAAGCCTCTCCTTGCTGACTTAAAAAACAAAGGAATCCTAGTTGAGGACCAAGGCGCTTGGGTGGTGCGGGTCAATTCACGCAGTGGCCAAGAACTTCCTCCCTGTATATTAGAAAAAAGTGATGGAGCTTCGATTTATGCTACTCGAGATTTGGCAGCCGCACTTTATCGATATGAACAATTTCATTTCGCACGTATGAGTTACGTGGTGGGAAAAGAACAACAATTCCATTTTGAGCAACTATTCGGAGTACTCCGAGCGATGGGAGTTCAGTGGGAGTCGAGCTGCGAACACATTGCAACAGGGCTCTACCGATTTAAGGACGCAAAAATGTCTACCCGCAAGGGCAATTTCGTTACTTTAGATGAAGTTAATGAGATGTGCGTAGATAAGGCACTCGCATTATTGAAAGCACGAATGAGTCCTGAACCAAGTACTCCAGAATCCCCAGAAGGTGATTCACACGTGCGGGTTCATCCAGAATTGAGTGAAGGCGAAATCATTAAAATTGCAGATCAAGTCGCACTCGGCGCAATTGTTTTTGCCGACTTGAGCATCGATCCGACAAAGGACATGGAGTTCGATGTGGATCGCGTAATTTCATTTGAAGGTGAAACCGGCCCCTATCTCCAATATGCGCACACTCGTTGCGTCAGCATACTCAGAAAGGCCCATGAAACTGGGATTGCCTTTGACGAAACCAAACTAAACTTATCAGCGCTTTCTTCTGTATACCAAGCTCCGGCCGAAATGATGCTTTTGAAAGCTCTTGGAAAATTTCCAGCAACTCTGGAACGCACGCTCGAACAGCGAAAACCTAGCCAGCTCTGCATTTATTTGATTGATCTGACCCGTGATTTCGGGGTTTTTTACCGCGAATGCAAGGTCATGAATCCAGGTGACCAGAAACAAAGTTTGGCCAGAATTGCCTTGGTCGAGGCCACCCGTAGAATCATGGCTCTCGGTCTAGACCTACTCGGAATTCCTAAACCGGAAAAAATGTAGGAATTTTCAGCCTAAATGAATTCAACCACACTGCCTTATGTGCTTGCCTTTGCCTCTAATATTTTCTTTGGCAGTGCGAGCATCATCTTCTCTCGATTTGCCAGAAGCCACTCCCCTGCTTGGATCAATCAAATTAAGGCCAGCATAGCGCTTATTGGATTTGTTATTGCATTTTTGATTTTCGAATCCTACGTTGCACAACCTTATACCGGCACCCTCTCGCTCATGCTGAGTGGATTCATTGGCCTCTGCATTGGGGACCTGTTCCTCTTTCGGGCTTTTGCAACCCTCGGGGCCGCTCGAACTCTTGTATTATATAGCTTTCAGCCCTTATTACTCGGTGTATATGGTTATTTTTTCTTAAAACAGAGCTTGAATTTAGCGCAAGCTTTTTCAATTCTTTTGATGATTGCATGTGTACTCACCTTTATACTTGAAAGAAATCGAACTACGGGAAAATGGGATTTATTAAGCTTTTTCTTTGCTTTTTTAGGAATATTTTTAGATGCCTGCGGGGTCATGCTTTCCCGTCAAGCCTATGAGGTCACTCCGAGTCTGGGGTCTTTTCAAGTGAACGCCACTCGGGCGCTAGGGGCACTGATTGGCTTTTTCATCATTCAGCCTCAATCTTTTGCCCGTATTTACAATGAAGTGGCCGCTCTCCCTCCACAAGAAAAAAAACTACTCCTATCCGCTTGCTTCTTCGGCACTTTCGTTTCACTCGCGCTCTATTTGCAAGCGCTTAAAACTGCACATGTCGCCACACTCACCGCTATTTCTATTACTGGACCAGTATGGGTTTCCTTTATTGAGCACTCCCGAGAAAGAAAATGGCCCAATCTATATTTATGGAGTGCATTCTTATTTTTCACATGCGGATTCTTACTGATGACTCTTGGAACTCACTAAAGGAGCGGCAAAAATAAGCTCGACATTTTTGCCGCTCCTCGTTTAATAATAGAATATGACAACTGAAGCAACTCGTTCGACTGGCATCATTCCTCCGCATCAACAAAAAACTTATTTTGGTCACCCTGTAGGACTTTTCGTTTTGTTCTTCACTGAAATGTGGGAGCGGTTTTCCTATTATGGAATGAGAGCGTTGCTGGTCCTTTACATGACTAGTTATTTGATTAAGGATCCTGAAAAGGCAGCTTCCGTATTTGGGTTCAATCAACTCAGACATTTGCTTGAAATGGGATTCGGCCCTCTCGAAACTCAACCACTGGCTTCTCAACTCTATGGTCTCTACACAGGCTTCGTTTATCTCTCTCCTTTGTTCGGAGGAATATTAGCAGACAAGGTTTGGGGACAACGAAAAACGGTTTATATTGGTGCGTCTCTCATGGCCATTGGTCATTTCATGATGGCTTTTGAAAACATGTTTTTACTCGCTCTCTTCTTTTTAATTTTGGGAAATGGTGCATTTAAACCAAACATCTCAACCCAAGTAGGAAATCTTTATCCTCCTGGGGACAATAGAAAAGATGGCGCATTTACAATATTTTATATGGGAATTAACTTAGGCGCGATGTTCTCACCAATTGTGTGCGGAACATTGGGACAAGTCTATGGCTGGCATTACGGATTCGCAGCAGCAGGCGTTGGAATGATGATAGGACTCGCGGTTTACCACTTTGGTCGCAAGTATCTCCCACTCGACAAACATGAAGAACGTAAAGAAAAATCCCTTCCTTCAGAATCAAAAGGTAATGGATATGCCATAAAAATAATTATGGCATTTTTAGCCGCCGGAGCGACCTTTTTTGCCATTCTCGTCATTCCCGCTTATCTCAAAGTACTCGTCCTTGCGGCAGCAGCAGCAGCAATTTACCTAGCGGTAAAGAAGCTTCCACCTGAAGACAAAAGTCGCGTAGGCGCTTTGATTTTGGTGTGTATCAGTGCGATCATATTTTGGGCAATTTATGAGCAACAGGGAAATACATTGCAACTTTGGGCAGACGAGAAGACTGATTGGACATTTTTCGGAATGCAGATTCCTTCAACCATGTATCAGTTCTTCAACCCTGCAATGATTTTCATTTTTGCACCTTTTTTGGATATGTTCTGGAATGCGCGAGCAAAAATGGGAAAAAAATCCACCTCTATTCGCAAAATGGGTGTGGGCAGTATCCTGACCGGGCTCGCTTTTATCGTGATGATTTTAGCAGCTAAAGCGACGGGTGAAGGCCTCGAAAAAGGAAGCGTGCTTTGGCTCGTGATTACGACTTGGATTTTCACCATGGGTGAGCTTTACTTTTCACCTATTGGATTATCATTCTATAATAAAGTGGCACCTGCCAGCATGGCGTCCATGATGATGGGGGTCTGGCTTTTTTCTAGTTTCATCGGGAATTACTTAGCAGGATATGTAGGTTCATTTTATACCCGCATGCCTAAAGATAATTTTTTCCTTCTTCTTTGTTGCATGGGTGTGGCGGTCGGCCTTTTGTTTTTCCTTGCAGAAGGAAAACTGAAGAAATTGGTTGGCGACGTTTAAATCGGCAACTGAAAATCAATTTGAAGCATATAGCGACGGGATGGATTTTGATCGTAACTGACACCCAACTCTTCGCCGTATGACATGAGTGATATTTTTGTGATCCAGAGATCAAACGAAATCCCATAGGTGGCCCGAAGTTGATTGAGGCCTGCATAAATATCGAATAATGGTATTCCAAAATCAATACCGACATGGGTTTTATTCACAAAAGCGGTGTCCATATTCAAGTTTCTGAGGTCGGCATCAAAAGCGATTTTAAAAAAATCGAGATTTTTCTTCGCAGCCACACCTAAGGAAACATTCATAGGAATCGTCATTGCCGTGCTTTGCGAAAACCGGGTATCTCCAATATCAGTGACACTTGCGCCAAACAGGTATTCAGTTTTTTTGTCTGCGTGATAAACGTACTGGGTACCCACATCGGCCCCATACCCAACTCCATATTGACCCACTAAATTATTAACATAAGACTTTCCTTGATCACTCGCTTCCAGAAAACCTGCGGTAGAAACATTGAAATAACCGCCTTTTCTCCAAAGTATTTTTGCTGCGATACCGATTCTCCACTCATCAATTGGATTTCTGCCACTCTTTAAACTCCAACCCATTCCAGCTTGAATGCCTTGTGTGGTCATGTACCCCAACCTAAAGTTTGGATTTGCCAAATTATACTCATTGAGTGCGCCTTGCACATCGGCAATGTATGCGAGTTCAAAATGGGGCAGCATAATCAAGGTTGCACCACTTGCTCGCATATAAATATCTTTACCCATTAATGTATTCAGTGCGCTTGCTTTGAAATTTGAAAAAGCACTCACCGAATCACCGAATGCCTGATAGGTCCCGAGAGACGCTTCTAGACCGAGTCCTAATACTTTAAATCTTCTTTTATCTGAACCAGCGAGTCCTGCTGGATTATTAAAGAGGGCATATTCATCGTCGGCAAGCGCTACTCCTGCCCCCCCCATCGCCATCAACCGAGGTTGTCTTATGAGGGATTGTATTTCATCCGCATCCGCATTTCGGTTGATAGGATTGAATAATAGGCTGATCAATATCAGCGCCCATTTCACAACCACCCCGCATTGATGACTTTAATTACGCCACCTGCTGCCGCAGCCGACGGACCCTGCTCAACACAAGCTCCTCTAAACCTAAGCCTAGCAATTCCAGCATTGCATTGGGTAGTTGCGCCCACTCCGTAAATGGCCATGCAATCGGCGATGCCTTGGAGATCCATTCCCGCCTTAAGAAGATTGGTGACTCCGCTCAATGCCGCGCCCAATGAACTTGATACGATATTTCCCACTGCTTGAATGGAATCAAACATATTATACATTCCAGAAGCAAGAGAACAGGCTGCATAAGTAGCGTCTGCCTGTACCAACGCTTGAGAAGTCCAAGGCAGTGCCAAAACCTTGTTATAGCCAAGTGTGGCCGGATCATCAGCGGGGCCATATCCATAGCGATTCAAAGATGTTCCCACCGTTGCCATTGATAGAAATACAAGATAGGTATTTGCATCGTCTGTTCTATCTTGGTATTTAATTGAGCCAGGATTGTTACTTCCTGCATAAGTTAAGTTTTCGGGTGCGACCACGGCCCCAGGATTTAAAATGGATTGAAGCGCATCAATGGCATACCAACTACTTTGCAAATTTGAGTCCGTCGCCGCCTTGGATGGAAAAAGTTTTACGAGAGTCTTAAAGATATCATCCGGACTACCTAAATTAGCCTGACCGATATTCTGAATTAAAGTATAAAGCTGTATGCCCATGTTGCACGCTTGCGCGGAAGCATAAAGCATCCTTACATCATTGTTAGTATAAGTAGACTGATAGAGTTGTGTTGACAGAGTGATGGCATTCGTACAATTGCCAACAGTAAGGGCATTTTGTATATCGATCATCATGCTCTTTCGATCAGAAGCATTATCGATATTGTAAGGACCGTTACCGCAAGCGCTCAGTAGTACGATTACAAAACTCAACCAAACGACTGCAAGCTTCGAGGAGTGTTTTTTCGTCAGTCGCAAAACTGATTCTGAGGCAAGTGGGCGCGCCGAAGTCCACGCCAGAGACCACCGCGACTTGAATTTCTTGCAAAAGTTTTTCAGCAAAGCCATCTGCATTCTGATTTTCTTCCAGTGCATCCTGCACATCTACAAATAAGTAGAAAGCCCCTTCGGGCTCTACTACCTTGATTTTCGCCGATTTCCTCAAGACTTCCAATGCTAAATTACGTCTGTGTAAATATTGTAGGCGTTGAGTTTCAAACAACTCAGAAGGGGCTTTAAGTGCCGCCACAGCAGCCGCCTGAGAGAGTGAACAAATACCAGATGTTGAATGCCCTTGAAGTGCAATCAGCGCGGGCGTCAAAGAATCTGGCGTCACTGACCAACCGATTCTCCAGCCCGTCATCGCACCACTTTTAGACAAACCGTTGACGGTAATGGTGCGTTCTCGAAGCGATGGATTTACTTGAAGGAAGGAACTCCAACTCCCCACTTTAAATTCGATGCGATCATAAATCTCATCACTCAAGATCCAAACATGAGGATGGGCCTCGAGCACCTCTCCAATCGCTTTTTGTTCTTCACGGGAATAAAGCGCTCCGGTGGGATTCGAAGGCGAATTAATTATCAGCATTTTTGTTTTTGAAGTAATTGCTGCATTTAATTGTTTCGGAGTCATTTTGTAATGCTGAGAAAAATCGGTTTGAATTACCTTGGTAACACCTTCGGCTGCCTTCACCATTTCAGGATAACTCAACCAATAGGGTGCCGGAATGATCACCTCGTCACCGCGATCAATGAGGCAAAGAATCGCATCGAATATCGCTTGTTTTCCCCCATTGGTCACTACGACATCTGCTGGCTTCCACGGATGAGAAGCCAGCGCTGGCTGTTGCACATTTGTTTTTTTTGCAATCAACTCTCGCAGCTCGGCAATCCCTGGTGTGGGTGTATATTTGGAAAGATTTTTTGCCACTGCATTTATTACAGCCTGCTTTGCCTCTTCAGGCGGAGCAAAATCAGGTTCTCCGGCTGTAAGGTTATAAATATCTTTCCCCTCGCTCTTGAGACGATTTACCATGGCATTAATTTTTAGAGTGGCACTCTCTTTTAAAAACTTCACTCGTGTCGATAGCATAAGTCACCTTTTTATTTTTACGTTATTCCTTACAGGGGAGTTTTTCTCTAAGTTTGTGTAAAACGGCAGCGGGAACATAGGGTGAAATATCTCCACCATATAAATGCAGTTCTTTAATCATTGTTGAGCTCACAAAATAAAGCCCTTGCGAAGTCATCATAAAAACAGTTTCACATTGAGGATGAATATTCTTGTTCATGGTCGCCATCATATATTCATACTCAAAATCGCTTGGAGTTCGAAGGCCACGAATCACCGCTCCAATCTCATGGGTGCGCGCGTACTCCATAATCAACCCCGTAGTGGAATCCACTTTCACTTTCGGGTTGTTCTTTACGACCTCTTTAATCAGATTCACTCTTTCTTTAACGGTCAGCAGTGTGTTTTTACGGCCTGAACCTGCCACCAAAACCACGACTTCAGTAAAGAGATGAAGACTTCTTTCCAAAATATCTAAATGACCGTTTGTGAAAGGATCAAATGATCCCGGATAAACTGCCCTCATGTGTCCTGCTCTCTTTTGTTAGCATAAAATGTTAATTGACTTTCACCATAACGCTCATCGCGAACAATCTTGAGCGTTCCGGGTGGCAGGTGCGTACCTTCTTTACGATAACCACTTTCGATGCAAAGCTTGCCCTGATCGAGCAGTATTTTCTCCCAAGGCCATTCTAATAAAACCTTCTCTTCGTAGCCTTGATGATAAGGGGCATCCATAAAAACAAAATCAAACGGCGGTTCTTCTGCCAAATATTTCAATACCTGTTCGACTTTTCGTGGAATCACTTTAATTTGTTCGCTCAAGCCAAGTGATTTTGCATTTTGTTGGATGAGCTGAACTGCCTTTGGATTTTCTTCGACGAAGATAACCGACGCCGCCCCTCTAGAAAGAGCCTCGAGTCCCAAAGCGCCTGAACCAGAAAAAAGATCGAGAATGCGAGCATCCTGTAAACCCATATGAAGTGAATTGAGCCACGATTGACGTAGCCGTTCTGAAGTAGGCCTGGTTTGAGTTCCTGCTAATGATTGGATAAGACGACCGCGATGTACGCCTGATGTGATTCTCAACACACCTATACTATGCCACGGCTTTTAAAGGTAAGTGAACTGCTTTTCCGTCGCTAAAGGAAATCTTAATTGCATTTTCGATCCGGCTGACCTCGACCACTTCATTCGTATCATCAATTTGAAGTTGAACGACCACATTTCCGGTGAGCCGAATTGCCACCTTTCCCATGACGAACGCTTGCTCCGTTTGTGGCGCATCTGGTAATATTACGAGGTTGTCGATGGCAGCTTCAAGAGGTTTTTCTTCATTATTTACCTTCGCTTCGGTCGGCATTACTGGGAAAGGCAAAGATTCGGCCACCTTAGGCATCACTTGCCCTAGTTTTTGGATCTGGTCGATTTCGGTAATCAAATTGCGAATTCTAGATAACTGGTTAGACATCACACCCTCTCTTCGGCCAAAATCGAAAAAGGCTTAATATTATTAAAAACTGAGTAAATGCAATGTGTTAACTTTTAATTCTCTGGGCTATATTTTACTCTAGTCGTCCTTTCAGACTACGTGCTATGGTTTTTCACCTACTGAATAGCGATGGTTTGATTCGGGGGAAAATAGTCAACTCATGAGCACCACATTTGACCCAACAACTTGGTTAGAAAAGAAACGACTCGAAAAGCAGATCGAGAAAAAGAGTATTACTCAAGGGCACTCCGTGTCTTCCTTACTCTCGGGTCTTGCTTCACCCGAAATCGGAACTGCTTCAATTGCTCCATTAGTGAGACCACCGCAAGCCCTCCCTTCACCGCTTTTTGAACAATTTGAGTCCTTTATCCAGACTTTGATCTTGGAACAACTGAAGAAGCCAGAAGATCTCTTGAAGTTAAATCAATCGAGACGTGAAAGCCTTGGAAGATTTTTGTCGGAACTGAGCGGGGATCCAGAGCCCACGGACCCACAAGAAGCTTTAAAACGCTACGTGCGCATGGACCGGAATGAAAACGAGCATGAAGCCCTTAAACAACTCTTTAAACAGATCGCTTTTGTTCAAATTGCTAAAGCTTTATTACTAAAATCCTGGAACAATACCCCCAGCTTTACCTTTCAAAAAACCGACTTAAAGGACCTGACCGCTGCAGTTGAAAAGGGCCTGCGCCCTTTTATTCATCTTCAAACCTCTACTTGCCAACTCATCCAACGAAATTTCTACTCCTGGTACAAAATGACAGCGAGTTCGCAGGATACTCTTTGGGATTTACTCGATAAAATCGAGAATATTGACGAAGCCAAAGAGTGGATGCTTTCAAGAGCAATTCAACTTTCTGCCGATACCTCGGGCGAGCGCGATCGTTATCACAAAGGTTTTTACCAAAATCTTTGGAAGGCAATCAGCAAGAATCAAATTTTGTATCGTAAAGAGGGCTACATGAGCGAGACTCAGTACGGCTTTTGCCCTACCCTTCGCGATGGCAGTCTGATGGAATCATCCCCCCAAGAGATTGAGTGGATTGGTTTTGAACCACTTTGCTTTGAACTCCTCTTCTGTGAAGTTCGTTTTTTATGGAATGAACCAAAAGCTCCGCAACTTTGGATTAAAGGGAATGGCCTTGAAATGAGCATGGAACAGCAAGCAAACATGTTGCTGACTCACTCAGGAAAACAAAATGTCATTCAACAAATGGAAGCTATTTCTTGTTGTGAAATTGCCCTCATCGCTGAAGAAAGTATCATTCGTACACAGGGCAGGACGCTCGCCGCCCAAAGCCTTCGCAAACAAGTAGATCAACATTCAATTCTTAAAAAACTAAAACAACCAACGACGACGAGAGGCATGTACCAAGCATGTCAGTCACTTGAAAAACTAAGACAAGGTGGCGTACTCATTTGGGCTAGGGAAGAACTACTGACCGAAGCTTCAGGAAAACCAGCTCTTCAGTTTATTCTGAACCAAGCAAAAATCATGCTCATTGCAGACTTTTCTTCGCTTCAATGTGAATCAGAATTATTAAAACGCGACCTCCCCAAAGTTCTTTATCTATTAAAAAAAGAGACGAGCCTTGAGTTCAGGAAAAGCCATCGCCCACTGATGATCAAGACTTATGGAAGCATTCGCAACGCGAACGATGTAAGCACCCTCTTTGATCGAGTATTTTCTTTGGTCCAAAAACCAGATCAAGTTTTCCCAGCGGAGCCATACAATATTCATGCGCGCGTGAGTCCGATTGATCAGCGTGAATGGGAGCAACATTGGTTCAACCCAACTGATGATCAACTCGTAGACCGCATTGAGGATTTAAAACGAAATGCAACTCCGCTTGGACAACTGGCGATTATCCGCGCTGTTCATGGCACCGCTTCCGTTACCGTCAATTCTAACTTAGCACTTTTTGACAGTCCTGCATTGAAGGCGGAACATGGATTCTATACTTGGTGTGAGAGCAACAAAAATGGTAGCGAAATATTTACTGCTGAACTTTCTCAACTTCCGGAGTACATGAAGAATAGTTCTGCCTTGTTCTGGGTTGCACCTATTCAAAAAAACTGGAACTCAGCACTTCAAATGCTGATTCGCTCTCAATTCATTCGGGATTGGTTTAATTACTCGGTAGAACGAAAAAAAGGAACATGGCTTCTCAAAGAAACTGACCTTAAGGCGGTGCCAGTGCCCCATCACATTAGTGATTTTTTACAGAATCCGGTGGATCATCAAACATTGTCAGAACAGGATCAAAAAGCACTTCAACAAATTGCAACTGAACCGGGACAAGCGATGAATGAGCTCGAAAGCTTATTCGAAATGAATCAAAAATTAAAGGCCCATGCATTTACGGTGGCGGCACAAGTTTGCAACCATCTCGAAAATCACCAAAGCAAGCTATTTTCTCTCATCACTCCTGACGAGCAAATCATTTATTCTAAGCTATTTCAAACAGTGATGGTGGATGGCGACCTCGCAGCACCGTCTCAGCATCCACTCATCCGCTTTACCACAACCTTACCCCCGACTCTGGCAATACACCAAATTACCCAAGTAAAATTCCCCACGCCCGGCATTTTACTTACGACAGCTAAAGGCCTCACACAACAACTCTTTATTCAGGATGCTTGGCTAAGAGAGCGTTGTTTTGAATTGATGATGGATGTGCAAAAACATATTCCTGAGCCTACCTGGAACGAACTTTGTCAGATGATCCGCTTACCGAAAAATCCAGCGCAGGCACAGTCCATGAGCCAGCAAATTCTTAAAGCGTATTCGGATGAAAAAATGAAACGAAAAGAACTCAATCACTTATTAGGCGCTTGTCTCTTAAGCGAAAGAGTCACTCAGACTAAAGTTGGGCTTCTACAGTAGGTGCAAATCTCATGGAAATGAATACTTGGGATCGACGAGATCCAAAACTAGAAGATGATCGACGTTACCAGCACATACTGGAAATTCATCATTTAACTCAAATATGGCTGAATGAGATTGCACCGGAAGCCAAAGTGAGCGCTGGCTCACCACGGTTACACCGTTTAGAGCGTTTCATCCCCCCCAATTTAGTTCAAAACCTTTGGCTCCTTGAAAAACTTAAATTGGACAAACTTTTACCCGATCTTTCAACCATGGTCGACGCTACCAGTGTATCGGAATTTCTAGATGAACTCGAAGAGATGATTTGGATTGTCCAACTCTCAGTTCTCAATAACGCTCTCGAACACACTACCGACGCAGCATCGCTCATTAACTCACTAGAACAAATTACCTGGCAAGAAGGAAAAATCCAGGCAGAGGCGAAGTGGAACATTAACCAGACGCGGGCAGAATTGAGCATTTCTGACATCGCGAAAACTCTTGCGGACAGCGCCATACAAAAAAAAGATGCATTTTTATTTGAACAACAAAACTCGCATCATTGTTCTTTCTATTGGTTGACTTCGCCGCTCTCGATTTCTTCGCTTAATCATCACCCAAGCGTGCTCACCTTGTGCCAACTCTATCATCAATATATGCGTGGGTTTTTTTATGGAATTGAAAAGTCAATCAAGGTGGATGTAACTCCATCGACTCTCGGTCAAAAAAGAGTATGGAGAATTACTCTTCTTTCGACTTACTGATCCGACGATAAATTGTTCTTTCATTTACACCAAGTAGTCTCGCTGCCTGGGCCCGATCACCATGACTGACGGACAGTGCTTTTTGAATCATTAAATTTTCAATATCCTTTAAACTCATTCCCAGTGGAATGGTGATACTTTGATTCAGATCATTTGAGTTCGTCAGGTTTTCTCGCGGAATCTCAAGGTGCGCTGGTAGATCTTTCTTCTGGATGAGTCCTCCCTCGTTCAGAACCACCGCACGCTCCAGTACATTTGACAACTCACGCACATTGCCAGGCCAAAAATGACTCATTAAGAGCGCTTGGGCTTCGGTATCAATACCTGAAATTTTCTTTACATACTCAAGTGAGAATTTGGATAGAAAATACTGAGTCAATTCAGGAATATCTTCAATCCGATCCCTCAGCGCAGGAACTGAAAGTGACATTACATCGAGGCGATAGAATAAATCTTGTCTAAATTGCCCTGATTGCACCCGACGGGTTAAATCTTGATGGGTTGCTGCTAGAATTCGAACTTGAATCGATTTTTCAGTATTTGAACCGAGGCGCCTCACCTTTTGATCTTCTAAGACACGAAGAAGTTTGGGCTGAAGAGAAAGTGGCATATCTCCAATTTCATCAAGCAAGAGCGTACCTGAATTTGCAGATTCGATCAAACCCGGTTTCGTTTGATTTGCCCCAGAAAAAGCTCCCTTTTCGTACCCAAACAATTCACTTTCAATTAAATTCTCAGGAATGGCAGCGCAATTTAATGCCACGAAAGGTCCGGATTTTTGTTCGCTCCATTCATGAATGAGTTTTGCTACTTGCTCTTTTCCGCTTCCACTCTCACCCAGGATCAAAACTGAAGCGTCTGTCTTCGCTACTTGCTCAATGAGCATTTTCAATTTCTGCATTACCTTTGAAGAACCGATTAAAGTGTTTTGTGCATTTTTGCTATGATTGAACTCTGGCCGCTTGATTCTTTTAGAAACGAGTTCAACCGCATCACACAAGGCCTGGCGCTTAAATGGCTTTAAGAGAAAATCAGTTGCACCCATCTTCATTGCCCAAACAGCATCTTGTACCTGACCAAATGCTGTCATGACAATGAAGGGAATTTCAAACCCTAGCTTTTGATACGCCTCTACAAATTCGATGCCAGTCATTCCGGGCATGCGAACGTCAGTAATCACCAAACCAGGAGCGGCACTACGATTGGCCTTCAAAAAAGCCAAAGCATCTACTCCCGATTTAGCGCAGAAAACTTCATATTGAGCATGTTCAAGAATACGCTTTGTAGATTCAAGTGACTGGGGATCATCGTCGACGAGTAAAATTTTAATCATGGGACTACCTGTCCCAATGGCAATACACCTTCGAATTCGGTACCCATTCCGGGTGCCGAATTAATGAGTACAAAGTCCCCACCTGCATCGTTAAATACTTTTTTCACGAACGATAGGCCAAGCCCTGTGCCTTGCGCTTTGGTCGTAATGAAGGGTTTAAATAAGTTCTGCTTTACGGAATCAGGTATTCCTGGACCATTATCATGTATTACAATTTTTACTTGATTCTGATCATGTTGCGCCACTTCGATTTTAATTTGTTTTGGACTTCCTCGATCATGATGCTCTAAAGCTTGAATTGAATTTCGGATGAGATTACCCAACGCGTATTCGAGCAGGTCGCGATCAGCCATCATCATTTGGTTTTTCAATTTAGAATCGAAATTCCAGTTCACCCTAATTTTAAGGGCTTGAAATGAATTTGAGTAAGTGGCGAGCACGTGTTCCATCAACTCTTGTAAATCAATAGGTTGTTTACAGCCAGATGATGGTTTTGAAAGACGCAAATAATTTTGAATAATCTTTTGGAGCCTCTCCACGCTCTGCAAAATGGATTGAACGGATTGTTTCAAAGAGATTTTTGAGGCCGATTTCTCGGTTGGCGTTTGATTCACTTGATTGATGACATCGAGTGCAAGTTCAGCCTCCAGGCCGATCGAATGCAAGGGGTTACCTACTTCATGCGCAACCTGGGCCGACATTCTCCCCACCGCAGCGAGATGCTCCGCCTGCTGAAGTCTTTTTTGAAGTTCACCCATTTGCATCAGGAGTTTATTCTGCTCCTCAAGACGCTCTTTTTGAAACTCAATCATTTTTTCGCGTTCAATCAAGCTCGTCGCCATTTGGTGAAACTCGCGCGCAAGCTCACTTACTTCATCTTTTTTAGATAACGGAATCTCAGGAAGCTGAGATCTCTCATTAATCGTGAGCGCACCACGCTCGGTAATGTCTTGAACAATTTTTCTAAGCCTACCGATAGGGCGAAGTGCTCGCTCACCCATCCAGAGCATCGTAAGGGCCACACCAATGACCGATAGCAAAAGCAATTGGAGCGCGAGTCTTAAATTCTGTACATTCGTTTGTGCTTCTTGAAACGCGGTTCTCGTTTCACGATCCATTTCACGCTTTGCCCACTCTACTTCCTTTTGAAGCATGTCTAGTTGCTTTAGCCATTCAGGATATAGTTCGGAAGCTCGATCGATATTCAAACTTTGCAGCTGTATATAAAGCTGCTCCGCCAATTGACCAAGGTCGGAATTCATTCTGATCAAGCGTGAATACCAATCACGCCAGGATTGTGTATTAAGATCTTCTTTTTTAAAACGCTCTAAAGTGGTGCGATGAACTTCAATTGCCCATAGCGGAATACGTTTGGGCTTCCAACGCGGATCACTCCAATGGGCAAAACCCAAACTCCGATCCAATTCCCGTTTTAAAAGCTCGGTGTCAGACGCAAGCTGAGTGAGTTCGCGCTGCATGGGAACGGAGCGAAGATTAATCTCAGAAAGACGTGCATTTACGTTTTGAGTGATCATGAAACTCACCCCAACGCCAGTGAGACTCACGAGCATGAGGAGGGACAAAAATGCGAATACTTTTGAGCGGAGTGACTGCAACATTTCTCTCCAAAAGAATAGCATGTGAAGGGTTCAGAGGAAGTTTTTAATTCAGCAATTGTTGAGTGTTTTTGTCAGAAACATAACTTGGTATTATTTTATGCAAAAACCATGATCAACCACTTCCCAAAATTTCACACTTTAAAAAAATCTTCACTGTGTGGACTGGCACTGTTAATCTTTTGAGGTGCGAATGATTTTACCCTTTTTAGCATTTTTCATCCCAACGCTTGCAGGGGCAACTGATGCGCCGTGGAAATACGATGCGGGCCTTGGATTTGCAATCAACACCTATGGGCAAGATTACAGTAGTGATTTAAAAGATGGCGCTTTGGATCTGCGCCTAGGGGCCAATTACCGACTTACTCCACTGGTTGATTTTCGAGCTCAGTCTACCATTTCAAATTCGTTGTTTGGAATGAATACCAACTACGCGGCGCTACGCTTTTATGATTTTTATGTGGCGGCGAATTACCTCACCGCTTGGCAATTTGGTCAAGCTACTCATCAACTATCTTTGGGAATATTTGCTTCCACCACCAGTGGCAACAGCATTGGTTATGACAATGTTATGGGCCCTGACTTTGGATGGACTGCTGCGAGAACTTTCGAAAACAAAAGATCCCTAACGATGACTCTTCATTTCGCGCCTATACTTTCAAAAGCATTCAGTTTCAGCAAGGATAGACGCTATGAAATAGCAGCTGAATATTTTTTTCTTGAAAATGAAAATCATTCACGTTTCAGCATTGGGCTTTCGTATTCACACCTCGACTTTGAAACGAGCGACGGACTGAACTCTAAAACTTCGCGCTTAGCGAGCATTCTAGTATATCATTTTCAGACTGCTACTGAAGATTCTAAAATCCAAGAATCACCAAAATTACAGCCAGGCCTCACTCAACCAATACCTACTGCACAAGAATAGTTTCTGGTGAATTTTGCTGAGTAGTGGCTCCATCGCCTAAATCACCACTTGTATTATCACCCCAACACTGAAGAGTGCCGCTCACCATTGCGCAAGTGTGGTAGGCGCCAAGGGAAATGCCTGAGGCACCATTTGCAATGATTGACTCAGGAACATAAACATTAAGAGTAGTTCCATCTCCGAGTTGACCATTATTATTATCGCCCCAACATTGGAGCGCTCCGTTCACAATTGCGCAGGTGTGATAGTATCCCAATGCAAAGGCAGAGACGCCGCTCGCGATAATGGTTTCAGCCTCAGGAAAATCACTGGTAGTGCCATCACCAAGTTGGCCATAGTTATTTTGCCCCCAACACTGCAGGGCTCCGCTCACAAGCCCACAGCTATGATAGGCACCTAACTGAACTTGAGTTGCACCGCTGGCAACGATAATTTCAGGAGTTGAGGAATCTGTCGTGGTTCCATCACCCAGTTGACCATTGCTATTAGAGCCCCAACATTGGATTGCTCCATTTACAATCGCACAGGTATGAGTTGCCCCCAGCGCCACTTGGGTAACTCCGCTGCCAATGATGATTTCCGGTGAGTTTACATTGGCAGTTGTACCATCGCCCACTTGACCACGATTGTTAGCACCCCAGCATTGAAGTGCTCCACTCACTACTGCACATGAATGAGAATACCCCAAAGCAAATTGGGTCACCCCACTTCCAATGATGACCTCTGGTACATGCTGATCTCCGGTGGTTCCATCTCCCAGTTGACCGGCACTTCCATTGCCCCAACACTCAAGCGCTCCATTCACGATCGCGCAAGTATGAAGCCCCCCGGTCGCCACTTGAGTTACGCCACTCGAAATAATAGTTCTTGGCTCAGCATTATCTGTGGTCGTCCCGTCACCGAGTTGGCCACTACTATTTGATCCCCAGCATTTCAATGCCCCACTCACGATTGCGCAAGTATGATTGCTTGAGTTTCCACTTCTGACCGCTGTTAAATTCCCTACAGGTAGCGGCACCGCTGCGCCGATCACCTCTGGTGAATAATGTGCATTCGTGGTTCCATCTCCAAGCTGACCGTTCGCATTGTCTCCCCAACATTGAAGTCCGTTATTTACAACAGCACAAGTGTGATCAAAGCCCATCATCACGTCGCTCACTCCACTTGCAATAATCGTTTCAGGAACATTGCTATTAGTATTGGATGTTCCATTGCCAAGATTTCCAATTGAATTAATTCCCCAACATTCAAGCGCGCCACTCACAACGGCACAAGCATATCCCACGCCAATTCCGAATCGAGTAACTCCGCTTCCGATAATTACTTCAGGCGACAAAACGTCAGTGGTAGTACCATCGCCCAGCTGCCCACTCCCATTGTTCCCCCAACATTGAAGAGCTCCGCTAATGATTGCGCAAGTAGTGCCAGAGCTCATCGCCACTTGAGTAACTCCACTCGCGATAATCGTTTCTGGAACCAAACTTGCATTGGTGGTTCCATCACCCAAATCCGCGGTTCCCCAACATTTAAGCGCACCGTTCACAATTGCACAGGCAGAATTAACATCTGATGCAACTTGAGTGACCCCACTTGCAATAATCGTTTCTGGCGATAGGTGGGAAGTAGTAGTTCCATCCCCTAACTGCCCTGAACCATTATCTCCCCAGCATTGCAGCGAACCATTCACAACAGCACACGTGTTCGATCCCGCAGTTGATACTTGTGTAACCCCATTTGCTATAATCGTTTCAGGAGCATGTTGATCCGTAGTCGTTCCGTCACCCAATTGCCCACTGTTATTAGATCCCCAACAATCGAGTGCACCATTTACTACCGCACAGCTATCATACCCACCATTTGAAACTTGAGTAACCCCACTCGTGATAATAGTTTCTGGCGCATGTTCGTCAGTCGTGGTTCCATCGCCGAGTTGGCCATTACTATTGTAGCCCCAACACTTTAATTCACCGCCAGTCACCACAGCGCAGGTGTGATGAACACTACCTACTGCACTGCCCGATACACCCACTACTGCTCCCAACATTACAGGTGTAGGCGTTGCTGATGCGGCAGGAATTGGAATAATGACCTCTGGAATGTGCTGATCTGTGGTCGTTCCATCACCCAGCTGCCCGTAGTTATTCATTCCCCAGCACTTTAAAATGCTACTAACTACTGCACAAGTATGCTGATCACTTAAAGAAAATTGAGTTACACCTGTGGCGATAATTGTTTCTGGCGTGTGTTGATCGGTAGTGGTTCCATCCCCCAGTTCGCCGTTAGCATTATTTCCCCAGCATTGAAGAGCACCACTTATCAGTGCGCAAGTATGATAACCACCTGCTGACATTGAAGTAACTCCTGAACTAATCGAAACTTCAGGAGCATAATGATTATTTGTAGTTCCATCCGCGAGTTGTCCGTGATCGTTCTGCCCCCAACATTTCATTACTCCATTGACGAGGGCACAGGTATGATAAGCACCTGCCGTGACTTGCGTCACGCCACTGGTAAAAATGGTTTTAGGGAGATGACGATCTTGACCAGTCCCATCGCCAACTTGCCCATCACTACCATTTCCCCAACATTGAAGTGCTCCATTTACAATTGCACAAGCATGAGAGTTCCCTAATGAAACTTGTGTCACGCCACTGGTAATCACCGTTTTTGGACCATGGTGCTCATTAGTGGTTCCATCCCCAATTTGACCGTTGCCGTTTTGTCCCCAACATTGAAGTGCTCCGCTCACGATTGCACAGGAAAAATAAGCTCCAGTTGCGACTTGAGTCACTCCGTTTTCAATGATCGTTTTTGGTTCATAGTTACTAGTTGTGGTTCCATCACCCAGCTGCCCGTTTCCATTACTTCCCCAGCATTGAAGTGCTCCATTTACAATTGCACAAGTATGGGCTGCACCGCTTGCTAGTTGAGTCACTCCACTGGTAATAATTGTTTCTGGTATGTGTTCGTCCGAATTAGTGCCATCACCCAGTTCACCATTTCCATTATATCCCCAACACTGAAGCGCTCCATTTACAATTGCGCAGGTATCATCACCGTATAAACCAAGTGAAACATAAAGCGCAACAGCGGCGGCTGGCGAAGGGGTTGGTGTGGGCCCACTCACGATTGCAGTGCCTGCAATATTTCGTAACCCTGGTGAACAAGCGCTCAAACTGAGAGCAAACAACACCATTAAAGAGTAATGAAATAAAACTTTCATACCTTCAGATCGGAACGCCTTTGACATTACTTAACAAAATATGCCTTATTACAGGGCAAAACAGCCTCAAAACAAACACAAGATCGTAACACATGAGCCCACTAGTCTTCGCTAGCGATCCGTTTTTTGCCACAAACAAGTACATATCTACAACGAGTGCACTCATCCGGGTCTGCGGGTTTTGCCGAGAAATTACCTTGTTTTAGCTTAATAATGAGTGAAGTGATTTTTTCGTCGACGCGAGCCCATATCACATCGGGCTCCTCGGTGAATACCGACTGACTTCGACTTGACGCGTTGGTGATTCCATAAGGAACGGGTTGCGTCGGTTTCGATTGATTCCATTTTTGAAACAGCACACCGACATTTCTATTGATTTTCTGTTGAGTCAACTGAAGATACTGCGCCGCCACTACTTCCTGATTAAATTTATCCTTAAGAGCGAGAGAATAAATAGCGAGTTGTAAACCTAAACCCTTTTCAACGGTTTCCTTTCCGGTCGGAAGACTTGAACTCGTTTTGTAATCAATTAATATGAGCCCTTCTGCATGTTGATCGATTCGATCTGCCCGCCCCTTCCACGTGATCCCTTCTTTATTCCAAATTACTTCATGCTCCAGTTCCTTAAGTTCAGCCCCTGACCGTTCGCGATAACCTGCTTCAGATAACAAAAACTCTTCCAAAAGCAGCACTGTTTTATTTCTAATCGCCCGATAAAGTCGGTCACTTTTCAGCCACGCTAACTGGGCCGTACTTTTCCATGCCTCTTCAAAGGCTAGTGCTGGTGTTATTTTTTTCAGCAAAAGAATTTCGAGGGCTGCATGCACTAGATTTCCGTAACTATCACCCTTTAATTCAAAATCTGTTTCGCGTTCATCATAGAGCGAAAGCAAATAGCCTGAGTACGCTGTAAATGCGCAATTGCCATAAGCATTTAAAAAACTAATCGGCCACTCTGACTTGGGCAAAGGCAAACAAACTTCGGATGACTGAACTTTATATTGAGAAGTCAACGACGCCTTTAAGCTTGGATGTAGTCCCAAATCTTCTTGAGTCTCAATCTCAATTTCCTTTTGCTCCGTCAAGTGAAGCTCGATGGATGCGCACTCAGAACCTCCTTCATCATAAAGATACTCCCAAAAGTTTTTTGTTTTCTCATTCGTTCCACACCAAGCAAGAAACGACTGCATTCTTTCCTTTTGTGCTTCCAGCATCGAAGGCAAACCGAACTCACTCGAAAGAACTTCCAAGTCTCGTGCTGAAAACCAATCAGAACCTTCATCGCTCGGCTCAAAAAAGGAATTGCCGACACCGAAAAAATGAAGTTCCGTTTTTACAGAATCTAACAAAGGATTCACTGCCTGATCCACCCTAAATAAATGAATTCCACCCAAATTCTTAAGTGGCGTTATGACGGGTGTGGTGCGTTTTATTTTATCAAGCAACTGTTCAGTTAAGTGGCGAATCGGCCAGGATCGAATTTTTCTTTCTTCGCCAGGCAGCACAATCTGTCGGAAGGACAGTTCCCATTCATTGAAGACCTTTTCAAATACTTGGTTTACCCAAATGGGGAGCTGATAACGTTGAATCGTCTCCTGAATTAATTCATGGAGTTTCATTAATGAAATCCGCTTGGGGTAGCGATCCGAAAGATCCTTCAACTTTAAAAATACTGGTGGAATGACCTTGTACGAATCCAAACCTTGGATAATACCTTTTTCAATGATGGCTTTGCGATTAACTCCAAGTTCGAGTTTAGTTTCAGATTGAGCATTTAGCCACTGTAGAACCATGGGACTCGGAAAGTTTTTTGCTACCATTTCTGTTTCAAGGAGCGCGAGTTTAACTTCCTCACTTTGGACGACTAAGGTGGGATCACGTGGATCATTAAGTGAAAGCCCTCGCGATTCCATCACGCGCCTGAGCGTGCGTCTGATGGCAGGTTCGTCTTGAATGACTATGGCTTGATGATGAATCGATCCCGGTTCACACGCTTCTTTTTCTATCATGTCATCAAAAAGAAAATGGGCAGCATCTTCTAAGGAGTGCGCGATCCTTCGCTTTAGTTTGAGTGGCACCAAAGAGTCATTTTGCTCCTCTTTGGGCTTGATCACTTCAACAGGAATAAGACGTGAAATCGAATTCCAAAAAAACTGGAGTTTTGGAGAATCCGGAAAATGTTCAAGTTTATAAATTGTTTTTCCATGAAAGACGTCAGGGAGATGAGTTTCGATTCTGGACGCAGCGACCTCATAAATTCGAGCTTCATCCCAAAGGTTGCGCGCATCCAGCAAACTTTCCCAAAAACGATTCAAGAGAAAAAACTCTTCCCGCTTTTCGGTTTTGCCTAAACGCTCTTCCAATCTAGCCTGCAATACACTGGCCTCACCTTGATGCGCAAAAAACAAACGTCCCTTTTGAAGGGTCCGATCCAAGCTTTCAAAAAAACGAGGGCGGAAGCGATGCTCAATCAAGGTGGGCAAAGCTTCTTTCAAATGTTGATTTTTAAATGTTTCTCTTAATAATTCTACTCGAGCAGAAACTTCAAGTATTCGACCGCTCGATTCTGGAACTAAAGTCTGAGCAATTTGCTTTGGGCTTTGGATTGCGGCCTCGGTAATACCATTTCCGTTGTGAAAACAAAGCGCTTTATAATCTTCACGTACAAAGCCCGGACCTACCGCGAGAACAGCAGTATTATTCAGTCCGGTAATTTTATTAAGAATCTCATCTAACCGAGTCTGCATCGATAGCCAGTGTAGCATATAAGACTTTGACTTCACTGACAATCCATGATTAACAGGGTGCATTAGATGCATTTTAAAAGTGATCGGTCCAACATGAAAAAACGTCTGCAATACCAGAAACTAAAGCGCCTCCATTCGAGCCTCGCACTGCTTTTTATATTAAGAGAAAGTGCCTTCGCATTTTCGCCAAAATACGATCTTGGCTTTGAAACTGACCTCTCGCGCGGCGATGTCACACCGTCGGCTTTCCCCATTGTAAGCATGGGTATGCGCGCACAATCGGAAGATGTGCCAGGATCGGTAAGCGATGAGTACGAATATCGAGAAAATGCATTGATCAGAATTAGTCCCAATCATCCCAAAGCAAATGAACTCGCCATTAAAGATCTTTATTGGGGAGAAAAGGATCAGAGCTACGAGTCTCCACTTCGATTCACTTTTGGACGGCGTTACATCGGATGGAGCACTTTAGATTCCATGTGGGGTCTTGGGCAATTTGAACCCCTCAATGCATGGGATAAATTAAGAGCCACGCCGATGGGCCTTACCGGCGTTTTCGCCTATACAGAAACTCAAAAGTTTAGTTTTAGGTTTTTCCTTTCTTATCTTACTTTTCCAGAAATTACGCCCAATGTGGTGATCGAAAACAATCAATTCGCTTCAGAACATCCGCAAAGTATCGCCAGCACTCCCCAAACCTATACTCTTTTAAATAAACCCACTCCGCTGGGTTATGAAATTGTGATTCCTCCCGTGAGCAGTATAATTTTTAGGCCAAGCATCGCCTTCATGATGGAAACCAAAAAGGAAATTCCGGTATTCGGACGTTTTGCATACGGATACTTGCCGCTCAATTATTTTCCGATCGCACTTCAAGCATCTCTCTCCATCCCACTTGATCAAATCGTAGTGCAATTGCACCCACGACTTCTCTATCATCATGTCTATAATGCAGAATTGGGTTATCGCTTTGACGATCGAATCTCCTTTGGCGGAAATGCGCTTACCGACGTCCCGAGCGAGGAGTCTATCCCCTCTGATTACACCACCACTCCACTCAGCACCTCATACACCTGGAGCCCATGGATCAAATATCAAACTGCTCACTCTAAATTACTCCTGACTCAAATCTGGACAAAGGGCGGCCTCCAGGCTGATGTGGGCCCGTATGCAAGTGCTAATTCTAGTATTTTTAGTTCGCATGTTTTCTACCGAAACGCGAGTCAGCTTGCGTTCAGCCATACTTTCAACCCAGATGAAACCAATCGACTTGCTCTTGAATTCAAATATATTCATGAATACAGCGTCGACGGCGATTGGGTATCAGCCGATCTTTTCTACAATCTTAAACAAAACACAATTCTATTCTTTGGTGGCGATATTGTGGCTGCACTGAGAAGCTCGTCCCCGGACCGCGGTGCTGAATTTCTATCCGACTTAAGAACGCTTGATCGAATCCGTGGAGGATTTCAATATGTCTATTAAAACATTACCACTCTTCTGCGTTTTCGTTATTGTTTCTCAAATCACCTCCGGATGCTCATGGATAAAAGATAGGGCGAAAACCCAAGCTTCATTTCAAAATGAAAACCTCGACTTGTCTTGTCTCACTGCATTGCCGGATCAACTTCAAGTGCTATTCGAGGGACGCTATACTGAAAGCACTGCTGACCAACAAAAACAAAGTCAAATTTGGAACTGCTTGGATAAAGGGCTGAGCACTTTTTCGGGTTATACTCACGGCGAAAATTCAGATTACTACACTCAGAAAGAACTTCAACATTACGCAAATCGCTACTTTCCAAGCAATCGCCCTCTCAATGATACTTTCACTGATGCCATTTTCAAATTGAAGAAAGCCGTTTTAGGCGGAAGCGACCAGCAACTCACCAAACCAGAAATTGCAAAACTTAGGTTGAAACTGAATACTTTTGGACAGATCATGGCCCCACTGTCGAGTCGAATGGGAATTTTGCTCAGACCAACAGGGCAATCCAACACCAGCATGACTGAAGCGGCAAAACGCTTGAGTCAATTTGTGATTAATTTTGCAATGCTTCTGAACGATTCAGCAAATTCATTACA
>CAIMWN010000209.1 GCA_903845155.1 Oligoflexia bacterium
TATCTGTCAATTGTCTAGCCCTCCTGGTTTCAGAAGAGCTTAACTCATTGTTTTTAAACGACAGCAAAAGGGACAGAATCGCGTGCGAGTTAAAGAGGGACACAATCGTGTGCTATTCACACCCCACCACCGATGGTCAGCCCGTAATGATTGTCATTAAACCAAAGGCGATTGTACGCCATCGCGCCCACAAAGTGAGAGGTAGCACAATCCGTTCCCCCACCCGATTCACAACCAGCATCAAAGGTGAACGATGCGGCAGCTTGACTTAGACCTTTACCGCCTCTGTCGTAATATTTCACCATCACACTGTCGTCAGTATGAAATCGTTTACGTTCAGCATTGTTGAGCGTGTCCGCACCGTAATATTGATTTCCCAATACGGAGAAGGTCCCGGTAGGACGCCAAAGAATTTGTACGCCTAGACCAGGCTGAGTATTAAAAGTTCCATACGACTGCCAACCATTCATAATCCATGGTTCAATTTTTAATTTATCAGATGGAAAAATTTGAACGCGCGCTCCATTAAAAAACCAAGGAGTGTTCGAGGAAACATAGGAAGGCTGATAGGTCCAATTATCAAAATTGTAATAACTCCACAATCCCACATACGACATCAACAAACCCGCTTGGAGATTAATTCCATTCCAAACATTAAAATGATAAGTAGCATAGGCTTCTGAAATGTAACGATAAGCATTGTCCAACTGCCATTGTCCCCGCGATGGACTTGCATCATTTCTTGGCGTGGTAGTGGAGTACATTCCGAATTGGGTCATGAATCTAAAACCCACGTTGTTGTAATTAAAATCTCCACCCAACCCAATTTGTGTCAATTGGAACTCACCACTTCTAAACACTTCACTCGATCCAGAGATGGTATGGTCTTTAGGATTGGTGAATTCATAGTGATAAGCAGTATCAAGTCTGATTTCAGGCACAAAATACTTGGTTGCGAGCGGAGTTTCACTCGGCCCGTAATTACCGGGTATCCAAGAAAAGTCTGCAAATGCGAACGGATCTGCGGCTTTCACTTCAGCCACCGAAGGTGATGCCGCCGGCGAGGCGGGCTCATCAGCCCAAGATGGATTGGGCGATGCCATCACCAAAACCCCCGTTAAAATTCCAATATTTACAATTTTTAGTTTCATTTAAATTCCCCTTATTTCGTTCATTACCTAATTATTTAACTGTGAATTTCTCATCGAGCGCCAGATTCAATAAAAGTACATTCACAGTCGACTCACCAAAGATCCCCAGTTGTGGTCCGACAATGTGTTCTTGAATTAAAGCCTTCACTTGATCCACTCCAACTTTTCTCGCTTGCGCCACACGGTCAGCTTGAACCATTGCTGATTCAGGCGAAATGTGCGGATCAAGACCACTGGCTGAAGCGGTAACCAGATCAACAGGAACGTCGCCTTTTTTCAGTGTCGGATTTTCTTTCAACACATTCTCGACATTCCCCTTTACTGCATCAAAGAATTTTTGATTGGTGGGCCCGAGATTCGATCCTGATGAATTCGCTGCATCGTAACCCTTGTCACCGGCCGAAGAGGGCCTGCCGTGAAAATATTCGGGTTTAGAAAAACCCTGCCCAATAATTTTTGCACCGATAGCTTTGTTATTCCTTTGAATGATCCCACCGCTCGCGTGATCCGGGAAAAGTGCCTGCCCGATTCCGGTAACGATCAGTGGATAAACTCCGCAACAGATCACTGCTAGAATCAGGGTGGCCATCGTAGATTTATAAAGTGTACTCAACATAAAATTTTCCTTTCAAACAATCGAAATTAAACGAGTCCAACCGCATTGATGATGACGTCAATTATTTTGATCCCGATAAATGGAACAATTACTCCGCCCAAGCCGTAAACCAGCACATTTCGTTGGAGGATTTTGGAGGCAGATTGTGGGCGATACTCCACCCCCTTAAGGGCGAGTGGAACCAAAACGATGATGATCAATGCATTGAAGATCACCGCTGAAAGGACCGCGCTTTGGGGACTCTTCAGCCCCATAATATTCAGCGCACCCAGTGCCGGCAGAGTGGCAGCAAAGATTGCTGGAATAATCGCAAAATATTTGGCCACATCGTTTGCAATACTAAAGGTGGTGAGTGACCCGCGAGTAATGAGGAGTTGTTTTCCGATTTCGACAATCTCAATGATCTTGGTCGGATCAGAATCGAGGTCGATCATATTCCCCGCTTCGCGCGCCGCTTGCGTCCCCGTATTCATCACGAGGCCCACATCACTTTGGGCGAGCGCGGGAGCATCGTTTGTGCCATCGCCCGACATCGCCACCATCCGGCCTTCTGCCTGGTAGTTTTTAATGAGTCTCAGTTTATCTTCTGGTTTTGCTTCCGCTAAGAAATCATCCACCCCTGCTTCCGCTGCAATTGCGGTGGCAGTGAGCTGATTATCACCAGTGATCATGATGGTCGTAATTCCCATTGCACGAATACGCTCGAAACGATCACGAATTCCGGGCTTCACAATGTCTTTCAATTGAATCACGCCGATCGCTTTCCCGTTTTTTGCAACGACAAGCGGAGTGCCACCTTGCTTAGCGATGATTTGTACTGCTTCATCGACTTCAGGAGGAATCGTTCCCTTGGAGGTGGTTTTGATCCAATTTTTCACGGAATCAAGAGCGCCCTTCCGGATGGAAACATCTCCGACATTCACGCCACTCATTCTGGTTTCTGCAGTGAAGGGCACGATTTCGGCACCTGGAGAGAGCTGAGCTTTCACTCCCATTTTCTCTGCAAGCGTCACAATAGAACGTCCTTCTGGGGTCAAATCAGAGAGTGAAGCAATTGCCGCCACTTCGGCTACTTCTTTTTCAGTGAAGCCTTGAGCGGGGTAAAAACGCGTGGCCATCCGATTTCCAATGGTGATGGTTCCAGTCTTATCCAGGAGCAACACATCAATATCGCCCGCCGCTTCCACCGCACGGCCCGACATCGCCAAAACATTACGCTGAACTAATCTATCCATTCCGGCAATTCCGATTGCAGATAAGAGTCCACCGATGGTGGTTGGAATCAGACAAACCAGCAATGAAACGAGAATGGCCAAGGAAACTTGCGTGTTCGCATACATCGCAAACGGTTTTAAAGTAACGGTTGCTAGCAAGAACACGATAGTGAGACCGGCGAGCAGAATATTGAGCGCAATTTCATTCGGAGTTTTCTGACGAACAGCGCCCTCCACCATTGCAATCATTCGATCCAGAAACGACTCCCCCGGATTAGTGGTGATTTGAACTACAATCTGATCTGAAAGAACCATCGTTCCCCCGGTAACAGCACTGCGGTCGCCACCCGATTCACGAATCACCGGTGCAGACTCACCTGTGATCGCACTTTCATCCACCGATGCGACCCCGTCAATGACGGTGCCATCAGCAGGAATAATGTTTCCGGCAATGACCACTACCACATCCCCTTTTCTTAGTTGTGAAGAAGGAACTTTTTTAGTGCTGCCATCTTTATTTTTGAGAACAGCTTCGGTTTCGAGCCGTGCCTTTTTTAAATTTTCAGCCTGCGCTTTTCCTCGCCCTTCGGCCATCGCTTCTGCAAAGTTGGCAAAGAGGACAGTGAACCAAAGCCAAAGCGAAATTTGACCACTAAAAAGCGCCTCTCTCCCCTGGCCATGAATGAGGTCGTTCACAAATGAAATGGACGTGAGCGCGCTTCCAATTTCAACCACAAACATTACCGGATTCTTAATTTGAACGCGGGGACTTAGTTTCTTAAACGCATCCCGAATGGCCGGTTGGATGAGTGCTGGATTCCAAATGGATGACTGATTCATAATTTCATTTCCTTATTTTCTTTAGCAATAAACCAATAACTTATTTAAAAAAGTGTCCTTGAAGCATTTCGAAATGTTCGGCAATGGGCCCAAGCGCTAGTGCCGGGAAGAAGGTTAATGCACCCACCATGATGATGACACCCATGAGAAGTGCAATGAAGAGGGCTCCGTCCACCGGAAAAGTTCCTTCACCGCCAGGATGAATTCTCTTCTTGGCAAGGGAACCCGCAACAGCGAGCATCGGGATCATCATAAAAAAGCGACCAAAGTACATTGCGAATGCGAGAGTGAGATTCCAAAATGGAGTATTGGCATTTAACCCTGCGAATGCGCTTCCGTTGTTTCCGGTAGCGGATGTATAGGCGTAGAGAATTTTCGAAAATCCGTGGTTCACAGGGTTAGATAACCCAGCCAATCCAGCTGGATCCATTGATCCCCACGCTGCAAATCCTAAGATCGAGAGGGCAAAAATAATCATGGAGAACATGACATATTTAATTTCTCGACCTTCAATTTTCTTACCCAGATATTCGGGAGTTCTACCCACCATCAAGCCCGCGATAAATACCGTGAGAAGAATATAGCTCAACATTCCGTACAAGCCAGAGCCCACACCGCCGAAAATAATTTCGCTTAGCATGATATTAAGTAGAGGAACAAAGCCCCCCATCGGAGTAAAGCTGTCGTGCATCGAATTCACAGCGCCGCAACTGGCGTCAGTGGTAACGGTCGCAAACAATGATGAATTGAAGATACCAAAACGGGTTTCTTTTCCCTCCATATTTGCGGGGGTTGAACAGCCGAGTTGGGTATAGGCAGGATTTCCTTGATACTCGTAATGAGCAGCAATGAGAACCCCGCCCACAAATAGAATAGTCATGGTTACCCAAACAGCCCAACCATGCTTTAAATTTTTCACCTTACGGCCGAGCATGTATACCAACGCACTTCCGATGGAGAAAATGGAAAGCATTTGGATAAAGTTGGAAAGCGGTGTTGGATTTTCGTAAGGATGGGCGGCGTTCGCATTGAAAAATCCACCGCCGTTGGTACCGAGCATTTTAATCGCCACTTGTGAGGCAACCGGACCTTGGGCAATCGTTTGTTTCGCACCTTCGAGCGTCGTGACATCAACGTAGGAACTGAAGTTTTGAATCATTCCTTGTGAAATCAAAAAAACCGCATAAACGATGCAAAGGGGAAGAAGGACATAGAGATGGCAACGGATTAAATCAACCCAGAAATTACCAATCCCTTTTGCTTCTTTTCGAGAAATCCCGCGGATAAGTGCAACTGCAACAGAAATACCCACAGCGGCTGAAGTGAAGTTGTGAAATGTAAGCCCCACCATTTGCGAAAGGTAACTCATCGTACTTTCACCACTGTAGGATTGCCAGTTGGTATTAGTCGTGAAGCTCATCGCGGTATTGAAGGCAAGATGAGGGCTAATCACACCCATGCCTGCAGGGTTCAATGGCAAGTGATGTTGAAGCCTGAGGATAGCATAAGTAAATGCGCAACCAATGGCGCTAAAAACTAAAAGATGAATTGAATAGCGAGTCCATGCTTGATCTTCATTTGGATTAACTCCAAGAATTCGATAAATCAGTTTTTCAACCGGCGCCAATAGCGGAGACAAAAATGTTTTAGTTCCATCAAAAACTTTGGCCATGTAAATACCGAGAGGCTTCGTGATGAGCCAGAGCATTCCCACAAAGAGCGCGAATTGAATGTAATCTTGAGATGTCATATTAATTTCCTTTTGTTCAAAATTTTTCTGGATAGATGAGGGCGTACAATAAATAGCCAAGCACTAAAACTGAGACCACTAAGAGACCAGCATCGATGGCATGCATACGAATTACCTCATCCTTTCGCAGAACCACACAAAACCAATTCCTAGACCAAAAGTAAGTATTAAAAATCCAATATTCATTAAGTCCGTCATGGCGCAGCTCTCCGTTTCTTGATTTATCTTTTATAGAGCAAGAAAAAGGCCAGAGTCCGCGCGAGTGCTTATTATTAAAAAAACATTAAGAACAACAACTTACGCTACTCTGGGGCGCGTTGCGATGATAAAAAAAGTCCTTCCTGATTACAAATTGTAAGGCTAGGTTAATTTCTGAAAGGAATTGGGTCCCAGCACCAGGGCTTTTTGCCACACGAAACAATTAACAGACTTCCCGTTTGATGGCATAAATGAGCTATGAAGAAAACATTTCGTTTAGTGGGTTATCTTGAAGCGGTTTCATTTTTATTTTTACTTTGTGTGGCCATGCCCATGAAATACGCTTACCACATTCCTACCGCGACAAAAATGCCAGGCTCAATTCATGGATTCTTGTTTGTCGCCTATTGCGTACTCGCTTATAATCTTGCTCAACTAGAACGTTGGGACTCCAAAAAAAAGTGGACTGCTTTTATCGCGAGTGTCGTCCCTTTCGGAACCTTTATTTTTAATCACAATTATTTGCAGGACTAGCATCGACCCGAACTAGTTTGCATTGCTCATGGAAATAGCAACAAAAAAGGGTCCTACTGAAGATCCAAAATCAGTAACGAGCGCCGGATAGCCTGTTTGAGCTCTTACCGAATGTCCAATTCCTTTAATAATAGACGGCATTCCTCGTTGCATTTGATAGTTTTTTTGATTGAGAATGGTGCGGGCTCTTCCATAAATGATGTTGGTCAGCTCCGCTGCAGCATCCTCGATGTCAGGAGTAAGCGCGGTGAAGGTTTCTCCCAACATTTTCGAGACAATCGCTAAATAAGTTTTCGTTGGAAATGAAACATAAATGGTTCCATTAAAAAGAGGCGCCACCACTGAAATAGTTCCAGAGATATCGGCAGTTCTCGCGTCACCTGCCTTCAGCACAGACGTTTTCTCTGGCTTCACATCAGTTACTTGTCCAACCGTACTAATCGTTTCCACCACTGCGGTTAAGAAGGGATTGAGAAACTCAACATCAAGCTTGGCTTGGACAGCTGGACCTGCCGATGTAACTGGGGCTGGTTTAATAGGTCCCTGAGTGAGCATTTTAAGTGCGATGCTATGAAGTTGGGTGAAATCAATTGGCTTTGAAATAAAAACAAGATTGTCTTCAACGTTCAGCTTTTTACATTCCGCTTTAGCCTCCTCGGGAAAACCAGAGATTACGATGATGGGTACGTGTTTATTAAAACGATTTTCTCGGAGGGCACTAATCAGCGCGGCGCCCGATAGCTTAGGCATTTTATAATCGGTGCACACTAAATCAAATTCTTGGTTACGCGCCTTGCGGTAACCATCCTGCCCATCACTTGCGGTAAGAATGGAGGTCTTGCCCAATTGGCCCAGCTCCTCAGCAAGGATGTCGATCAGATCTGGCTCGTCATCTACAATCAGAATTTTCTTGATATCACCCATGTCACGCGCACCTACCCTTCATTCAAGTTTACTACAGTAGCAACGAGGACGTATTGATCTTGATCATTATTTTTGCATAATGCACCCACTCAAAATTAACGTAGCTTGCCGCACCGCCGATGTAAAAAGGTGGGTGTCAAATAAACTCCGAAATTGCTCAGTTCAGTCATTTTATTCAAATTCTCACGCTTGCTAGTGCAATTTATGGGTAAAAGCTACTCCATTCATTGGCATCCTTCTCGCTTCATCAAGGAGTGTGTGAATGATTCGCACATGATTGAGGGGAGTTCGACATCGCTCACTCCTACTTCAATCACAACTCACCATTGCTGATTGCAGTGGTGTGACACAGGAGGTGTCGTCATGAAAAAACAAGAAAAAAACGAAGCCCAACTCTCGCTCTTCGAAAGCAACGAACCACCACCATGCAAGAAGCCAAGCATTGTGGACATGGCAAGGTCCCGATTCGAACAAAATTCAACCATGAATCAAGAAGAATACAAAAAATGGATTAACAGGCTCCAGAAAAACTCAAAAAACAGCTGATTTTATAAATGGATAAAGTATAACTGA
>CAIMWN010000210.1 GCA_903845155.1 Oligoflexia bacterium
AACTCGATTCGAAAAGCTTGCGCGCAACTTCAAAGCCATTGTCTACATTGCCTGTTTAATGATTTGGATTAAAATCGGCAAATAACATGAGTGCGGCTAGCCAAATTCAAAACACGCCCTAGTATTAAATCTAAACTATTTAAAGGAAAAACAATGCAAAATGAAAAGGCCAAGGATTCGGCCGTTCTTGAGTTTATTGCTGAAGGTAAGGAAATCGTCGAACGAGTCGGCCAAAGCCTTCAGGTGATTGAGCGTGCTTCGGGTGTAGGAACACCCGAACAAGTCGGTGCGCTCTATCGTGATATGCATACCTTAAAGGGTAGCGCACAGCTTTTTGGTTATCAATCGATCGGCCTGATTGCTCACGCGATGGAGGCCTCACTCGATCCACTTCGTAAATCGGCCGCGGCCATTCCGAATCGACTTTTAGATTCCTGTTTAAAGAATTTAGATCTGCTCGATCGCTTATTAAAGAATATTGAAAGCGAAGGCAAAGAGAGTAGCAATCAAGACGAAGTAACTCAATTGGCGTCTCTTTTGGTAGATGCTGCAACTGATTTATTCGGCGCTGAATTTAAATTAAAAAATGATCAAATTTATATGGATGAACCACGTAAAGTTGCGGCTTCCATTACTCCTGTTAAGAAAATTGAAATACAAGAGGTTCCGGTACCTATGGCTACAATCCCACCTGAAACAGAGTCTCATCCCCAAACGCCAGCCACCACCACTGCTCTTCCTGCGAGTGCTGCCGCCCATCCCGCACCATTGCAAATTGAAAGTACGGTGCGGGTACAAGTGGGGCTACTCGATCGAATTTTAAATTTGGTGGGAGAACTCGTGTTGATTCGTAATCAATTTTTACAGCAACGGAATCGCTCTGAAGATTTAGAGTTTTTAGCGACCAGTAAAAGTCTCGATGTGGTGACTTCTGAGCTCCGGGGCGAAGTGATGAAGACGCGCATGCAACCGATCGAGACGGTAGTGGGTAAGTTTCAAAGGCTCGTGCGTGATATTACAAAAGACCTCAATAAGCGGATCGATCTTACCTTGGAGGGTAGTGAAACAGAATTAGATAAAAGCTTGTTAGAGGCCGTAAAGGATCCGCTTACCCATATTGTTCGAAATTCCTGCGATCACGGAATCGAAGGTCCCGAAGAGAGACGTAAAGCAGGTAAGCCCGAAAATGGGCATCTGCTCATTCGATCTTTCCATGAGGGTGGTCAAGTGGTGGTCGAGATTTCTGATGATGGTAGAGGCCTGGATCGTAAACGCATCACTGCGAAAGCGATTGAAAAAGGGCTCATCACCAAGGAAAAAGCTGCGGCTATGAGTGATCGCGAAATTTGCGAAATTATTTTCTTGCCTGGGTTTTCAACCGCGTCTCAAGTAACTGCCGTCTCTGGGCGTGGAGTGGGAATGGATGTGGTGCGCACCAATATTGAGAAAATTGGTGGAAGTGTGGTAATTTCTACTGTTTTTGGAAAAGGCACTACTCTTCAACTCAGAATCCCACTGACGCTGGCCATTGTACCAGCACTATTAGTAAAATCAGGAAAAGAGAAATTCGCAATTCCTCAGGTAAAATTGGTGGAATTGGTGCGTGTAGGTGGGGATTCTGCACAAGGTAAAATTGAGTTTTTGCAAGGGCGCCCGATGTACCGTCTTCGTGGAGCGCTTTTGGCACTCTATGATTTAGGAGAGCTCACCGGTGAAAAGATTACCGACTACTCACAAGGTGCAAATGTGGTGGTGTTGAATGTAGATGGCGATTATTTCGGCTTGCTCGTCAGCGAAATCCTGGATACCGCAGATATTGTAGTGAAGCCGATGAGCTCGTTTCTCAAGCATCTGAATGTTTTTTCAGGTTCCACAATTTTGGGTGATGGAACTGTTGCACTTATTCTCGATGTGGGCGGCTTAGCAGAGTTTGGTAAAATTTTAAGTAAGCGCAAGCAAGGTGACGAGCGAGAAGTATTTGCTAAGAGCGAGAAACCAAATCATGCAATGGATATACAAGAATTTCTTTTTTTCTCTGTGGGCACCGATGCAACTCACGCGATCCCTTTGTGTTTATTCCAACGCTTGGAAGAGTTCGAAAGGTCTGTGATTGAATTCTCGGGTGAGCAGAAGGTTGCGCGTTACCGGGGGGCCCTATTGCCACTCATTGATTTGAGTACTGCCCTTAATTACCAAAAGGAATCAAAACTCACCTCTACTGATGATTTAAATGAAGGCCGCATGTCGGTTGTCGTGATACAGCGTTCTGGCAGGAATTATGGTATTGTGGTGAAGGAAATTCTTGATGTAGTCACCGTGGATGGTCCTATCGATGATACGATTCGTGATCGGTCTGGAATATTAGGTAATTTGCTTTATCAAGAGAGCGTGGTCGTGGTCGTCGATGCACTCGGTGTAATAGAGCGGATTACTCCCAATATCAATAAGGGCAGTAAAGGTGCTGCGTCAGCGAATATTGGATCATCAGAGAGTTCACTCGATGAGATTCGGGCGCGTAATCGAGATATTAAACTCAGAAAAATTCGCGTTCTTTATGCAGAAGATGTGGCATTCTTTAGGCGGCATGTATCCAAAGTCTTGAATGAGGCCGGAATGGATGTCACTACTGTTGAAGATGGCACCAAGGCAGTAGAGGCACTTCAAACTTCGTCTGAAGGCCAATATAATTTAATTCTTTCTGATATTGAAATGCCAAAAATGAACGGACTTGAACTTGCCGCAGCGATTAGGAAAATGGAAAAATTTAAAAGTGTTCCGTTAATAGCCCTGACCACTCGGTTTAGGGACAAGGATGTGGCAGACGGAAAAGCCGCTGGTTTTGATTGCTATTTAGAGAAACTGAACCCAGAAAAACTATTACAAACAATACAAGACTTAATGACGCAAAAGAAAAGTGAACAAGAGGTCCACCCATGACAAACACGGTAAGGCAGTTTTCAACTTTTTATATTTCGGATCGAATGTATGGAATTGATGTAATGCGAGTGCAAGAAATCACGAAGGCGCTTCCGATGGCTCGGATTCCCTTGGCTCCTCATTACGTTCACGGTCTGATTAATCTTCGCGGTCAAATTTCTACGGCAATCGGACTGCGTGAATTGTTTGATATTAATGAAATCATTTCAGAGGAGCAGATGAATGTTGTATGTAAATTAAATGATGTATTGGTTTCTTTTTTGGTGGATCGAATTGGAGACGTGATGGAACTCCAATCAAAGGATTTTGAACATGCACCAGAAACTATTCCTGAAGGGATTAGAAGGTTCGTCGAGGGTGTTTATAAAATCCCCGGTACCTTGCTCAGTGTAATAGATGTAGATAAAGTTTTTGAGTTTTTTTTAAAATCGAATGTAAAATAATTAACGAAAAAAGAGGAAAAATATGGAAATATCAAATGATAAATTGAAAAGAAATGGCGGCAATAAAGGTGGATCAGAGGCTGCATTAGATGCGGCGTCTTACTATTCTATGGTGGAGAATGCACCCGTGAACGTGATGTTCGCTAATCGCGAAGGCATTATTGTGTACGTCAATGAAAAGAGTAAAGAGACACTACGTACTCTTGAGAAGTTGCTGCCGGTAGCTTCTGACGAAATTGTGGGCGCCAGTTATGATATTTTTCATAAAAATCCATCCCACCAGCGCAAGTTGCTCAATAACGATCGAAACCTTCCACATCGTGCAATTATTTCGCTTGGAGCTGAAAAGCTCGATCTTTTAGTCACTGCCGTTCATGATTCTGAGGGCAAATACATTGGCCCTATGTTGACTTGGGAAGTGGTAACTGAAAAATTGAAGTTAGAGAATGATATCGCAAAGGTTCAGTCAATGATGGAGTGTATGCCCATTAATGTCATGACCTGTGATATGGATTTTAAAATCACTTGGATTAATCCGAAAAGCTTGGAGACCTTGAAGTCGATTGAGAAATTATTACCGGTTAGTGCCGAAAAGGTCGTCGGTAGCTCAATTGATATTTTTCATAAAAATCCAAGTCACCAAAGAAAGTTACTTTCTGACCCAAGAAATCTGCCTTATAAAGCAAAGATCAGGTTGGGCGCAGAAATCCTAGATTTACTCGCATCTCCTATCTATGATAAAGAGCGTAATTATTTAGGGCCTGTAGTCACTTGGGCTATTATTACGGCCCAAGTTCAGCTTGTGGATTCATTAGAGCAAACCGCCCAACAATTGGCAGCAGCAGCTGAAGAATTATCAGCAGTCGCTACTCAAATGGCGCGCAACGCAGCCTTAACAAATGAGAAATCAAATACAGCTGCTGCGAATTCAGAAGAAGTGGGCAAGGGTGTTCAAACCGTTGCCACTAACACTGAAGAGATGGTCGCATCCATTAAAGAAATTTCGAAATCTGCATCCGAAGCTGCAGGAATTTCAAAAGATGCAATGAAAAAGGCGACCGATACCAATATGACCATTACCCAATTGGGTGAAGCAAGTCAGGAAATTGGTAACGTGATTAAGGTAATTAGTTCGATTGCTCAACAAACGAACCTCCTTGCCTTAAATGCGACGATCGAAGCGGCAAGAGCCGGCGATGCGGGTAAAGGATTTGCGGTCGTTGCGAACGAGGTGAAAGAACTTGCCAAGCAAACTGCGAAAGCGACTGAAGACATCACGAACCGCATTGGCGCGATTCAAGAGAGTTCAAAAGGTGCAGTGGGTGCCATCGGCGGGATTTCGAAAGTCATTGAGCAGATCAATGGAATTTCGATGACCATTGCTGCAGCAGTAGAGGAGCAAACTGCGACCACCAATGAAGTGAGTCGAGTCATGCGTGAGTCTAGTTCAGCAGTGGATGGAATTACTCAAATTGTACGGACCGTTTCGGCTGCCGCACAAGAGAGTTCAACCGGAGCAAGCCAAACTTTGGATGCTGCGAAAGGGCTTTCAGAAATTGCATCAAAACTTCGTGAATTGGTGAAAAAAGTTCAGATCTAAATAAAGAAGGAGTCTCATGAGGGTCTTGGTCGTGGATGACTCTGTTGTGTTCCGATCTGCTATTAAATCGGCACTAGATGGCGTTACGAATATTGAAGTCGTTGGAACTGCAAACAACGGGAAGATTGCTCTACAAAAACTAGCGCAGTCTTCCGTTGATTTGGTTACACTTGATATGGAAATGCCCGAGATGGGTGGACTGGAAACGATTAGGGAAATTAAAAAAGCTAAATTTCCGGTGAGGATTATCGTCTTTTCTTCTCATACCACGCGCGGATCTGAGGCGGCGCTAGATGCGCTGACTGCGGGTGCGGATGATTTTGTAGCAAAACCAAGCGGAGAGGGTTCGGGCCTTGAAGGTGCTGCCGCTCGGATTCGGGAAGAGTTATTACCAAAAATATTGCAGTTCATGCCCTCCGAAGCAAGACCGCATTATTCATCTTCTAAGGAGGCTCTCTTACCAGGAGGTACTAAACCTTATTATCCTAAAAGAGATGTCCATGTTTTTCGTCCATCGGCAATTGTGATAGGATCCTCAACGGGCGGACCTCCTGCCTTAGAGAATATTTTGAAAAATTTACCCCACCCCTTGAGTATACCCATTTTTATCGCTCAGCATATGCCCCCCGTATTTACAGCGTCTTTAGCGAGACGCCTCAAAGAATTATGTGGAATTGAAACTGCAGAAGCGAAACATGGTGAAGTGGTGGTTCCTAACCGAATTTATGTGGCGCCAGGAGATTTTCATATGGTGCTCGTTAAAAGTGGTACCCAAATCTTAATTCAATTGAATCAAGCTCCTCAAAGAAATTCAGTCAGACCCGCAGTCGATTTTCTATTCGAAAGTGCAGTTGAAGTTTATGGTGCAAAAGTAATGGCTTTCGTTCTTACGGGGATGGGTGAAGATGGGCTAGCAGGGGCTCGAGTGATTAAAGAAAAAGGCGGTGGAGTCATGATTCAAGAAAAAGCCAGTTGTGTTGTATTTGGAATGCCAGGTGCTATTTATTCCGCAGAGCTTTTCGATTCCATGAGTAATTTAGAAGAAATCAATGCAGTGATACGAAGGATGGTGTCATGAAGTTATTTGGAGAATATTTAGTAGAAAAAGGAGTAATCACCGAAGAACTATTGGCCAAGGCTTTAGTCGAGCAGATAAAAACGATGCCTTCAACTGCGGAGGTTGTTTTTAACCAAAAGCTTTTGGCGAATCGAGACTTCCTCTCTGTTTTGAGAAAGCAAAATGAAAACAAAACCGGTTTCATTGAAGCTGCGATTGATCTGGGGCTATGGAACGCTGATGTTTCCTCTAAAATTGAAGTTGAACTTGCGCAAGTGCGAAAACCGCTAGGGCAAGTGCTGGTAACTTTAGGTGCCGCAAGCATTCAACAAATTACCAGGGCTTTAGATGACTTTTTCTCTGAAGTGCCCAAGGAGATAGTGCCCAAGGCGCAAGCATTCAAGCCAAGTGCCCCAGTGCTAGCGACTCCTGGTGCTTTAAGTCCATTTTGCGAGCTCTTCACCGACGAGTTACGCGGAAAACTTACTCAACCTTCTGATACCGATAGCATTAAAGCCGCACGCGACGGAGTTCACCATTTAAAAGGTGCTGCTCGCCTTTTTAAATCGCCGAAAATGGAAGATGTATTGGGCGCTTGGGAAGGATTACTGGTGGAAGTACTCGAGATCACTGTAGATAAAGTTGGCCCGGACTTGATGAAAAAATTTTTAACCTTGAATCAAAGCTTTATTGATTTTCTTTGGGGTGTTCAATCCCTGCTGAGTTTAGCAAGCAGCGAAGATGCAGTCCTTGGAAGTGAAGAACAAAAAACAATCATGAATGAAATGATCTCGTCAGTAGAGGTTTATAAATTTGATTTGAGTTTAATGTAGAGGAAAATAAAAATGGGAAGCGCAATTAAAATTTTATCTATTGATGATTCAAAAGCAGTTCATGCTTTTTTAGATCGTACGCTTGCGGGGATGGATTTGCAGTTGATCCATGTTCTCAGCGGTAAAGAAGGGTTAGCACTTTTGACAGATCAAAATAGTGGTATCAAAGTCGTGTTGCTCGATTGGGAAATGCCGGAACTTACAGGACCTGAGGTTTTGCTTGAAATCAGAAAAATGGGGAACACTGTGCCGGTGATCATGATGACTTCTAAAAATGATCCGGAAGACATTATGAAAATGATTCAAGCCGGTGCCTCAGAATATATCATGAAGCCTTTTACTCCTGATGTGGTTATTGAGAAAATTAACGCAGTCCTTTCGGCGAGCTAACGATGGGACTCAGCGACGCTAAATTGAAGTATTTTGCGGATTACGTAAAAAAGGAAATCGGGATCATCTATGGTCCTGAGGTTTATTTTCAACTCGAACAACGGCTCGAAAAAATTGCTACTTACCTCGGTCTCACTTCTGCCGAAGATGTTTATCACAAAGCAGTCGTTGAAGGAATAGTGGGCGATTTTAAACAGTATCTGCTCGATATTGCTACAAATAACGAAACTTCATTTTTTAGGGATCCAAAGGTGTTCGATGCCATTCAGCAATTCTTGCTTCCTGCTTTGCAAAAGGATCATCCTCATGCATTCTCCTATCGTATTTGGTGCGCGGCAGCTAGTTTTGGACAAGAGCCTTATTCGGTCGCGATGTTGGTACATGAGTTTCTGAAGAAGAATCCGAACCATCCTCGAATTGAGATCATTGCGACTGATATTGCAGATCATGCTTTAAAACGCTGTAAGGAAGCTCGTTTCTCGCAATTGGAGATTCAGCGTGGCCTGTCTGCAATCAGACTCGTGCAGTATTTTACTAAAGATGAGGAGGGGTATTGGTTATTGAATCCGGAAATCAAAAAATTAGTTGATTTTAAAAAGCAAAACCTTCTGGATTCGTTTGGTAGTTTAGGCACCTTTAATTTAGTGTTATGTCGGCACGTGCTGATTTATCAGGATGCCGAAAAAAAGAAAGAGATTGTACAACGCATGGAACGCTCTATTGTTTCAAAAGGCTATTTGGTGCTCGGTGGGAGTGAAAGTGCCATGGGGCTTTCTACCGAATTGAATCAGCTTGCTGAGTATGGCGCGATCTTTTACCAGAAAAAAACTTAGTGAATGAAATTTGGATCCATTTGGACAGGAGTCCGCTATGCACGAATCGGACTCACTTCTCGGGTTCTTCAATCGTTTGACCAGGATGCCGGCAGGCGATATTTAGTAAATGAACTCAGCCGAATTCCAGGCCTCACCGGTAAATTCGGACAAGTTCTAGCACTTCGCTTTGGTAAGCCGGAATGGAATGATGTCTCACCCCCAGCCATGCCCCTTGAATGGATTAAATTCAAAATTGAAGAAAAAGCTCCGAAGCTTGCATTAGAGATTGTTGAAATTGATCCCATACCACATGTTGCATCTATTGGACAAGTC
>CAIMWN010000211.1 GCA_903845155.1 Oligoflexia bacterium
AGCTTAGGTCTACCGAGTGTATTTAATTAATTCAATCCATGACTTGGTGGGCAGGGACATAATCGTGTGCGAATTAAAGAGACAGAATCGCGCGCGAATCACAGACCATCGGTGGTGGGGCGATCCAAAACCCTGGACGTTACTTAGTTTTAATGCCGCCTATTAATGGTGCTACTGCCAGCTCTGGATCACCGTACTTTAGTGAAAATCCTGGTGATCCATTTTGGGCTTGGGATTCACAAATTACCGGTGATTATATGCCCACCCGTAATATCACCTTTCGTTTAGAGTTTAATCATCGTTGGGCTGACGTTCCCTATTTCGCAGGAAGTGGTGGAGTGACTCCTCCCGGTGGTAACACGGGTACACCTTCCACAGCGGTACCGGGTTGGTCGCCAGACTTAACTAAAACCGAAAATAGGCTCACGCTAGCGATGTTAGTTCGGTTCTAATTATAAATTGTGGTTGGATTCGGTGATCTATATTCGCTGAGTCAGTTACTGGGCGGGTGAGGTTTTATTCTCTTGGTAGGTTTTAATAAAACTTCACCCGTTTCATGATTGCCCTTATAGGGTAAAGCGCTAAGATGAATGCATGGCAAATCTCCATGTAGCATCGAGAATAAAATTTAATGGCATGCGAGTGTTGCGGTTACTGTTGGTATTCGCGCTTATGGGGTTTCCGTTCACCAGTTTTTCTGAGAGTGTTCCAAACAGCAAAGTCGTTTGGGGTGCGTTTGTGGATAGTTACTACGCGTATGATTTTGAGAACCCTCCAAATCATGATCGAGCATTTACCACTCAGCCCGCACGCAGTAATGAATTCAACGTGAATCTTGCTTTTGTTGATGTTAAACTTAATGACGAAAATGTTCACGGACGATTCGCCTTGCAAACTGGTACTTCGGTGCAAAGTAATTATGCGAGTGAGCCCACCATGGGTGTGGTGAGTGGTCCTTCACTTTCTAGAAATATACAAGAAGGTTTTGCGGGCTATCGATTGGCCGAAAATTTGTGGGTAGACGGTGGAATTTTTCTTTCGCATATAGGTTTTGAAAGTTTCGTCAGTAGGGACAACTGGAACTACACTCGTTCACTCGTCGCCGATTATTCACCCTATTATCAATCGGGTGTCAGGTTGTCCTATCAAGCATCGGATCGGTGGAGTGGTCAATTGCTCATTCTGAATGGGTGGCAAAATATTTCTGAAAATAATGATTCAAAATCGCTCGGCACACAAATTGTGTATACGGCGAATCCAAACTTTTCCGTGACTTACAATACGCTGATTGGAGAAGAGAAGGAATTTCGTCATTTTCATGATTTAATATTAAAATACTCGTATTCGGATTCATTGCAATTTGGTTTGCAGGCGGATTTTGGCTTCCAAGATCAATCTAGCAATAACACTGTATCGACATGGTATGGAACCGCACTTTTTACACGGTACGCACTCACAAAAAAGCTGGCCTTCGCTGGTCGCATCGAACGTTATGATGATCAACGACAGGTCATAGTTACTACGGGTACCCCCAATGGGTTTCAGATTTGGGATGCTTCCGTAAATGCGGATGTTCAGCTCGATCCTAGGCTGACTTGGCGCTCAGAACTCAGAGCTTATTCAAGTAAGGATTCTATCTTTCCATCGCGGCACGGAACCTCCACTCTTGATGGTGTTTTCGTTACTTCGTTTGGACTCTCAATTTAAGCAAAATTAGCTATTTTATTCACACATTCGGCGCAAAAAAGGCTAAAATGAATCAATGGCAAAAACTTTTGAAGACCTCATTGCAAAAAAAACGCAAGGGTCGCTAAAAATTTATTTGGGATATGCGGCAGGCGTTGGAAAAACTTACGAAATGCTGCAAGAAGGACATCGCTTAAAAAAACGTGGCCTCGATGTGGTAATTGGATATGTAGAGCCACATGACCGTCCCGAAACTTCAGTCCTTGCTGAGGATCTAGAACAAATTCCAGTTCTTCATTTCACCATTGCTGGAAGAAGTTTTCCGGAAATGGATCTAACGGCGATTCTTAAGCGCGCACCCAAAATTGTTCTCGTCGATGAGTTTGCACGCACCAATGTTACCGGAGCAAAAAATGAAAAGCGGTTTGAAGATGTACTTGAACTTTTAGAGAATGGAATCAATGTGATTTCAACCTTGAATGTTCAGCATCTGGAGTCGGTCGCTGATCGTGTGACCCAGGCAACTCAGGCGCCGGTCCAAGAAAGAATTCCTGATATTGTGTTAGGCAGAGCAGATCAAATCGTTCTTGTCGACGTGACGATGGAAGAATTGCGCGAGCGACTTCGTGCCGGTAAAATTTACGAGAAGAACAAAGCCGAACAAGCGATGACCAAGTTTTTCACTTATGAAAATCTATCGTTCTTGCGTGAAATTGCCCTCAGAGAAGTAGCGGGTGATCAGGTCCGAAAAATTGAAGCACAGGGACTCCTGAGTCAGACTGCAGCTGATATTGCCGAAGAAGCGGTGATGGTAGCAATGAGTTCTAATCCAACGCACGCAGAGATATTACTACGTAAGGCAACCCGAATGGCAGCCCAACTTTCTACTCAATGTTATGCTGTTTACATTCAGAAGCAGGCAGAATCGGCTACTAAGATTGATTCAACTCTGCAGAGAAAGTTGCAAAAGAATTTGAAACTTGCGAAGACTCTGGGGGCGGAGGTCGTAACCCTTCAGGCTGAGAATATTCCAGAGGCCTTGATTACATTTGCTACCAACCATCATGTAAAACACGTTATTTTTGGTAAATCCCGTCGGTCTCCATTGGTAGACTTAATCAAGGGTTCGGTCATTCTTAATTTTATCCATGATTCGGTGGGGGTAGATGTTCATATTGTCACCACGACAGGAGGCGAGCATGAAGACGTCACTGCCTTCTCTTAGAAGAAAAATTCTTCAAAGCCTGTGGTTGATTGTTTTATTGTATGTCGTGTTGGGCGTTTTTCTACTGGTGAGTGTTCAAATTGCAAGTCGCACTAGCCCACGTATGATTCACGTCAATTATGATTCCATTGCGGCCGCAGATCAAATGCGGGAGGCTGTGGGGGCGTTAAAAAATCCGACGAGTTATCCTAATCTCAGTAATCAATCGGCAAAAGTGCAATTCGACAAAGCGTTAACCTTTGAAGAAGGAAATATTACCGAGCCCAACGAAAAAGAGATTGCTCAAAGTTTAAGGCAAAGTTGGTCCACCATTAAATTGAGTACGGTTCCTCCGACGGAAGAAATGTTTTTGAAAATTAATCAAGATCTTCGTCATCTAGTAGATGTGAATGAAAAGGGAATGTTTAGTCTTGCCCAAGGAAATGAGCAGCTCAGTCGTCGAGTACTCGTGGGCACCATTGCTTTTTTTCTACTTTCGCTCATTGCATCACTTTTAGTCGCTGACGGCCTGGCGATGCGGATTTCCATGCCTCTTAAAAATATTGCCGAAGCACTTCATCGTCGCCCAGTCGTTGGAAAGAAGCTGAAACTGGTTGAGGCAAATACCCTCGAACTCTTGATTTTAACTAATGAATTGACTCGCATGTGGGAAAGAGTCACTCAATCGGAGCGCGTGAATGTTCGCGAGATCATTGAGCAGAAAAGTAAGCTTGAAAGTGTACTCGAAGCAGCAGAGGATGCTTTATTGGTGGTGGACGCAAATGGAGTCGTGTCTCATGCTAACAATTGTATGTTGCATCTGCTCTATATTAATACTGATTATGTAATCGGAAAGAATTGGAACGATCTGCCCACCACTAATGAAAATTACATTAAGCTCAGAGCACTCCTTAATTTGGACATGTCAAATAGCACCGAGATAGAGCTCTTGCTCAATCATTCAAAAAAACAATATTCTGCCCGTGCTAGGCCTATTTCCTCACCGACGGACGGAGTGCTTGCCACTTTATACCTTTTACACGACATCACCGAAAAACGTCAAAAGGAACGATTTAGATCAGAATTTATAGATATGTTATCGCACGAAATTAAAACTCCATTGCAATCCTTGGGTACGGCGACTGAGTATTTGAATGCCCAAAAACACCAACTCCCTGAACACATGCTTCCCATGATTGAAACGATCGTAGAGGATGTTGACCGAATCAAGGGAGTGGCAAATGAGTTTGTGCAAGTCACGCAAAGTCATTCAAAGATAATGAGATTGAAGTTAGAGATGACTCCTCTCAATCAAGTCCTGCCTGAATGGATCAAGCCATTTCATATTATTGCGAAAGATCGGAATGTGCGAGTTGTATATGTTCAGGAAGGTTCTGACATTATTTGGGCCAATCTTGATCGAGTGAAATTTCCTTGGGTGATTTCAAACTTAGTATCGAACGCAATTCGCTTTGCCCCTCCTGGCTCCGAAGTAACAGTGGTTTTGACTGATCTGAATGAATCAGTAGAAATTCAAGTGAAAGACGAAGGTCCGGGTGTCACTGAAGAAGATCAAAAACGCATGTATGAGCCCTTTTTTCAAAGTTCTATTTCGACATCGAGTGTTGCCAAGGGACTATTTGGAATTGGACTCACTATTGTAAAAGAAGTGGTGGAAGCACATGAGGGACGAATTGAATATAGCCTCCGCAAACCACAGGGTTCAGAATTTAAAATTATATTGCCAGTGCCGACGGCTTAATGAGGGGGTAGGGTTTCATGAGTGAAGTCATGTCGATGAAAATATTATTGGTGGATGATGAGAAAAATATAAGGCAAACTCTCGCGCTTACGCTCAAGTCTTGGGGGCATGCGGTTGTTGCGATTGAAACGCCGGACGATGCCATTAAGGCAATGAAGAGTGAGACTTTCGATTTCATGTTGACTGACTTCAAATTAGGAGGAAAAACGGGAATCGATTTAGTGAAGGCGGGTAAAGACCACCAACCTTCAATGATCTCGGTCATCATGACTGCGTTTGCATCATTCGATAATGCGGTAAATGCGATTAAAGAAGGTGCTTATGATTACCTGCCTAAGCCTTTTTCAAATGCCCAATTAGAGCACCTTTTGAGTAAGGTGGCGACTTTGGTTACTCTCCGGCGTGAAAATCAAAAGCTGAAAGGGACAGGATTTCGCGATGACTATTTTACAGGTCAAACTTCACCGGCAATGATTCGATTGGAGGAGTTTGTTCGCAAAATTGGCCCCACTGAGGCGAGTGTCCTTTTGGTCGGTGAAAGTGGGACCGGGAAAACGGAATTAGCAAAGCTTATTCACGGTCGATCACCCCGTGCCCAACGCACTTTTGTAGTGGTTAATTGCACAACGCTTTCCGAATCGCTTTTAGAGTCAGAGCTATTTGGCCACAGCAAAGGAGCATTTACGGGGGCAATGAAAGAGCACACCGGCAAGCTCGAAATCGCGAATCACGGCACCGTACTCATTGATGAGGTCGGGGATTTGTCGTTGAATGGACAAACTAAGTTACTTCGGTTTCTTCAGGAAAAAGTGATTGAAAAAGTAGGCAGTAATAAAGCCATTCCATTGGACGTTCGAGTAGTGGCAGCGACGAATAAAAACTTGGAGGAGGCGGTAAAAGAAGGCAAATTTCGCGAAGATCTTTATTTTAGATTAAACATATTTGAATGCCAATTGGTACCACTTCGTTATCGCAAAGAAGACTTGCCTGTTCTCATCGAACGATTTCAAAACGAAATGTCATTTACATCTGGTTTAGACAAAGCAAAGCCAATTCCAATTGCGGTGATGAAACGTTTACTCGATTATCCATGGCCTGGGAATATTCGAGAACTCAGAAATGTAATGGAGCGACTGGTATTACTTTCTCGTGGCCGTGAGATGAGTGTGAGTGACCTCCCCGAATCAGTGCAGCGCTCCGATCATCGCCCGGTTGGTGCCTCGGGTAATGCTGAGTTTCGAACCTTAGAAGAGTTAGAACGTGAACAGATTGAGCGGGTGCTTTCCATTGAACAAAATCAAGAGCGTGCGGCTAAGATTCTAGGAATCACTACGGTAACGCTTTGGCGCAAGCGAAAAGAATTCGGGTTGGCGTGACCCGCGCTTCATTAATTGTAGTAATCAGAACCTTAAAATATGTAATGAAATATTGTGTATTTAAATTAATTTAACTCAATAAAATTCAACAGTTAGTTTTTTGTTCGCTAGGCCCAACTCTTGCTCTTAGGAGGGTAAAGGGAGGCATAAGATGAAAGCTCTGTGTCTATTACTACTTACTCTCGTCCTAGGGGTAGCATATAAAAAAATACTGCTCTCAGCATGGATACATAGAGTCGGAAGAAACTGAAAAATGATAAAGGAATTATATGTTAAATCAAATAAAAGGTATTGAACTGCTATCAGTGGTTCCTACGATAGAGTCTTCTGAATTAGTGTTGGAGGAACTCACCATCGCTCATGCAGAGGGCGTCTTCGCTTTTGCAAGTCATGATCAAGTGGCTAAAACAGTTACCTGGGAAGCGCACAAAAATATCAATGAGTCCAAACAATACATTCGATCGGTGAGAAGCAAACAGTCGATCAAAGAGGGCGAACTTTTCCTCTGTTGGGCTGTTCGAAAAAAAGCTACCGGTAAAATAATAGGGCTGATTAGTATTACTGAGCTCGGGCCGATCCGTGCTCAAATTGGATATGTCTTTCATTATGATCATTGGAATCATAGCGAGCCAATGAATGCGATCTTAATGGTGCTAGATTACACCTATCAAAACTTCAAAAGATTCGAACGGATTCAAGGAAGGTGTTTTCCATCGAATTCAACTTCCAGAAACTTACTTCAAAAAGTGGGAATGCAATTTGAAGGTGTGAATCGTGCAATGATGATGGTGCAAGGATAAATCATGGATTTAGTTTGCTTTGCAATGACGCGAGTCCAATGGAAGCTAAAACGAGAAAGTAGGGACTGGATTTTCGAAGACGTGGTTGAGCATATTTGAGGCAAAAAAATGTGAAAACATATATCGTCAACTTTGATTCTACTACAGCGCAGATACTCTGGCAAAACGAAGGTCAGTTTGAAGAACAGCTTTTGCTATCGGTGTCGCGTTTCAGTCTGGGTTCAGCGAGCGAAGATGAATTCTATTCTGATCTTGCGAACGAAATTGAAATGATCTCGCTCTTTAAAAAGAGAATGAAATTGATTTTGAGGGCGTCATCGCAAGAAAAAAAACGATTGGAGCGACATCTCAGCGCTAGAATTAAAGGTCGATTAATGACCAGTGCTGAAGAATATTTTGGGTAGTTTAACATGGGAACAGTTAACTTAGAAATGCACAATACTTGCAATTCCCGCTTTCCGACCAACTTAAGTTCACTCCATGATTTAAAGTCTCATTGGACGGACCTGCATCATGCAGAGAGGATGTTTGCTTTTGCAAAATTGGGACGTTTTCATCAAGAGGAAGTTTTCTTAAATCTTGATACCCTCTCGCAAGCAGAACTCCTAAAAAGTTTACCAGTATCTGAGTGGCGTTCATGGATTAGAATTCTTGCTCCAGATGATGCAGCAGATTTGATCCAATCCCTACCGACTTCTATGCAAGTGATCGCGCTCCGCGCGCTGGACGACTTTAGTCGTAATGAAGTTGGGGCGTTGCTGGCCTATGAAGAAGACAAAGCTGGCGGCTTGATGAATCCCAGATTTTTAAGATTGAGACCGGAAATGAGTATTGATGAGGCACTTCGCTACCTGCGAATTCAGACCATTCATCAAGCTGAAACTATTTATTATGCGTATGTGCTCGATCAAGATCAAATACTTCTCGGGGTCACCTCCTTTCGCGAGCTTTTTGCAGCACGCAGTGATCACTTAGTGATTGATGTAATGAAGCGAGAGTTTAAAGTGGTTCACGATGAGACGGACCAAGAAGAGATTGGGAGAATCTTTACGCAATCGGGTTTGTCCGCACTTCCAATGGTGAACAAGCGGGGAAGAATGAAAGGAGTGATCGCTCTCAACGACATCGTAAAAACGGTTGAAGAAGAGGCAACAGAAGACATTCAAAAATTAGGGGGTTCTGAGGCGCTGGGCGCACCATATCTTAAAGTTGGAATGCTGGAGATGATCAAGAAGCGAGCGGGGTGGCTTACTATTTTGTTTGTGGGTGAAATGTTTACTGCCACCGCAATGGGTTATTTTGAACATCAAATAGAACGGGCAGTGGTACTGGCGCTCTTCATTCCATTAATTATTTCAAGCGGAGGAAACTCAGGCTCGCAAGCAACTACATTGGTCATTCGAGCAATGGCGCTGCAAGAAGTGAAATTGCGGGATTGGACAAGGGTGCTCCTACGTGAATTATCTTCTGGGCTGGTATTGGGCTGTATTTTAGGGTTAATTGGGCTATTCAGAATTTTACTCTGGCCTGCTCGTGAGTCACTCTACGGTTCACACTATATGTTAGTGGCATTAACGGTAAGCTTGAGCCTCGTGGGAATTGTTCTATGGGGTTCGCTTGCGGGCTCGATGTTGCCATTCATTTTGAAGAGGTTTGGATTCGATCCCGCGAGCGCATCTGCGCCGTTTGTTGCCACCATTGTGGACGTGACTGGTATTATAATTTATTTTTCTGTGGCAAGCATGGTGCTACACGGGACGCTCCTGTAGATACTTATGCACAAGGGGCTGTAAGCAGTAAGTTATTCGACAGCATCTAAGGAAGTTCCCGGAAAATACTGCTGCTTCTGCCCAATGATGTGCCCAGCTTCAATCCCTGTTCCTAGTTGGTCGACGCTAAACACTTCTTTAGGTAATTGAAGAGATTCACGCAATCGTTCCATCGTTTCAGGTACGAAGGGATAGAGCATGATCATTAAATTCTTCAAAACATAAAAACAAGAATAGAGTGCATTCTTTCTCACGTCCTCTGGTTGACGGTCATCATGAGGTTTAAATTGAGTGAATAGACTGTTGATTTGTCTCGCGTAATTCTCGATCAGGTTTAACAGGATTGGGTATTCACCACGATCCATGGAACGCAAGTACTTGCGGATAATAATAGCCGTTTCAGTGACTACTTTCTCCATCACCACACCTTCGGGTACTTTACCCTCAAATTTTGAATGACAGGCGGAAATCGGCTTCTCGAAGGCCGCGTTCATGGGGCCTGCTAAAAAGCGGTTGCGTTCATCGAGCGCAACAAAATCAAAATTTGAAGATTTATCGGCGAGGGTGAGGAGCGACAAGAAATAACGAACCTGATCTGCAGTGTAACCCTTTTCGTCCAAGAGTTGATCGCCGGTGAAAAAATTCCCTTTTGATTTACTCATTTTGTCACCATTCACCATGAGGTGATAACAACTTAAAATCTCTGTCATTTGGAAATCACCAGGCTCAGGTAAGTGCGTAGGATCATCTTGTGATCCAATCCAAAGTGCGCCTTGCATGAGAACGTAAAAGTAAACATTGTCCTGACCTAAAAATTGTGACACCCGAGCGCTTGGGTCCTTCCAAAATTCGGCGTAAAGAGCCGGATCTTGGCCTTTTTCCTTGAGGGCAACTTTGCTGAATGAAATCGGAGCAATGAGTGAATCAGGCCATACATAAAGACTCTTTCCGGCCATTTCTGGGTCAAGGTCAACAGGCATCGGAATGCCCCATGACACATCTCTACTGATCGGACGATGTGCCCATGCATCGAGAAGTTCACTTGGAATGCTATTTTTTTCGAGCTCAGCGCGAGCTGCAGTGAGGTCTACTTTCGTTTCAAACGTTAGGGCCACTTTTTTCCCTGCTGCATACTTGCTCTTATGTTTGGGGAGTGATTCTTTGAGTTCTTTATATTTTGCTTCGTGGGTATTATCGAAACTGAGAGCGGGCAGCACGGTATTGATCACTTCATTAAAGAGCGCATGTCTCCAGGTTTTTTCCTTTCCCTGAATCCAAACACGCAGAAGTTCAGAAACTTTCCACATATCGAGCCACCAATGAACAGTGTCTTTTAAAATAGGTATCCCGTCGCTGACTCCGCTCCGTGGATTGATGAGTTCAGAGGGATCATAATGATGGCCACAAACATCGCATTCTTCACTGTAGGCTTTTTCATTGGTACATTTTGGGTTCGGACATTTTCCACTGACTAAGCGGTCTTGCAGAAATCGAGAAATTTTTGGATCGAACCACTGCCGAGTGGTTCTTTTTTCAAGCATTCCATTCCGATGAAGTTTTCTAATAAACTCCTGTGCTAACTCCTTGTGCAAGGGGTAGCACTCAGGCCTTGAAGTTCCGGTAAATACGTCGAGACTGATGGAATAGCGCTTTAAAGTATCACGTTGGCGATCGTGAATTTGGCCGATAAACTCTTGTACCGACTTTCCTGCTTGCATGGCCGCAAGTTCACTTGTGGATCCGTGGTCGTCGGTACCGCACACCATGAGCACGTTTTCCGCGCCGATCAACATTCGCAGCCAACGGGCGTAAATATCAGCTGGAACTTGGGTGCCCGCCAAATGTCCTAAATGAAGAGGACCATTCGCGTAGGGCATTCCTGCTGTTATTACGGCTTTTTTTGGTCTAAAGGCCTGCTTTTTGATTGCCTCAATATCGTTCGGATTAAAAGGTACTTGCCCGGGTTGCTTGTTCATCTCATTTTTATATCATTGACCTAATTCCCATGACAAAGAAAAATTCTAAAATTGGCCAAGTGCGTTCTTGGAGAATGCCCCCGCCATTCGCCCGAAATGATTGTATCGCCTGTGCGATTGCGATAACCTCATTGCGAAACCACAACCGAATGTTTGGAATAGAGATCCTTGCTTGCCACAGCCTTGAAAGAAAATGCACATGTTGATTAAAAAAGAGAATTACAAACGAGCGACCTGGAAAAACGGCCTCGGATTTACAGATGAAATCGCAATCTATCCGCCCGAGTCGTCGCTGGTGAAGGGTGATTTTCTATGGCGATTAAGCTCAGCTCGAATTGAACGGGCTTCACCCTTTTCTCTTTTTCCTGCTCACGATCGCGTCCTTCTGATCTTAAAAGGAAATGCCATTCGCATGATTCACACTTTCGAAGAAGGCGAGCCACCCGAAGTGGTAGAAATTCCTGAACTCGAACCCTACGAATTTCCGGGTGATGTTCCGAGTAAGTGCGAGCTCCTCGATGGGCCCATTACTGATTTTAGTATTTTCGCAAGAACGGGTGAAGTGAGTGTGAACTATCGAGTACAGCGAATTTCTTCTGACGAAGAATTTGTTTGGGATGCGAGTGGAAGATGGAATTTTGCATTCGCGATTGGTGGTGAGATTAAAACGGATGAGGTGTTCTTCAGTGAGGGAGATACGCTTTCTGTTCAGACTTCGCAGGTTATCATGAAATCAGTGACGAATGAGGCTACACTATTTTTGATTTGTTTTGATTAGCCCCGTTCCCTGTTAAGAAACCCTAGTTTGTCTTAATAAAAGTTTCACATTTCACGCCACTAAGGCATGTTACGTTCGTACTCCTGAGATATAACCGCTTTTCTGATACGGTTCGCCTGTTCGGAAGGGCATACAAATGGAGTGTAAGAATATGAATACATCTAAAATGTTGATGAGTGCTGCAATTGCGGGAATTTTTGCCGCAGGAACGATGAGTGTGTCGCTTGCGGCAAATGCAAGTAAAACAGAAAAGGGCCATTGTATGGGTGCGAATGCATGTAAGGGTAAAGGCGCTTGCAAGCAAGAAGGAATGAATGACTGCGCAGGAAAAAACGGATGTAAGGGAAAGGGCTTCATTGAAACAACAAAGGCTAAGTGTGACAAAATGGCGAAGAAAAATAAGGCCATTACTTTTCAAGCGATGTAATTCAAAAGATGATGAAGGGCTCTCAGATGTTTTTGGAACCATTTTCGAAATCAGAGATTGGATTAGGTCTGAGGGCTCCTCATTATTCCGCGATATTGGAATCGCCGCCAAAGCAAACTTGGTTTGAAGCGATTGCAGAAAACTATATGGGCGTCGAAAAAGGCACGGGAGGGAGAGCAATCAGAGTTCTTGAGAAAATTCGCTGCAATCACGACATCGTACTTCATGGAGTGTCGCTAAATATTGGGTCAGTCGATGAGCCTTCTGAAAATTATTTAAAGAGATTAAAATCGTTAATTGCGAGGATCGAGCCAAAATGGACATCCGATCACTTGTGTTGGACTGGCGTCAACGGTGAAAACCTCCATGATCTCCTTCCACTTCCCTATACTGAAGAGGTCCTCGACCATGTGGTAGAAAAAATTCTTTGGGTCCAGGATTTTCTAGGTAGGCGAATGCTTTTTGAAAATGTCTCTGCCTATTTGACTTTCAAACATTCACAAATGGAAGAATGGGAGTTCCTGTCGGAGATTTCACGACGTGCAGATTGTGGAATCCTACTCGATATTAACAATATTTATGTGAGTTCAAAGAATCTTGGTTTTAATCCGCTCACTTATCTAGACCATATTCCGCCCGCCCGTGTTGGGCAGATTCATTTGGCAGGGCATTCCATTCAAAAAACTAATCACGGGATATGCTTGATTGATACTCACGATCGACCAGTACCAGAGCCAGTTTGGGCGCTCTATGTGGAAGCAGTGAAGCGTTTTGGTTGGATTCCCACACTCATCGAATGGGATGCATCGATTCCTGAATTTTCGATTCTAGCTGCAGAGGGCGAAAAAGCACGCAATCTAATGGAGGTAACTTCATGATGCAACATGAGAATCCTACGCTCCTCGAACTCCAACAATGGATGAAGTGGGTAATTACCGATCCTCGTGGAGTGACGACAGCACTTACTGAAGTTCCAAATTTGAATTTACCATTTCTCATTCGCTATCTTGCACCAGAAAGGAATTGTCTCGGGTTTATAATGGATACACCCCCAATTCTTAAATGCGAACGACTTGACATTTATGCTGAAGCCTACTTTACAAGATTACTAGAGTCTTTTACGGCAGATTTCGAGATAATTTTCAAGGTGGTTGGTGAAGACGTATTCAGTAAGTTAACAGCTGACTATTTGAAAGCATTCCCATCGACAGTGCCAAATATAAGTGAGGTGGGTTCTCATATGGAGGTTTTCCTACTGGGGCATGAGTATAGTGAAGATCTGCCGTTCCTTCCCGAGCTGGGGCGGCTAGAATGGGCGGTAATTCAAACCTTTTATGCTGATGAAGTGCCCAATTTAGACGGGGATTCTATAAAAAATATCCCTGAGAGTTCTTGGCAGAATGCTGAGTTTGTAATTGATCCCGCGGTACAACTTTTTGAGGGGAAATGGCCAGTAGATCAACTATGGAATGCTATCGATGACACTGAACTACTTAAGCGAATTGCTGCTATTGCAAGTCGGCCGACCTATAGCTTGGTATCGCGCCGGTTTGGTGTTGTTCATGTGGAGGAGGTTAATGGTGTGAAGTTCTATTTACTTTCATTGATGAAACAAGGCTTTTGTCTCGGTGATATCTGCGAAAAATTGGCTGGATTAACACTTGATCCTCCACCGCTGTTGGAGTGGTTTCGAGAATGGATCGAATGTGGAATCATTCGTAAAATACACACAAAGGAAAATGAATCATGAATGAACTGATAGTAAAAGTTAGTCACTGTAGGACTCACCTCGAAAAATTAAACTGGTTACCACCCCTACTGGCCCGAATCACTTTGGGTTGGGTATTCGTAATGAGCGGTTGGGGGAAACTCCAGCATATGCCAAAAGTGATCGACTTTTTCACGAGTCTTGAATTACCAGCTCCTGATTTTCTAGCCCATCTCGTTGCCTTTTCGGAGCTGTTTTGTGGAGTTCTGATTTTCTTGGGTTTGCTCAGTCGTTTAGCGTCGATCCCCTTGTCGATCATCATGATCGTCGCTATTCTTACTGCAAAGTGGCCAGATTTGAAGGAGTTCTCTGATCTTTTTAAGTTTTCAGAGTTTCTTTATTTACTGCTCTTTGTTTGGATTGTGATCGAGGGTCCGGGAAAAGTCTCGCTCGACTATATCACGTTTAAAAAGCGGTAATTAATCCGTAGATCCGAAGGACTTACTGATATTTAAGCCCACTGAGTATTGATCCCAATTCTTTTGATACTCGACGGGGGGTTCGTAAAATAGGCCCACTCGAAAGCCATAAAGTTCCTGTGAATCCATTCCAAGGATAGGCTGAAATACAAGCCAAGCAGTGTTGTTGTCAGCACAGCTTATACTTGGATCAGAAACCTTACATTTGGAACTCAGACGAGTCGAAAGATTTGCTCCTGCGTAAACTTGAAACCGTTGAAAATCATAAGCTAATAGTAGTGGAATATCTAAAAAAACTCGATCCTCGGTAACAGTGTAGAGCGCATGCGAAATTTCAGATCCACGTTGACTGATGCCAAGTCCGCTTCTTAGGTAAATGGATTTCGCTAAAGGATAATCAACCAGACCACCTAATCGGAATTGTACTCGATCCACTGAGCTAGTTCCAGTCATGTCTCCAATGCTTTTGGCAGCACCAAAATAACCCTTCAGTGATAACGCATGACTATTTATTGAGAAGGTAAGCGATAATAATAGAAATAATGTAGTTAAGTTCATTTGAATATCTTTCATTAATTACACGCCGTTCGATCTGCATTGGGACTTGTTCCTGCCGGGCAAGGCAAGCAGGCGATGGATTCATAGTTGCTAGAAAATGTATTACTAGGACAGGTTTTGCAAGTGGAGCCGCCAGCAATATCAGAATAGCTGCCGGGAGCACAAGCTGAGCACGCAGTGGCTCCCGGATTTGAATAGCGACCGGGAGAACATAATAAGCATACGCTTGCTCCTGTAACAGTACTGAAGGTACCAGCAGGGCAACTGGTGCAACTAGTGGCACCAGCTATATCAGTATAGGTACCAGGGGTGCAAGAAGTGCACATGGTGGCACTGCCCGTAGAGAAATAGCCCGCTAGGCATTTTAAACAAGTACTGGCGCCCACGGTTGAGCTGTATGTGCCAGATTTGCAGCCAGTACAGCCTGTTTGGTCGGAATTCACCAAAAATCCAGCATCACAAATATTACATTGTCCTTCCGAAAAATATTGAGTGCTGCCGCAGTTACCCACGCATACGAGTGAAGTTTGATCTAAGTGTTGGCCGCTGGGGCAGCTGACGTCGTGATAATTAGAGCAACCCCAAAGCAGCAATGAAAAGGCGCTAAAGATACTGAATAACAGTTTTAATTTCATTTAAGTATTCTATTCATACAATGCTTAATAAATCAAGAAAGCTGGGTGTCTCTTCATTTTTGTTTAGAAGTGAGAAACCTATATAGATTTCTTCTTCGCTCTTCTTTTGGGCTTTGATCCCGCTTTTGTCTTCACCTTGCTTTTGTATTGATCCATTTCAAGGACTCGCCACATATACCATGAGGCAACCGACCGGTAAGGGCTCCAGTGTTTGGTCAGCGCGTGAAGTTCTTTTGGTGTGGGCATCTCTTTTTTGCCGTAAAGTGCTTGAAACCCTTTTCTGACTCCATAATCTCCAATGGGCAAGACATCGGTCCGACCTAGAGTAAAAATTAAAAACATATGAGCGGTCCAATCGCCCACTCCTTTTACTTCAGTTAATACTCCAATGAGTGCCTCATCCGTCATTTTTGCAGCTTGTGCACGCGTAGGTACTTTACCCTCGATCACTTTTCTGGCTAAATCTTGAATCGCTAGCATTTTCGCTCGAGACAGCCCGCACGAGCGTAACTCTTCGTCACTAAAATTTAGAATGGCCGGAGGTGAAGGAAATGCTTTTCCATTAGCCGTCAGTTCGACAAATCTTTTCAATATCGTTGCGGCAGCTTTACCGTGCAATTGCTGATAAACGATGGCTGAAGTCAATGATTTAAAAATACTCTCTCTTGGGTCAAGGGTGATGGTGACCGGACCCACTTCTTTCATCAATGTTCTGAGTTGCACATCTACTTTAGATAGATGTTTTGTTGCTGCTAGCTTTTTTGGGAAACTGTTTTCTTTTGCCATTTCTTCATTCTATAGTAATCATGAGTAAATTAAAAAAGTTCTTTACTGGCAAATGCAGGTGGCAAGAGTATGAAAAAATATATGACTTTCCCAAATTGGGCGGCTGATCAACTGGTAAACCAGAAAAAGATGATTAGCGCGTTAAGAAAACTGGTGAAGAAAACTGCACCTTCGCTTACTGAGACTGTAAAATGGGGAAATGGTTGCTGGGTAGGAGTAGAGTGGCCAGTTGCGTTTCTTCATGCAAAAAACGATCATCTTCAGTTTGGCTTTTTTGGTGGCGCGGCCCTTACCGACCCAAAAAAACTTTTAAAAGGAAGTGGAAAGTATATTAACAGGCTCCAGAAAAACTCAAAAAACAGCTGATTTTATAAATGGATAAAGTATAACTGA
>CAIMWN010000212.1 GCA_903845155.1 Oligoflexia bacterium
CATTCTCCATTCTCCATTCTCCATTCTCCATTCTCCATTCTCCATTCTCCATTCTCCATTCTCCATTCTCCATTAGCCTCTGCCGAAACTTTACTTCATGTTACTGATTCAGCATCTCTTGAATTTCTAAAATCTAAAAAAATTACACAAATTGAATCAAACGCAACTTTCTCTGGCGACATCACTGAACCAGTGCTGATGTCATCTCCTGGTAAGATTCCAGTACTATTAATTCCACTCCATGCCTCCTCTTCGACAGTAGACATTTCAGCCCCCTCATTTAAAAGTGTAGTTGGTGAATTGAATCAAGTAGAAGTGAGCAAGCTTTTATCGGTGATGATGGTCGAAGTAACCGGGATTCAAGCACTCATCCGAAAACGTAAATTAGACGAAGCAAAAATTAAACTGAGTGCCCTTCAAACTCGTTATCCTCAAGTTCCATTTTTAGATTTCATTCGCGCAAGTTTACTATTTCTAGAGGGCAACCGTGAAGAAGCTAAAACCGCAGCGAATAATGCTTTAAGAGCTCACCCCGACTACGAAGAAGGTAAACGGTTTCTCAAAGAAATAAATGGAGGTAAGAACGAATGAAAGGCTTACTTCTAGGTTTTGTGCTCATGTTTCTAGTGATGCTAGGAGCCCTTGAAAAAGGTAGCCTTCAAGGCTACTTGCAAGCGCATTCTCTCATTATTGTACTCGGCGGATCGATTGCCATCATGGTAGTTGCGAATCCAATCGGTGTTTTGAAATCGATTTACCGTTCCTTAAAAATACTCATGCATCAAGAGCGAGATTTTGATGATTGTAAGGTTCCGCTCATGGAGCTCATTAAAGCTCGCAAGTTAAGTTCTCCCTGTATTGATCCTTTAATTCTTTACGGTGTAGACCTTTGGGAACAAGGGGTTGACCCTGATCTTTTTATTGTTCTCATTTCTCAAAAGAAAAGAGAACTTGAATCAAAAACTCTAGATGCGGTTCAAGCCTTAAAAAATCTTGCAAAGTACCCGCCAGCTCTTGGGATGTTAGGTACCGTCATTGGAATGATTTCGCTTTTTGCGAAACTCGATCAAAACAAAGACCATTTAGGTACAAGTCTTTCGATGGCAATGACAGCCACATTCTTAGGATTAATTCTAACAAACGGGATTATCTCACCGCTTGCAGACCGCTTGCATGTTCATCATTTGCAGGAACAGCGCTACCTTGAAAATATTTATGAAATTCTGTTACTCATTAACCGTGATGAGCCCATGTCTCTGATTAAAGAGGAGATGAATCAACGTGCAGCCTGAGACTAAAAAAATCAGACATGTGAGATTGCCGGTGACTCGGGCCATTGAGGTTCAAGATGAGGGCGCACATCTTTGGGCGGTGTCGTACGCCGATTTCTTGATGGTGCTCATGTGTTTCTTTATTTTGTTCTTCTCTACTAACGAGGGACAGCGTGATTCAGTGATTAGTCGGATTGGTCAAATCACCCAGGCTTTGGGTGTAGGTGGCGCGAACGCATCGGCCTCTCTTACTGGTTCGAAAGCTACAGTACAAAATGAAGTTAAATCGGTGCTCGCAAATCTGCCAGTCAAGATTTCGCAAGAGAGAGAAAATCTTACCCTTCTATTTAGTGAGAACATCTACAAAACGGGTGAGCTATTTCCAACAAATTTAAACGATTTAAAAACTCTCAATGAAGCACTCGCCAAACTTAAACCATATCAAGAAAGCATTCAAATCACCTTTGTTGGGCATACGGATATCACTCCGGTATCAAACCGACATGGACGTTATCTAAATGATAACTTTGATTTAAGCTCACTTCGTGCAACCCGCATGCTTCAATATGCAGTGCACTCGGGCTTTATTCCAGAACACCTTGCGGCTCAAGGTTCTGCAGCTAACGTCAGGCAATCAAGAACCATCTCATTAGTCATTAAACCGTGGGAGAAAACCCATGAGTAAATTATTTAAAACTTTGACACTTTTTTCAAGTATAATGCTTCTCCTTGGCTCAACGGCATTTGGGAGTGTAACGCTTAAAATGGACCTTGAAGCGCGTATTCAAGAAAAACTTCATTCTGTGATTGCGCCCGTTGATCCAACCGCGCAAATCATTGTGAATGCGAAGCTAAAAATGATTCAAACTGAACTACCGGGGATGGATACCGAGGTAATCAATGTTCTTTCTTCCACTAAACAAGCCGCACTTGATTTTGATGATGTGGATTCGGTCTCGATTGTGATTGTGAGCCGCGAGGCGCTTTTGTCTAACGAGCTCAAAACAAATTTAGAAAGTGCACTTGATTTTCCAGCTGCCAAGAAACATTTTGAATATAAAAAAATGGATGAAGCAACCTCGAATTTGATTGCTTCACGTATCAAGCAGGAATCAGGTCAGAATGTGGCAGATGTGCTTGATAAAATGAATTTAGATTTAAGAACATTTTTGATTGGGCTACTTGGCTTAGGCGTACTTTCAATTCTATTAGTCTCGGGCTTCTCATTACTTGCCGGAAAACGGAATGAGAGAATATTGAAACAAGTAACGAGTTCTGCCACTACTCAAAGTGAACGAGAACCAGATCTTTCTCAGTCACTACTAGTTCAATCTTCTCAAGCCGTTCAAAAGAGTATTGATGCTGGCACTCAAGGTTTAGGCATAGGCAGACTTCATGCGTTGTCTGATCAATCCGTGATTGCACTTTTCTCAGATTGTTATTGGTGTAAGTTAGATGGATATGCAGCGTGGCTTTGGAAGAACTTTTCAACGACTCAATGTGAGGCCGTTTTAAAACAGTTCATTCATGGTGAAGCGTATGCGGCATATGTCTCAAAGCTCGATCCTATGGCTTCGTCTGATCATCAGCACCCCGCATATTTAAATGCGCCCGAGTATGCGCATCTTTCACAAGAAGATTTGTTTAATCATTTGAAGAAAAATCCAGGTTCTTATTCAAGACTTACTCCAATGAGGCTTAAAAACGCTCCACTTTCGTTAATGGAAAAGATTCAGGCTATGACCCAAGTGATGGCTAGCAATGAAACCAAATTGCATCTGACTTTTCCAGAAAAATCTTCACAAAAGCGCGAGTTAGAGAGTGGTTTTGAAATCAGTGACTTGTCGCTAGCTGATGAAATTGCAATATTTAATGACGTATCCACGATCCCCGCATCGTTCCGTCCGCAGGTGCAGAGCTTGGTGTGGTTTGCACTTCTGCCATTAGAAGTAAGACAGAGTTTAACTGACAAAATCAATGCGCAGAGTTTAGCTCAAGCCATGATTGGGCCGACTCAAGTGTTAGAGAAGGTGCTTGAGTCTTTGCCTGAGAAAAAACGAAGTTTAGTTGCTGAGTACTCACAAAAGACGAGACCCGGTCGTGAGTCGTCTTCATTTCGCTTTTTAGTACAAGAATCATTAAAAAGGTTTGAAGAGAAAAAGGAGAATGCAGATGAAAAGCGCGCAGCTTAATTTGATTCTGTTTCCATTCCTTTTTCTATTAACCAGCAGCGTTTCTCATTCTTCTTTTGCAGAAACTGCAAGTAACGCTCAAAAATTAAATATCTCGGTGATTGATGAGGTCAAGAAAAGCGCTTTCTCGATCGGTGCAGAGTATGCAAGCTTAAGTACCTCGAAGCCACTTTCTGGGATGGGTGTTAGTTTAGCCTATTCTTATGGATTTTCAAAAAACTGGGCTTTTCAATCAGCATTAACTCAGGTTTTTAATACCGATTTTGGAAGTTTATATACTGGCCTCATGCTTGCTACTCATTATGCGGTTTTTGGTTCGTTTATTTACGAAACACATGAGTTACGAAATCCAGAAGGAGTGATTCAGAGAGAAGCGCAATCGCAAGAGAAAACTTTCTCCATTGGTGTTGGCGCTGAAGAGTTGTTGCTCACTGGTAATTCACAAATTTATCCTGCATCAGGGTTAACCGGGCAACTGGGATATAGTTTTCCGGCATTTAGTCGGTGGATCGCTGCTCAGTTGCGAGCGGGTAGTTTTAGCTCTAATAGTAAATTATTTTCAGCATTTTTCTTAAAACTATGTATTCCGATGGAGCTTTGAAAATGATGAAATTTATTTTTAAATACCCACAACTGCTTTTGCTCCTCACCGTTCTTTCAGCCTGTCAGAGTCCGTCCTCTGGGGTAGATGCTGCGTTTGCTCCTACCGATGCAAGTAAGGGTAGTTCGTCTGGAAGTGGTTCTGGAAGTAATGCTAATACTCCTCCCATCTTGATTGCAGCTCCGAGTTCTGCTTCATTTATTGGTGCAGTCGTAGGAACACCTCAAACCGTAAATTTATCTATTACGAATGTGGGACAAGATATCGCAGTGGTTAGTGGAGAAGTTCTAACTGCCACGGTCGGATCGGCAGCTAATTTTAACGTAGTGAGTGACCTTTGTAATGGAGCCATTCTTTTATCAGGCGGATCTTGTACAGTCGGACTCACTTATGCAGCAATTAGCGCAAGTACAGATCAGGGATCATTTGTAATTTCATATCAAACGCCGGCGGGAACAACCAAAACACTTTCAATTCAATTCAATGGAACTGCGAGTTTACCTCAGGCTCAAGTTGCTTCGAATCCTTCAAGCTACAGTTACGGTTCCATCCCTCAGGGCAGTATTGGTTCAAAAACTTTTGTGATTAGCAATAACTCTTTAGGTGCAGTTATTTTTAACCCAGCCTCAATTTCGCTAGGCACAGGTTATACGGTCACTTCGGATGCTTGCTCAGGGATCACACTTTCAAGTACAAGCAGCCCGAGTACTTGTGCAATTACCGTGACATTTTCTCCAGCAGCGATTGGGCTTACTCCAGGGACTTTAAGTCTTGCTTATCGAAATTTATCAAACACTACATTGCAAACCGATATTGCCCTTCAAGGAAGTCTCTCAGTTTCAGCTCGCCCGGTATTGGTGGGAGCACCGGGTTCAAATTCGTTTGGAAATGTAATTGTGAGCACTACCTCTGCATCAACATTCACCTTAACTAATTCTGGTTCGGCGGTAGCGAATATTCAAAACTTACAGTTAACTGGATCTTCTGCGTTTGCAATTACTTCTGATCTTTGTTCCAGTACTTCGCTTGCCGTTGGATCTTCTTGCGTAGTTGGAATTCGATATTCACCGAGCGTTACTGGATCTGATACAGGACAAATTAGCGTGCCTTATCAGGCTCCCGATGCAACAAGCTACACCTATACACAAAGTTTGAGTGGGGCAGGAGTGATTGCTCCACCTGCGGTAGCCGTTTCTCCCGGCTCTTGGGATTATGGATTGGTTGCACAAGGTGCTACGAGTACAAAAGTTTTTACGATTACGAATCCATCAATTGGAAATGCTACTTTTACTGGTGCATCCATTAGCGCAAACGCCTCAAATTACACTATTACCTCTAATACCTGTACAGGACTTACCATTAATGCAAGCTCCACGCCTTCATCTTGTACAGTGAGTGTACGCTTTTCACCAACTTCAATTGCAACGAGTTTTTCAAGTTTGATTTTAAATTATACGAACGCCTCTAGCACCGCACTCACTTCTACTGTTTCTTTAACGGGTGGTATGGTGGGAACACTTCGTCCGGTGCTTGCGTTTTCTCCGGCTATTGCATCATTTACCAGTGTAACTACAGGAACCAGTTCAGCAACCACATTGACCATGACCAATTCGGGTAGTGCCGGAGCAACACTAAGTTCTTTGAGTATTTCTGGTACTAATTCTGCATTATTTAGTATTTCAAGCGATACCTGTAGTTCTGCAACTCTTGGAGTGGGTTCAAGTTGTACAGTGTTGCTTACCTATTCACCAGTTGCTGCGGGAACACATTCTGGCTCTTTGTCGATGACTTACACGGCTCCAGATTCAAGTTCTTTCTCTGTTTCGGAAGCGCTTTCTGGTACAGCGACAGTTGCAGCATCCACAATTGCAGTTTCTCCAGCTTCAAATGATTATGGACTGATTGCGCAGGGAAGTAATGCTTCACAAACATTCACAATCACAAATCCATCTGCAGGTGGAATTACGTTTGCGGCATCGGGTACAGCAACACTTTCAAATTCTACTCAGTACACGATTACTGCTAATACATGCGTATCTAAGACTGTTTCTTCAAGCGCACCAACGTCTTGTACCGTGACGGTACGGTTCGCGCCGAGTGCGATTGCAACCAGTTTTTCTACACTCACGTTGAACTATACTAATTCTTCAGGTGTAGCCTCTGCTACTAATATTTCTCTCACGGGCGGAATGACGGGTACTCTACGCCCGGTACTTGCATTTTCTCCTGCACTCACAAGTTTTGCTTCGACCGTTGTTAATACAACAACCACTGCGACTTTAACCCTAACTAACTCTGGAACCGCAACAGCAACACTTGGATCATTTAGTTTAAGTGGAGCGAATTCATCACTATTCACCACTTCAAGTGATACCTGCAGCACTCAATCATTAACGGTTGGATCAAGTTGTACTGTTATTTTGACTTACGCCCCAATGGCAGCAGGGTCTCATGCCGGAACTCTACAAATGAGCTACACGGCACCTGATGCAAGTTCTTACACAGTTTCACAATCACTCACCGGAACTGCAACAATAGCAGCTTCAACTATCGCTGTTTCGCCAGCCTCGAATGATTACGGTTTAATTGCTCAAGGAAGTAACTCCTCACAAACATTTACCATCACGAATCCATCAGCGGGTGGAATTACGTTTGCGGCTTCAGGTACTGCAACGCTCTCAAATTCAACTCAGTACACGATTACTGCTAATACATGCGTATCTAAGACTGTTTCTTCATCTGCACCAACATCTTGTACGGTAACAGTAAGGTTCGCTCCGACTGCGATTGCGACTAGTTTTTCTACGCTTACATTGAACTACACAAATTCTTTAGGTTCAGCGGCTGCAACCTCAATTTCACTTACGGGTGGAATGGCGGGAACACTGCGGCCCATTGTCTACTCTGGAATGGGAACCTATAATTTTGGCAGTGTTCAAAATACAACTTCACAAATTCAAACCATTGTTTTTACCAATTTAGGGACTGCAACTGCAAGTATTGGCGCGACACCATGGACCACTACGGGATCTGCTACTTTTGTTCTTTCGAACAATACCTGTGCTGGTCAATCCATTGCGGTTGGCGGTTTATGTTCAATAGATGTAACATTTACTCCGACCTCCACTGCTACTTTTACAGGTAATTTTACCATTCCTTACTCTTCCCCAGATGGAACTTCGCTTTCAACTACTCAAAGTTTAAGCGGTACCGGAACACCTAACGCCGCCATCAGACCCATCTTAATTGCAGCGGCGAGTAGTTTTACCTACGCGACCACCGCAACTAATTCTTCAAATTCAGTAAGCATTACCGTGATTAATTCGGGCACTGATTTAGCGAGCATCTCGAGCGCAAGTTTAACAGCATCAACCGGTACCACCACACCATTTACATTCACTACTGATACTTGCTCAAGTCATGTGCTGATTTCAGGTGCATCGTGTACGGTGACGATGCAATTTGCACCAAGCAGTGCTGGCAGTTATTCAGGCTATGTAAATTTTCCTTATACGGGCACCAATGCTTCACCTTCCTACACCATGACGGTTCCGTATGCTGCTACGGCAACACTTCCACAACCTGTGGTGGTTTCTGCACCCACCTCTTGGGATTTTGGCACCGTGAATCCTGGATCAAGTGTAACCAAAACCTTCACCATCTCGAACTCTAGTTCTGGCCAAGCAACCTTTCAGGCCGCAACTATTTCTGGTGGTGGTTTTAGCATTCAAGCCGCAAGCGACAACTGCAGTGGAAAGAACATCACCACCACCAGCAGCCCTTCAACATGTACCATTGTGGTTGTTTTCACACCGAGCAACGTTGGCTCCATGCTCGGAACACTGACACTCAACTATACCAACTCATCGTCCACTGCGCTGACCACCACTGTGAGTTTAACGGGTACGGCAACGGTGACACTAAGACCGATCATCATTACATCACCGAGCACTCTCGCCTATGGCAATGTGAATATTGGATCAACCTCAAGCCAATCTTTTACCGTAACGAATGCAGGAACGTCGAGTGCAACGATGAACACCGATGTTGTGACCGGCGCCCGTTATTCCATCACAACAGATACTTGCGCCGGAAACTCACTTGCGATAGGCGCGAGTTGTAATGTGACTGTACTTTACACGCCAACGTCTTCCGGAAGCGATACGGGCTACGTCACCGTCAGCTACAAAGACTCCGTCAATACGCCTTATACCTATGTTGAATCCCTATCTGGTACCGCCATTTTACCCCAGCCTACTTTATCAATTTCGCCGAATACTTACGCGTTTCCACTCACTCCAGTGGGCTCAAATGCGAGTCAAAGTTTTATCATTTCAAACAATTCGACCGGGGCGGCAACTTTTCAGTCCTCGACCATTGTTGGATCTGGATTCTCAATCACAAGTGACGGCTGCAAAACTACTCCCACTGCAACGACGCTCTCATCGAGCTCAACACCTGCAACATGTACAGTTACGGTTCAATATGCACCCTCTATTCCCGGATCTGTTCTGGGTGCACTAACACTCAACTACACGAATGCCCAAGGAAGTACCCTCACCACCGTGATCTCTATTTCAGGTGTAGGAAATGCTCCTCAACCCGTTTTAACCCTTTCGCCTTCTCCTTTTAACTTCGGAAATGTGGCAACGAATACTTATGGAAGTCAGTCCATTCAGATCAGTAACAATACAACTGTGAGCGCTACGATTGGCACGCCATCCGTTTCAGGATCCGGTTATTCCATCTCCGCAAGTACGTGTACCAGTATCGTCTTAGGAGCAGCTCAAAACTGCACAATCACGGTGAAATTCACTCCTACTGCAACAGGTGCGGTCAGTGGAACACTGACGGTTCCTTACACCAGCTCTCAATCCATCAGCTATACGGCAACTGACACCTTAGGCGGAACAGGAATTACACCCATTACCTCGTTTTCGTTCGGGGGTATTACCGGAACTTCTAATTTAACAGCAACGGGTGCGACCGCTTCATGGACTGCGCAACCACTCGCTACCTATTACATCGTTCGTGCAACCACAGGAGCAACAGTGATTGCATCTGCTCACCTTGCTCCCACTTCGCTCACAAGCTATAACATCACTGGACTTACACCGAACACGACCTATCAACTCCAAGTCAATGCCTACGATGCAATCGACGAATCAGATGGAAACGCGAATACCATTTCGATCACGACTCCTAATGTTACTGCTGCAACCTTTAATGGCTGGAGTGATGTTGTAGCACTTGGACCTGTTTATACGGACATTGGATTGGTCGATACCGCCATCGGAAACACGGGGGCAAATCGACTGGACGAGAACCTAGGTGCCGTTGCTGGATTTACAAGCTCCGGAATCAATACATCGACAAGCCAAATTACGGCAAATACAACTCTTCCTACCGGCATGCAAGTGACCTTCAATACCGATGGAACTGCCCCCGGCGGGCTTACGAATGGAAGTGCCTATTGGGTGATTTACATTAACTCAACAACAATGCAACTTGCCACTTCGAGCGCCAATGCCACCG
>CAIMWN010000213.1 GCA_903845155.1 Oligoflexia bacterium
ATCCATTGATCACCCTGCTTAATGTAGGGATGATTCACGATGGTTTTAGTGACTTCATATCCAACTCCACCATCGTTCTCAATGAACTCGAATGGAACGAGCGGGTCACTATATTTTTTAAATCCATCCACCACCTTGGGGTCAGAGAGAAAGGTTTTAAATCTCTTGGTAAAATCGACGCGAATAGGATCAAGGTCGGTTTCAAATAAGGTGTTCGCATCCGTGAGTTGTTTTACGACCTGAGCGATGTCCGTATCATTAATGCCTTTGTCCTTTAAGAAACTGGTGATGGCAGCCCCAGGCGCATTGTCTCGTAATGATCTCACCAATAAATAATTCTTGGCGGTGGCATCAATGACGATGCTGAAAGTTTTTTGGTATTCAGCGAGAATCGCATCAATCCGCTTCCGTTGGCCGAGTTCCACCTTTTTCACAGTACTTAAATAATCCTGGATTGTACTCACTACAGAATCATTATAGGAGAGAAATTCTATCAGTTGCGTTTCGGTGAGCTCCTTTTGATCTTTGCCGATCATGTCTTTAAAGGAATCATTCAAAATTTTTCTGGATGTGGGAGCTGCATAAATCTGCCGTACGAGTGAGAGTGTAGATTCAATTTGAGTCAGTTCCCCTTTGAGCACAACCTGCGAATAGCAAAGGGGTTCTGAAGTCAGAAGGAAAAGGGATGTAAAAAATAGGGCATAGAACGACTTCATAGTCGCAGAGAGTATCATAGCTGATTAATTCAGTCAACTATGTAATTGACGTAGGCAAGTTTAGAATTGTTTTTTACATAAGCTTATTATAATAAAGCCTTGTGCATTCGGAGTGGATGAGGAAATATTTTTTGGGTAAGCATTTTTGACCTGAAATGAATTTCATTTATTTTAGCGTTGCAGGAGCAGGCGTCCCGGCCTCAATCTTGTTCTTGATTCTCAATTTCATTTCCATTTTGAGGTCTGGGGTTTTGTCTAAATCCATTTCTACGTTACAACTCTTAATTCGACGATTGCTGAGTGCTTCTTTAAATGAATCCGTTTCGATGGTCACATCACTACAGCTTGCGACATGGATGAGCAGATACTGTTTTCCCTCTTCCTCCACGAATGGGAGTTTGAGTTGTATGGCGAGCTGTACAAATGCGGACGTGTACTCTCTCTTCAGAATAAATTTTATCTCTTTCGTTTGATCATAACGCGTTTCATTGGGTGCCAGTGGCTTTTCATTTTCCCGCGCTTCTGCGCGTTTTTCCGCCTTTTTAGACCAAAAATTCATAGCGGGGATATTGTGAACGCAATCGACGGCCCCTGTGGCGATATCACGTTCGCACACCAATTCTTTAGCTTCTACATTTATGTTTTTATTGCCAGTTTTCCAGTTGAGCGGTGCCGCAATTTTGAGAAGTGCGATTTCCAGTTTTTGAGCTTCCGGCCCACGGAAGTAAAAAGTATCCTGAGCAAAAACTGATTTGCTGGTTAGAAGTGCCATGCATAGAATGACGTACTTCATTTTGTTCCTTACTCCATTACTCTGGAAGTTGCTTGAGTGCGTGATTGCGCTGGGTCGGATTATAGTCAATGCGCTGAATTTGTCTATGGTAAATGTATAGTGAGTGCTCCCTTCATGCAATGAGATTCGTTGAGTGGAGTAGAGTGTGGCGATTGAATGAGTGGTGATCATGCAGTGTGAGTTTATGCAGGTGAATACGAATGCTTTTTCCAAGTTTTGCAGAAGGCATTACTACACTAATTGTATTTACAAAACGCAATTCTCCTTCTATGATGCGAAAATGAAAACGATAATGCTGTTTGCGTCGGTGCTTTTGTTGTCCTCCTCAGTCTATGCGAACTGCTTTTCTCCGATTACTAAAAAATTTAAAGACGGACCTGGTATCGCGAAAGGTTCCCTGAAAGGGCATTGTATTGATACTGTGCAGGCTTTGCCGGTACAGATTTTATCAAGATCTGACGACACCTTGGTTTTAAAAAATGTGAAGAGCAAGGGCATGCATGGGGTTTTAGTAATGCATCCAACGAAAGACTTAGTGGAAACCATTTTTCATCGCGAGCGTTTTGCGCCAAAATGGATTGCAGCCCACACTCAAGTAAGACTGAAGTTTAAAACGGGCTCTTTGCATTGGTATAAAAGTGAAGCGGACTTACGAAATGTGGGGATTCCTGATCACGTATTTTCAGACCTCCTTTTGAGTATTGAGGCGGTGGGTGAGGAAGGATACCAGTATGGCCTTTTGGAGGGCGCAGAAAATCATTTTGCCCTGGTTTATCACGCAATCAATCAAGATGATAAAGTGAAGTCTTCAATCAATGAGGAACATAATACCATTAATCAGTGGGCATTTAATTTTTCAAGGCAGCAGGGGATCGAGTTCTTAAATCGTTTTATCGCGCGCTCAGAAAAAAAGGGGCTTAACGAAATGTACAATACAATCACTAAAAACTGCACGAACGAGTTATTTAGAACATTAAATGCGATGGCCGAGAAGCCTTCTCACTTCAGTCATTTTGACTTAGGTCGGTCTAGTTTGCCAATTATTGCTCCAGGGATACTACAGTCCCATGGGTTCATTCCTGAAAAGGCGATGCTCGACTTGAATGTAGAAGTGGGCTCTCCGTTTCTGTGATCTTGCACACCTATGAGTGATACTTTTACTCAATCATCAACGATAATCATTACTTCTGTTTGCATGGTACTTGACAAAACAAGTCAAGAATGCTAATGTGCTTAGCGAATGGAAATAATGTGAGTCTGAGGTCAGGCTCCAAAGAACAGTGGAATTTATGAAAATCGTCTTCATCCTTACCGCCTTAAGCGCGTTCAGTTTTAGTCAACAAGGGCTTGCTCAGAATTTTGGAATTGGTGAGCTTGCGCCCTTGCCTCCTGATCGTCCGATCACCGTAAGCACAATGAACACTCAATCGCAAACTTTCGTTATCGATACGTACACACATAAAAAGTGTGAATCAAGCGAAGGTGCCCATGTAGTTTTACCCCTAGATTTGAAAACCAAAAAAGTGATCCCTGCGTGTGCACCTGAAGTTTTATACATGTGGAAGAATGATAGCGACGTTACGCGATATTTGGGCACCGATTCTCAGTATCTTCCTTCGAGAGGACCGCTATGGGGCTGGCGAACGCCGCTGGGTACTTTTGCATATGGTACTCAATTGATCAGGATGAAATTAAAACCGGAAACACAGTTTTATTGGCATAAAAGTTGGGAAAAGGATGGGGGTTGCAGTCATCTTACTTCGGAACAGCAAAAGAACACGGTCGTATTTGGGTATTATGGAGGCAAGAATTTTAGCGAGTATGTGATTTGTTCTCCAGAAGTGGTGGAGTCGTGGAGTTATCAAACCACTGAGATTTACAATGAAGTGATGGCTGAGTATTATTGGATTAAAAATAATTACCAGGACTTCACCCAGTTTGATCGCTTCTATAAAACTATTTCTACCCAGAATTTCACCGACCAGGATTATAGTGCAACCAACTTCCTTCATTTTAAAGTCGACAATCAAGATTGGACTGAATTCGCACTTTTGAATAAGCTTACCAATCTAAAACGAAAACTAGATGCGGGAAGTAGGGGGGGTATTACTTATGCTCCAGGGGTCTCACCAGATCCGGAACGTCACAATAGAGTAGAGTATCCAGATTATTTTAATGCACTCCAGAGGTCCGATTTAAATTCTCAATCATTTAATTAGTTACGGGGGAGTGTGATTTTTACCACCCCGCCCACCACCAAGCCCTGCTCGTTTAATCGATTACTGGGAGTGACACTGCCGCGGTGTACTTCTGCAGCGGCCTTCATGATTACCGTTCCCAAGCCTACCGATAGACGGCCGCTTCGATTCGTACCCAATGAGCGGGTGGTTCGTCTCATTCCAAAATTTTGCAATTGTTCGGGGGTGAATCCTTCTCCATTATCTTCAATTTTAATGGTGAGTAATTGGTTCTCGTGATCCATTGCAAGATCGACTCGTACTTCACTCTTCGTAAAAGAAAATGCATTCTCAAGAGCATTCCGGAATAGTCTTCTCATGAGCATTGAGTTGCCCATGTATCGAACGGAATCCGGAATGTTTTTTTTCAGTTCAACCTTGTACCCAAGAGCAGAATATTTAGTGGCGACTCCGTCTGCCTCTTCATTGAGTAGTTCATCCAGCATCATTGGTTTTAGCCCGGCCTGATACATGGGCTCGCTTACTTGGGCAAGGACGAGCAGATCTTCAACCAAGTTTTCAAAATAGTTTGCCTCTTTAATGGTCAGAGACATAAATTCATCTTTGGTGGTTTTGTCCATCAACTCTGATTTTGAGTGGAGGGTTTCAAGCAAATTTTTCAAAGATGCAACAGGCGTACGTAAGTCATGTGCGAGATCTTGTAGGAGGAGCATCCTCGCTTTTTCAACATTCTTTAAGTGCTCCACCAGGCGTTCAATTTCTTCCGCCATCTTATTAAACCGAGACATCACCTGTCCGGCCTCATCCATTTTTGAAATGGGGAGTCTGGCCTTGAGGTTACCATTTTGTAATTCTGCAATCACCGAATCGACGAGTTTTACTTTGTCTCCGAAGTTTTTGAACAACAATAAAAGTGCGCATCCTGCCCCGAGCAAAATAGACAGGACCAGCATTCCAAGCGGCAAGAAAAACATTTTTTGAAAATGCCCTGGTGGTCCCATTCGGGGGGGGAGTTCAAGGCAAGCGTATAAATAGGCGGGCTCTTTACCGTTCAAACGCACAAGTTCACATGGAGGGGGTTGTGGTGTATGCGATTCATGATCGACTTCATTATTTAAGGAAATTAAATCATAACTTTTTTCAGGAAGATTCAATTTATCCCATTCAATTTTATGCTCGATCTCCTTCCCAAAGATGGGTTTTCCATGCTGATCTAGAATGGTAAAACGAAAGGGGAGGGTGTGGTGATTGAGTGACTCAAGCTTGGTCAAGGCGACCTCGTGATGAGTGGGATCAAACTCATCCATTACTTTTGCAAAAAAAGCTGCCGAGGGAGGCTTAATTCGATCTCGAACCGGTCGATCTCTTTCAGACAGGGTAAAAATAATGTGGTTACAAATATACCCTACCGCAATAAATACGAGAATAATAAGCGCAGTAATGAAGTAGTGTTTTCTAAAAATTCGACTACCAATCATTTTTTCTCCAGTCGATATCCCACGCCGTAGACTGAACTGATCTGAATTGTTTGGATTTGTAACTGTTTGAATCTCGAGCGAATATGGCTAATGTGTGAATCAATAGTTCTATCAAAAATTTCGCCGTCTTTATCGAGAAGGTCAAGGAGTGCTTGTCTGGTTACTACCGTTTCTGCGTGCCGGATAAAATATACTAAAATATCGAACTCACGGCGATGAAGTTCAACTTCTTGTTCGCCAAAAAGCACTTTCCTGCTTTCAAGCGAAATGCTCAATTCACCAAAATGAAGTTCTTTTCCTTTTGCTTGGTTCATTCGCAATAGGCTACTGATTCTGGCGAGCAGTTCCTGATTTCCAAACGGTTTTCTGACATAGTCGTTAGCGCCCGCTTGTAGGCCCTCTACTACTGAAGCTTCGTCGATTTTTGCTGTCAGAATCACCACCGGAATCAGTAAATCTTTTTCGCGAATTTTTTTAAGAAAGTTAAGACCATTTCCATCGGGAAGATTCAAATCCAAGACTACTAAATTAGCCGCGTTTGTTTGGTATAATTCGGAGGCATCCTTTAAACTTTTACCCCAGTTCACGCGATAGCCAGAGAGTTCAAGGTTTACTTGTAAGCCTTTGCCTAAAACGGGGTCGTCTTCTATTAGTAAAATATTAATCATAGTTCGCTCTCGTCGCTCAAATAATAACAGGTTTGAAATTGAAGTGTAGTAGTTAAAAATAAACAAAAATGGTCGTCATTGTGACGAAGGTCACAACGACAACCATTCTTTTGCTCAAATCAATTCATGAATGGGGGCATTCATTGCACGGAGCTACTCACCGTACTGGTGCTTGAGCCAGAAGCTGTGCCTGAACCAGAGCCGGCACTTGAGGCAGCACCCGAGCTTGAAGCAGAGCCTGTGCTGTTTGCGCTCCCTGTATTAATGCTCGGAGCGGGGCGGGCCTCCTGTTTACAAGTCGTAATGGCTGCGGTAATCGAAGCTTTGATGCCATCGTTCAGTGCAGCTTTGCGTGCGGCAGGAGTGTTGGGGAGCACTATGCCCGATTGCGCTAGGGTCTCACCCACACAAACACCGATATAGAAAATTTGCTTATTCACTGCATGACGTCTATCCCACTCGCGATTACCGCGTTGTTGGTGATCGATGTTACTTGCTTGTGGATTCGCGGCGGCGTTGGGCGAGTATTCATCTGCGCGTGAAAGGTCCATCAAGCAGAGCAGGCTCAATACGCCCAAAACTCCCAAGTACATCCAGTAAGTTGTGTTGCTTTTGTTGTTCATGTTTGTATTATTCATTTTTTTCTCCTTCAATTTGGAGACAGTCTTGCTGTCTCTGATGATGAAGATAAGATTAAACTGTGGAGCAATCATGGAAGATCCTCTATTATATTAAACTAAATCTATGTTAATTATGATGTCGCGTTTTTATTGATTATTTTGGCACAACAGGGGGAGGATGTTGCAAACTTGACAGAATTGGTCGGATATGCTAAGATGCCATCACGATGAATCGCACCAATCTTAAAAATCTGAGTTTTACCCTGTTGCTTTTGTTAGTCGCTGCATGCGGTTCGCAGAGTAAGCCATTAAAGCTGGCTAATTCATCAATGCTGATTAGCGATCATGTTCAAGTAGGGGCAGGGGCACCGACTTCTTCAAATGGCCCTTCAACAGTAGTCAACACTACGCTCATACCAAAAGTGGTGAGCACCACCGTGAACACCAGTAGCGGTATTGGAACTGATACTAGAACTACCACTTCTTCGTCTGCCATTTCTGATGCCTGTACCGATGTTCGCTTCGATCAACCCGCTGCCGATGGAACACCAGGGTCGATGCAATTTGTTCCAGTACGAGATCAGGGCGCTTACGGAATCTGTTATGCGGAAACAGCTACGCAAATGGTAGATGCATACCGTTTTAGTGTTTTAAAGGACCCTGCCCACGAGCTTCATAGTGCCGTACTGTCAACTGCAGTCGGACTCAACATTGAACTCAATAAGGATCCCTTTGCGGGCGGACAGATTTGCAATGCCACGAACTTTATTAAGACGGACGGTTATTACGATTCATTCTCGGTGAGCACTTGTATTGTAAAGCACGAAACAAAAGATGTAGTCACGACACTTTCAAGTTTCTATGATGCATTTTGGATGGATCAAAATAACTACAAAAAAACTCAAGCAGTTAATTTGGCGCCTGATGCCTTGAATGCGGCATGGTCGGTACATTTCAACGACGGTTTGGCCAGTCTTACTCAGCAAATTCAGGATTGGTTGGGAACTCAAGGGGTACTGAGTTATCTGAAGCCGAGCCAAGCGGTAATCAAAGACCTACTCAGTCTCACAAAATTACGTTTTATCTGGGGAATTGAAGGGTATCAGTGTTTCGCGGCAAGCCCAACTTATCATGTTGAATTACCGTCCTGCAAAAATACGAATATCCTTAATTACGCACCCACACAGCGAGTGGCGAGCATGAATTCTCTTTTAGATCATTCTAATGGCCAGCCCATTGGAATCAGTTATTGCGATCGAGTATTGACCGTGGGAGCTAGCTACGGCGGGGTAGGAAGTAATGGGGGCGCAGCTCAATGTATTCCCGTTCTCGATTCAAAAAGAAATGTCATTCCAGGAAACGGAATGCACGCTAGTTTAGTGATGGGTCGAAGAAAAAATCCAAAAAACCCAGAGGTCTGTCAATTTTTAGTGCGGAACTCATGGGGCGCAACTTGCAAAACTAAACCAAGTCCTGTGACCCTTCCGGATGATCTTAAAAACGACCCATCGCTCCCGTTTTCATTTCAAAAGTCCATTGCTCCAAGCGAGATCTATGCTCCTGAATGGGATTGCGACGGAGGCAATATTTGGGTAGATGCGACGGCACTTGCGAAAAGCGTCTATTCACTCAGTACCTTTTCGGCGAAAGTTTCAAAATAAATTGAAATAACCACGAATCAAACTTCTCATTTCGGGAGTTTGATTCAGGAATTGTATCCCCACGGTTTGTGCATCAAAGCGAACAATTCGGAATTTGAACTCCATTTTGAAGTTTGAATTCAATTCGAGTGATCCTCGAAACTCTGTGCCCAAGGTAATTTCAGAAAGACCGGGCGATCGCTCAATGCTTGCGCCTCCTTCCGATATGTCCCTGATTCGTAAATCTTCTGGGATGGCATGTTCAGCAAGGCTGAGAGTCTTGGTGTTAAGCTCAGTGATTTGACAGCCACTCAAACGTTGAATGTCGTTTGTTCTTTTGAAACGCCTTCTGGACGGTTCCCTAGTGAATAATTGCATAACGAATCCCCCATAGTGAAGAGATGCAAATGCCATGCCTTGCAAAAACACACATAGTTTCAAATCTGTGTTTTCTTCGACACTGTAAATGAGTTTTACAACTGACTAAAGTTTAGTCCCTCAAAACAATATAAAGGGGATAATGATCTGAACCTTTCAATGAAATAATCGAACTGAGGTCAAATTCAGTTCCTGGTGAGACGAGGGCGTGGTCGATTTGGAGTGAAGGAAAGTGTTGGTATTCATCTGAATCGAGTGAGGGAAAACTCGCACGTTCTTGAGAGAAAGGGGATAGTGTACTATTCATATTTTTAGAAATAACGGAAAAACCGTGTGTCGGAATTCTATAGACATGGTCAGGCATGTTGAAGTCGCCGTAAAGTAATACGCCAGGTAGTTTCATTTCAAGTGCTAGCTTTGATTCCAATAGTTCCCTAAACCGTCTAATTTGATAAAAGAGTGGATTATGCGAGCCTTTGAGAATTTCCGCACCAGTAATGAGCTTTCCATGAAGTGCTTGAAATTTCCTCCAGCAATCATAGAGATGAATTGGAACTAGCGTAAATATTTTTTCTCCTTTTTTTACGCTCAAGATTTGAAGGTAGCGTGTGCAGGTATCGGTTTCCCCACACCATTCTTTTCGAAATTGGGATTTCTCTTCGGTGCTCATTTTTCTAAATGGAACAAAATCTAATGGATTGAGGCTTTTTTCAATCAGCGGAAATTTGCTATAGGTCACAACGCCATTCAAAGGAGTGTCTTTGTAGGAAATGAATTTTTTAAATGGGTAAAGTTGGTTGATTGCTGGCAGGAGGGTTTTTGAAAACTTACGGATGTCGTCGTCACTGTATTCAGCGAAAGACATGATATCTGGGGCTGCTGGCGAGTGGATCAATTGATTTAAGTTGTCAGTGAAATCAAGTTTTGGAGTCTGAGTACTTGCCTGACCATGATGAATGTTCCACCACAGGACCCTTAGCCCATTTTGAACTTTTCCCATGGACTCTAGAATGGTGTGATCGGCCGGTTGATCGAATCGGTAAACCTCGTCGGCAAAAGCTGAAGAGAATCCTGAAATAAAAAGAATGAATGCAAAACGCAATGCCATGACGTTTGACAAGGTACCAAAGATTGGTACTTCTGTCGAAGTAATTTAAACTGCATTAGTAGAATAAATGAATTTCGTTTAATTCGGCGGATTCTTAAAGCTCTTCTGAAAAAACCTTCTCGGTAATTTTCCAAAACTGCTCCTGTTTCCTCGCAATGACGAATGCAGGCAAGCGAAAAATCTGTTGGTACTTAATCACGTCCAGTGGACTTTTAATGATGGCTGCGAGTTCGGGGCGCCTTAAGTGCGAGCGGAGAAAATTGATGTTGAATTTCTTAATCGAAGTTGGATTACTGAAAAAATGAGCCTCACTGAGATATTGGCCGTCAAAGTCGTAATATCGAATTTCTAAATAGGGGTTTAAGTTTTTATCCTGACGCTCTTCAAAGGTGATGCGATCGGGGGTCATGACATGTGAGTTTTTTGAAAGTTTTGCTTGTTTCAGTTTTGCATCGGCATCAATGAGAGTCGTGCCGCATTTTTCACAAGCCTTCGCGGTAATGTCGTTCTCAGTCCCGCAACTGTGACAAAGTTTTAAGCGATAACGAAAGCCACAGGGGGTAATCTCAAGTGTCTTTGGATCTTGCGTAGCCCCACGGCATTTTCTACCGAAATGCTCAAGGATCTGTCCCTCGGAATCCACATGCCCCCAAAAGTCATTCTCAAAATCGCAAAGAGGGCAGGGGACTTTTACAGGCACTGACTTTCTTGGTCTCTTATCACTAATTTCTGGGGCATAAATATCATGCCCCATCCCGGTATAATCTAAGACATAACAATCTTTTTTGTCCTCACTCAGGCGAAGTCCGCGGCCAATAATCTGTTGATAGAGACTATTGGATTCGGTGGGGCGCAAAATCGCGATCACATCCACATGAGGAGCATCAAAACCAGTGGTAAGCACAGATACATTGACGAGGTATTTAAATTTTTTCTTTTTGAAGTCATCAACAATTTGATCGCGCTCTACCATGCCTGTTTCACCCACCACCAAACGCGCATCGGCGGATGGCAAATAGGTCATGATTTCTTCTGCATGTTTTACTGAACTGCAAAAAATCATCACCCCTTTTCGATGGTAGCGTTCGGTAATATCGATAATGTTTTTAATGATAAAGGGAGTGAGGCGTTTCTGACTTTTTAAAATCTCTTCTACTTCTGTCGCCGTGTACATTCGATCTTTTTCCGATAGTTCCGAAAAATCATAACAAGTAACCGGGATGTCGACCTTCACCGGGGTTGTAAGGAATTTGTTTTGAATCATATAGGAAAGAGGGAGTTCAAAAACGCATTGTTTGAAAAATCGAGGTCGTTCTGTTTTGACTTCACCCGTGCACGAGTATTCATAAATCCAACCGAGTCCCAGACGGTAAGGGGTGGCGGTGAGGCCCAAAATGCAAAGACCGGGATTACGGTCGAGAAGTTTTTTGATGACTTCCTGATATTGGGTGGCACCTTCATCGGCGACTCGGTGGCATTCATCAATGACGAGTAGGGAGAAATTATGAAAGAACTCATCGGGTGCACGCGCAATAGACTGCACGCTGCCAAAGATCGCTTTCTCTTCCGACTCTTTTTTGCCTAAGCTTGCCGAAAAAATTCCGGCGGAGAGTCCGTAGCTTTTGTATTTCTCGTAATTCTGTTCGACGAGTTCTTTCACATGAGCAAGTACGAGTACGCGGCCTTTGGCAATTCGGGCGAGTTCAGCAATGACTAGGCTCTTTCCTGCCCCTGTTGGAAGGACCACCATAATCGGAACGCGTTTTTTTTGAAAAAACTGAACTACGTTTTTCACCGCGTCTTGCTGATAATCGCGAAGCTGATACATGAAAGTATCTTAAGGTCTTGAAAGGGAAATTGCACAGAAGAAATGCGTAATCGGTGGAATTGGCATTAAGGCTAGCTGGCCCACGTCAAAAGTGACGGCTGGAAGTAATGGCATTTCAATGAAGCGTCACCTTGCTTCTAACGCTCTATTGAATGCTTCTTATAGCGAACTTGGTAATCAATTTGTCATTCTCACGTGTGTATTTTGGGACGGTTTTTGCTCAGATGATGACGGTTACCAGAAATATTGGAAAGATCATTTTGGTTTTGGAAACACAGAAGAACAAACGGGAGTTGAATTCAGCCACTTACGCCAAAAGTTTTATCACCCAGTTCCATATTCATCAATAAATCCGTTCGATTCTCCGAACGGTTTATTTGCTAGCAACCACTTAGATATTGATCCGCTTGCCGATGCTTTTCTGTCCTCTACTGAACTCTCGGAAGCAGTAGGTAAGCTTGGCTCTAGCCTTTCTAAGGAAGACACCACTTTTTTGGAAAATGTATTTTCTAATTATAAAGAACCTCTAAGGGAGCTTATAACACAAAGTAAGGTATTTGAAAAAGCGGCAAAAGACCTTGATGCAATCTTACAAAACCCTGATGTATTGACTATCAGCCAGTTTATCGTCTATTTTTATGGAATCGAATCCCCAAGCTCTTTTCATATTCGGCATGCCTGGTCTCCCCCGATCAATAGAAATGGTGGTTTCCCAACTGGTCATTTTTTAATTTTAAATAAAAACCCACTAATTCATATGAATCAAACCGACGACGATTTAACACTTCATGAATTTACCCATGCTGTTTCATCACAGCAAACCGATGCCCAAAAGAAAATATTTACAGAAGTCTTTCTAAAAGGTTGCCCTAAAGCAAAGACGTTGAAAAAGAATGAGGTTTTAGAGGAACCTCTTGCCGTTGCCTTAGGCCAGATGCTTTATCTCGACACTTATCATCCTATTCGGTATCAAACTACAAAAAGTTGGTACGCCGGTAAGTGGGTTGGAGAACTTGCAAAACAAATTTATCCGTTGGTAAAATCCTACTATTCAAATCGTCGCAAAAAAGATTCCGAGTTTATTGAATCTATTGCGGTTATTTGCAAGCAGTCGCTTAATTAGTTTTTTTAGACGGATCCTCGTCATTTTCATAGGGAAATAACTCCTCTCCGCCCCAGAAAATTCTCTATTAAATATTGGCCATTAAATCGCGATCATTCCCGGAAGATCTCTGAAAAAATCAGCTAACTGTTCCCTTTCAGGAAAGAATAGATTCTCCGTTCATCTACTGGGGTGCTAAACCTGATTTCTTTGATGCGCCCTCAATGCTTCTAGATGATCGCTCGAAAAGGCTAAACGTGAATTGGACTGCTGATGCGTTCTTAGTTGCCTCACCAGACGGCGTGATGACGAAAACGATTGTCCCGATCGCGAGTTTTTCCTGGGGTTACAATACCGACAAAGACAAAAAAGTTACTTTTATCGGTCCGAAAAACACTCGCGTCAGCGATTGGTCAAAATTCTCAAAAATGCTTAACAAGCTGTATCCATCTTGGAAAACTCAAAAATAGATGGACGATAATCATATAAAGTCTCTAAATGCCAATTTTCCTTCTGTCAGGCGGAAGTGTAGGCGTAGTGATTTCAAGGTCGTCTAACCTTTCGAAAACGATTTTAAATAGTTTGTCAGATCCTTTTTCTAGTTTTTCCATTCGGTATAAGAGCGACTCTTCTAACAATATTTGTCTAATTTTCACAAATGTCCGCATGATCGAGATGTTCACCTTGACAGCTCGCGGACTGTTCAAAACTCCTGATAGCATCGCCACCCCTTGTTCTATAAACACGAGAGGTAGGTATTTTCGATGTCGGCCGTGCTCAGATCTTAAGGTACCAATTTGGCACCTTAAGATTTCATATTCATCAGTGGTAAGTTGAAACATAAAATCTTTTGGAAATCGTTCGATATTCCGGCGCACGGCCCGATTAAAGGACTTCGTCTCAACTTCATAGAGGGTTGCAAGGTTGCTATCAAGCATCACCTTTTGTCCGCGAATCACATAGATCATCTTTTCAATATCAGAAGCGGTTGTGGTTTGCATAAGGCCCAAATATATTGCAAGTTTCAATCCAAGTTTTGCCCCTTGATTCGTGAGCGTAAAAGCTATTTATAGGGGACAACTTTCAGGAAATAACTCCGCAAAATTAACGCAGGAGCCTCTGCTAAATATTGGCCATTATTCTCAAAAGATGACGACAAAGCACTCAGTTCGTAAAGAGGCCCATTGGTTTATGTCCAACACTGGTTGCGTGGTGATGGTTGTTAGCGCGGCGCAGTAGCGCATAAAGAACAAAGTCACATATCGTTTTACTACTCTATTCCTTTTTGAGCACCCATTCGCTATGGTGTTGAAATGTCAATTCAAGCCTATCCCGATTTCTTAAAGTTACTGAACACCGCTCTGATCGATGCCGATGCCGATCAAGACGAAACGACCACAGGGCAATATGCGGCCAAACTTTCAGGCGATGCCCGCGATCGTTTACAATCACAGATTCAAACGCTCATTCAAAAAGATGCGCTTCCTCTTGAAGCGATCGGAACTGAATCGAATCGTTGGTTCGGCAGCGATGATGAAGCTCGCACTTGGCTACAAACTTTGGCGAAGGGTTTTGGTGAAGCAGGCGCAAATAATGATTCTGATTTAGTAGTCAAAGATTCAAATGGGGCAGTGCTGGTCGAAGGTGACTCGGTCTCCGTCATTAAAGATTTGAAAGTAAAAGGTGGTTCTAGCGATTTAAAACGCGGAACGATCGTCAGAAAAATTCACCTTACCTCAGATCCAGAATTAGTAGAATGCAGAGTAGATGGCAGCACGCTCGTGCTTCGTACCGAATTCTTGAAAAAATCAAATTAAGCGGGGACGTATGACTTTTCCAGTTCATTTCCAAGCAGCGTCTACTTTGATTAAAGTGGAGTCGATCGCCATTCTCCTCTTTGCAGTCGTTTTTTTTGTCATAGGGCTGCTGAGGCTCGTCGAATTCAAGGGAATTGGATTATCCACGAAAAAACGCATCGTTTTCAGTGTTTTACACGTGCTTGGATGTTTGTCTTTTTCAGCCGCACTTGTGCTCGGCGTGGTTAATCTTTACGAAGATCATCGCACGCTCATGTTCAGTACTTTTATTGGTGCTATGGTTTTATTAGCGCCAGGGCAATTTATGATTGGGCAACACCGGCGGCGGCAGCTAGAGCTTTAGCTCTTTCTTCCATAATGAGTGCATCCGGTTTTTCAAGTTTACTGAACAAGCTGTAAACGACCGGTACTACAAACAAAGTCAAAAGGGTGGAGGCAATGACTCCACCAATGATCGCAATCGCCATGGGTATGGTGGTTTCAGATCCGGGCCCGAGTGAGAGAGCTTCCGGTAGTGCACCAGCAACGGTCGCAGATGACGTCATTAAGATTGGGCGAAGTCTGATCGGACAAGCTTTAAGTAGAGCAGGGCGCACGGCGAGGCCATCGTTCCGTACTTGATTGGTGAAATCGACTAAGAGAATGGAATTCTTCTTCACGATCCCCATCAAGAGAATGAAGCCGATCAAACTGTACATATTGATGGTTTGATGACCCACCCAGAGGGCGATAAACGCGCCTGAGAAACTGAAGGGAAGGGCCATGAGAACGGTGACTGGGTGGATGAAGCTATCAAATTGGGACGCGAGCACCATATACGAAACCAATAGCCCCAAAATCATCGCGTAAATTAAACTCTGAAACGATTCTTTGAAACTCTGGGAGCTTCCAATCATCTTGACCAAATATCCGGGCGGGACGATGGATTTCGCGAGCTTTTCGGTTTTATTGATCGCTTCTTCTTGTGAATGACCCGGAGCTGGATTGCCGTAAACGGTAATCGCGCGGGCGCGGTTCAGGCGCGAGATGAGCATCAAGCTTGGTTTGTTGGTCTCAGACACTACATCAGACAAACGAACGGTTTCACCCCGATTATTTCGAAGTTGGATTTTATCAAGATTAGGGAGCGCATCCCTTTGATCGGCATCCAAGCGAAGTTCAATTTCATAACGATGTTTACCCTTGGGGTAAGCGGTTTCACCGGTAATGATCTGTCCGCCCACGAGTTCGTTTAATTGACTAGTCACGGTGCTGAGTGAAACGGCATGAGCTGCAAGTTTGTCACGATCAGGGATGAGTTGTACTTCCGGCATATTTTCTTGCACGTCAGTATTCACATCCACGACGAAATCACTTTGTTTCATTTTATCCATGATGTCGCGGGTGGTTTTGGTCAAAGTTTCCCAATCAGGGCCTTGAATAATAAACTCAACCGGAAACCCACGGGAAGCGGCAAAACCTCTGAGCGATAGATCCTGTACGACCACTTCCATGCCCTTCATTTTCTTGCGAAGTTCACCTCTAATTTTTTTAATTAATTCGGTTTGAGAAAGTTTTCTTTTGCTCGGATCCACCAAGCTCACAAAGGCTTGCCCTTGATTGACGGCATCGCCACCGAAGCCACCGACCGTACTAAAGACACCATCCACTTCAGGAATTTTTAAAAGATGATCTTCGACTGCTTTCATCTTTCCATCCGTTACCCCGAGCGCAGTTCCCACCGGTAGTTTAAATCTGAGCATCATTTGAGATTGATCCTGGGCTGGCATCATTTCGCCTGGAATGAGTTTTGATACAAAGAGGCTGGCAACAAATAATAAAATGGCTGCTGCTACGGTTTTCCAACGGTGTGAAAGGAGAACGCTCAAAACATTTTCATAACTCTTTGAGAGTTTACCAAAAAAACGATCCATAAAACCGGCAAGACCTTTGGGTTCATGATCGACTCTGAGGTAGCGCGAACAGCGCATCGGTGTAAGTGTGAGTGCTTCCAGGAGTGACAGGAGAACTGCCGCAGTAACAGTAATTCCATATTGGAAGAAATAGCGGCCAATAATACCCTTCATGAACACAACGGGCACGAAGATCGCGACGACGGCAAGCGTGGCGGCCATCGCAGCAAAGCTAATTTCATTGGCGCCCTTAATGGCTGCTTCTTTCTTGCCCGCACCCAATTCGCGATGCCTGACAATATTCTCGAGCATCATGATTGCGTCATCGACCACGATCCCGATCGCGAGGCTGAGTCCCAAAAGAGTAAAGGTGTTGAGGGTGAAATTAAAAAAGAAGAACGCAATGAACGTTCCAATAATCGATGTCGGTATGGAAAAGAGTACGTTGATGGTGGAAGTCCATGATCCCAAGAAAAGATAACAGACGAGTGAAGTGAGGAGTGCTGATAGCATCAGCGTGAAGAGGAGCTGACTCACCGATTGTTTGATGAAACGGGTGCTATCCGAACGAATCTCTAAATGATAGTGAGGTGGCAGAAGAGGGGTGAGCTCTTTTGCCTTGGCGCGAATTTGGTTTGCAACTTCAACTGCATTTGATCCGTGCTGTTTTACAATCCCGAGACCGATTGCTGAATGGCCGTTAAAACGCGAAATTTTACGCACATCCGCAGTTCCCTCTTCAATGGTGGCTACTTGACTGAGTTGGGTAGGTTTATAATTTGGCCCCAGATTCCCGCGATTTTGAATGCGAATTCGTCCAAAGTCTTCCACGCTCGACGCTTCGCCCATGATTCGAACATTATAATCTTTAGTAGGGTTGGTGAGCTGGCCAGCTGGCGTTTCAATTTGTTCTGCTTTAATAGAAGTGAGAACGTCGTCGGCAGTGATGTTGTATTGATTGAGTTTCTTAAGATCCATCCATACCCGAAGGGCAGGATCGACATAACCGCCAAGCGCGATATTGCCCACGCCGGGCACCACACCCAATTGGTCATAAAGAAAATCACGGGCGAAAATCATCATGTCAATTTTCTTAGTCGTGGGATCATCACTCGTGAGTACGAGCCAAACGATGGGCTGATCTTCTGGGTTACTTTTTCGGAGGGTGGGCGGGAAAAGGTTGAGCGGAAGTAGGTTGCGAACCTGATCAATCTTGTTTTGAATTTCTTCCATCGCTCGATCAATATTTTGATTGAGTTCAAATTCAACTGAGATCGATCCTGAGCTTTGTTGAGCAGTGGAGGTGACGCTTTTGATCCCATCGATTTCCATGATGGCATCTTCGATCGGGTCCAAGACTTGACTCTCAATGACCTCAGGCGCGGCACCATTTAAACTCATCGAAATACTAACGACCGGGAAATCAACATCGGGGAGTTGACTGATCCCAAGCCGTTGAAAGGAAATGAGCCCGAAGACGACCACTGCCGCCATCAACATCCAGGCAAAAACTGGTTTTCTAATCGCAATTTCTGGAAGACTCATGCGTGCACAGCTCCTGTGGCAGCTGCGGGTCTATCATCATAGTCTTCTACTTCCGGACGTTCCCATTTTGAAAATAAACTGTAAACGCAAGGAACCACATACAAAGTGAGGAAGGTAGAAATAGCCACGCCACCAATGATGGAAATTGCCATCGGAACGCGGGTTTCCGCACCAGCTCCAAAATTCAAGGCTTCCGGTACCGCACCCGCGATGGTGGCGATTGAGGTCATGAGAATGGGGCGCAGGCGCACCGGACAGGCTTCCAACAAAGCGACATCAGGCGACGAACCTTCTGCTCTGCGCTGATTCGTAAAGTCCACCAAGAGAATGGAATTCTTTTTCACAATACCCATCAAGAGAATGAGGCCGATCATACTGAATAAACTCAAGGATTGATTGCATAAATAGAGTCCCACGAGAGCGCCCGACAAGCTGAAGGGAAGTGCCATCAAAACAGTTACGGGGTGAATGAAGCTGTTGAACTGAGAGGCGAGCACCATGTATGCAACTGCAATGCCGAGCAACAAGGCGAAAATTAAACTGGTGAATGCTTCTTTGAATGCTTCCGCACTTCCGGTGACTAAAATGCGATACCCTTCGTTGGCAGGCAAAATTTCCGCAGCCGCTTTCTCCAGTACCTCCAGTGCAGCTTGCTGTGACTTTCCGTGAGTCACATTTGCAAACATAGGAATGGCTCTCGCGCGGTTCATCCGCGTGATGAGCTGCGGGCCGGTGGTGACTTTCACATCCATCGCTTCTTTGAGTGGAACGAGTTCTCCGTTCGATCCGCGGTTATTCCTAAGGTATAAATTTCCGATGTCTTCTGGATTCGCATGTTGTTCTGGATTTGATCTTACGCGAATGTAATAGCGGTGATTGTCGAGTGGGTATTGTGTATTCGCATTAAAAATCTGTCCACCAATAAGCGTTGCCACTTCTTGACCCATGGAGCTTACGCTCACACCAGACGCAGACGCTTTGTTTCGATCGGGAATAATTTGAACCTCTGGCATCCCATCTTGGTAATCACTATTGAGATCTTCGATGAGTCCACTTGCTTCCATTTTCTTCGCAATGGCTTCTGAATAACCCATGAGTTTATTCCAATCAGGCCCTTCGAGTGTGAATTCAATCGGGAAACCGCGTGAGGCACTGAAGCCCGTCAGTGATAAATCTTGGGTAAATACATTATTGCCTGGAAGGGCCGCTTTTAAGGCTAAACGCACGCGATCCATCACTTCCCGTTGCGAAGCTTTCCGTTTGTTGCCTGGGGTAAGGATGACGTGAATGTTACCAATGTTGACTACGTTGTTCCCTTCGTAATTTCCGATGGTCGTATAGTAGTCTTGAATTTCAGGTTGAGTCTTGAGGTAAGTTTCTGCTCTTTTGAAGACCAAGTCAGTGGCTGCAATGGACGTCCCGACTGGGGCTTTAATGGTGATCAGAAATAGTGATTGATCCTGTTCCGGGATGAGCTCTTTTCTCAAAGTCGTCAAAAACATCATGGAGGTACTGAAAATCAAGAGTGAAATCATCACTACGGTGAGGCGATGATTGAGGGACCACTGAAGCGTTTTTTTGTAGGATTCAGAAAGTTTGTTCATGAAATTATCCATCACCTTGATCATGAAGGTTGGATTGTCATGGGCGGAGTGCATAAAGCGAGCGCAACGCATTGGAGTCAGGGTGAGTGCTTCTAAGAGCGAGAGAAAAACGGCGACGGTAACAGTGATTCCATATTGGTAGAAAAACTTACCGACCACCCCTTGCATGAATACGACTGGAATAAAGATTGCTGCAATCGCGATCGTGGTCGCAATCGCGGCGAAGGTAATTTCTTTGGAGCCATCGATAGCGGCACGGAGACGGTTTTTACCCATTTCATAATGCCTGACAATATTCTCAAGCATCATGATGGCATCATCGACTACGATCCCGATGGCGAGACTCAGTCCGAGCAAGGTGAAAGTGTTCAAAGTGAAGTTGAAGAAATAGAGGGCGATGAATGCTCCCACGATTGAAGTTGGAATGGCGAGAAGCACGTTGAAAGTAGAAGACCAAGAACCCAAGAAAAGGAAACACACGATCGCAGTTAAAATAGCTGCGTAAATGAGTGACATGTTCAATTCATTTACGGATTCTTGAATGTACTTGGTGGTGTCGAGTTTGACGTCCATGTGATAGCCAGGCAAGAGGGTGGGGCGCAGTTGCTCCACTTTTTGGCGAACCAGTTTCGCGACTTCTACTGCATTGGATCCGTGTTGTTTTACTACACCCAAGCCCACCGCAGTTAAGCCGTTATAACGAGAAATTGCCCGTAGATCTGAGATGTCCTCTTTAATGGAAGCTACGCTCGATAGTAAAATCGGCTTATAATTGGGTCCGCCGCCGCGTGAGTTGATTCGTATTCTTGAGAAATCCAATGTAGAGTGAGCCTCACCGAGAACACGAATGTTCATTTCGGTGAGTGGAGCTTCAATCCGTCCCGCAGGTTGCTCGATTTGCTCGGATTGAATGCTGGTTAAAATATCTGAACTCGTCAGTTCATATTGATGAAGTTTCTTAGAATCGATCCACACGCGCAAGTTTGGATCCACATACCCGCCCAGAGTCACATCTCCCACGCCTTGAATCGTAGAGAGTTGGTCTTTGAGTGTATTTCGGGCGTAAATCATTTGTTTATAGAGGGGTACTGTTTCATCCGCAGTCACCATAACCCAAAGAATAGGTTGATCTTCAGGGTTGGTTTTAGTGACGACGGGTGGATACAATGCAGTAGGAAGACGATTGTTGATCTGATCGATACGGTTCACGACTTCTTCGAGCGCGATATCAATGTTGTGATTCAAATTGAACTCACAAGTCACGTTTGCAACACCTTGGCTTACGCTCGAAGAAACGGTCTTCAAGCCTTCAATACCCATGACTGCGTCTTCGACAATATCGACCACTGCCATTTCCATTACTTCGGGTGCTGCGTTATCCAGGCGAAGCGCGATGTTCACGATGGGAAAATCGACATCGGGCATCTGACTGATTCCCATTCGTTGAAACGAGATGGCTCCGAAAATGATCAATGCAAACATTAGCATCCATGCAAATACGGGGCGTCGAATGGAAATTTCTGAAATACTCATGGTGTCGTTCTCCTTGCGGACCAGCTTATCAGCAAGGCTTGGTCGCTTGCATTAATCAATTAGCATAGCTAACGAATTTTGTGTACGATTTGATTAATGACGCAATCGCTCTTTCCAAGCGGGGTTGCCTCAACTAATGTGAATGAAGATGATGATCATTTTGAAAACATCGAAAGGCCGAGAAGTTTTTGTGAATGACGGTTCCGGAAAGGAAATTGATACTTCACGGGAGGTGCTTCTTTTGCATCCCGTGGTTCATTATTACTACAAAGACGGAACTAAAGGGTCGGCTACTCAGAGTATGGATGGGGATTCATACGACGTATAGAGCTGGCAATAATATTTTGCGATCAGCAGCGAAAACGGAAAACTCGTAAAATCTACTGCTCGCGTTAACACGAATTCAGTGGGTAAGTATTTGAAAATGCTATGATCTTTGTAGGGTTGAATTCTCGCGGAAGAAAAGTTTTTTGAGATTGAGCTCTTCCGCGCTAAGCCCCTTGGATGACTCATCTTTTTACAAGTCGTCAAGCTCTTCCAGTCGTACTTACAGCGTGTCTATTATACTCCCCCTTTATCACCGATGTGAGTGATGCACTTTGCGACTTACTCCCTGCAAATTATCTTAGTTTCCCGGTGGGTCTAAACACGGGGCTCAGCGAAGCGGAATACAATCAAGTCCTAGACGAAGTGGATGCAACATTTGGATCTGAAGTTGCAAATCATGGAGGCAAGTTAATGATTGGTCGGCGGCAATGGGATAAGCCCGAAGTCAATGCACATGCGTTTCGAAAGGGACATCGTTGGCATATTGAGGTGGACGGTGGAACTGCCCGTTTCCCGAGCATGACGATGGATGGACTGAGGCTTGTCGTCTGTCATGAGCTTGGGCACCACCTGGGCGGATATCCCCAGTATGATGACAATACGAAGATGTCGATTGAAGGACAGGCCGATTACTACGCCACCTTGAAGTGTATGCGTAAACTATTTTCAGGCGACGATAATGTGGCAGCGGTTTCTCGCATGACGGTTCATCCTTTGGTGCGTGAAAAGTGTGAAATGCAATTTACTACCGATCAAACACGCGCACTTTGCATTCGGAATGCAATGGCATCTGAGGTTTTGGCGATCGTTCTTCATGAGTCAACCCATGAGCATACCCTGAAGCCAAGTTTCGAGACTCCGGTAGCCCGCGTGGTATCAAGTATTTTTGAAGGACATTCAAATTCCCAGTGCAGGCTCGATACTTTTTTCAATGGATCACTTTGTGGTGTTGATGCGAATGAAGATATGAACAGTGCTCAACCCGAACCTGGTACCTGCTCAGAGGAGAGGGGCGATGTTCATGGCGTACGCCCCCGTTGCTGGTACAAGCCACTCAAGCCAACATCTCACCGAATCATTGCCGCACTAAGATAGTATTTTTGACTTTATTTCGCTATACTCAGACCGATGTCGCATCTTCATGGCTATCTTGCATTTCCCGGTTTTCTTGACGAGTTAAAAGAAGAACTCAAGTTTGGCGGCATTAAGCCTAAGAAAATGGAAATTCACGGAAACTTGATTCTCGTGGACGGACAAAAAAAGAAACCTGTTTGGGCGATGAATATTTGGGGTTCGGTTGAACGCCTTAAAATTGAATCCGTTGCGGATGCGATTCGAAAACTGAAAGCGATGGGGCTCCGGTGGTCGCACATGCCGTATCTCCATCATCGGCGCGTGGAATTAATATTAAAGGGGCTTAACGTCGCTGCCTCCAAAGCCTTTCATTTTCCTGAAGATCAGTTACCCACAAAAGCTCTCGGTTCCTTTGTGATGATCGCCCCCGATGAGATTTTAGCTTCCTCTCATTGCTCACAAACGATTCCACATGGTGAAATGACGTTTAAAGAAGACAAGTCAGTTCCGCCCACACGCGCATATCTCAAGCTTTGGGAGATTTTTACGCGCTTGGGAGTGAAACCAAAATCGGGTGATGATTGCATTGATTTAGGCAGTTGCCCTGGTGGATGGACTTGGGTTTTGGCTAAATTGGGTGCCCAGGTGGTGAGCATTGATCGAAGTGAAATTGACTCGAAGGTGCTCGCTATGAAAGGCGTACGTTTTATACAGGGGAATGCCTTTAGTTTAGATCCCACTCAGTTTGAAAAAATGGATTGGGTTTTTTCAGATGTAATTTGTGAACCTCAAAAACTTTTAGAATTGGTTCAGAAATGGTTGGCACAATTCCCCAATGCGAATTTTATCTGCAGTGTGAAATTTAAAGGGGATACGGATTTTCGTGTGATGAACGCATTTATTCGTATTCCTGGCTCATCACTCGTTCATTTGAATTGCAATAAGCACGAAGTGACCTGGGTGCGGTTGGCAGCTCAGGCTATTGAACCGTAATATTTTCGATTCCGATCACGCTTCCAAAAACTCTTTTTGCTGCTAAATACATGGTCGTGAATTTTTGAGGAATTCCGTTTTGGTCATTCGCCACTGCACTCCAGGCTTGTCCTTGCCGCGTGATTGAAAAATTGAAAAAGTGGTAAATGTTTTGAATTCCGTCATATAAATAATTGAGTGTGAGTGGGCCACCGCTGGTTGAATTAAAGTTCTGAGCCATAATAATGATGGCGTCTTTCCCGCCTGATTGATAGATGACCACGCCACTCGGAAGGTCGGCGAGTGAGACAGGAGTGTTCATACCACTTTTAGTGTAATAGATATCGCTTATATTGGAGTCCACATCTACGTCTACACCCACATTCATGGTTCCGCTGAAAGCATCACTCGTTGCGGTGAAGAGAGGAATTTTTGTGTCCGCAAGCGATGCAGAGGAGAAGGTGATGATTCCAAGAATCAGTGCCAAACTTAATTTCAATTTCATAAGCAAATTACTTCCTTTGAAGTCAGGATAGGGGTGAGAGGCGCACCATTAAAATAGGTAATTTTTGCTGCGTAATGTGCGTTAAAATGCGTCTTTGCGTCAGGTAATGGTAATGATAGGCGTTTATCTTTGAGGTCACTATTCATTTACATCGATTAAATTTAAAAAACCCTTGAGCAGAGAGTTACTTTCGAATGACACGCACTCTATCAAAATGGTTCCATAGAACGCGGGTGCCCACCCGGAGTGAGGTTTCGCCCTTCGACTTTTTTTGCTGGTTCCGAAATTTTATTTACTTGCAAGGATCGTCCTACGCCAAAAATCTGAACTTGTCCGCTTGCAACAATCAAACGCTGTGTGGTGATGATGTCTCGGTACTTTTCATACACTTCTTTTCTCAAAATCAAATCCATCGTTCCAAACTCATCTTCGAGAGTAATAAAGCACGCACCCTTTGCAGTGGGTGGCCTTTGCATCACGATGGTCACGCCTGAGAGGGTGATCCATTTTTTATAGCGTGCCGCTTTTAAGTCTCGGCTCGTGCATTTCGGAAGATTTGGGTTTTCAGCACGAATGGCCATCATGATATTTCCGCGCGTGGAGTAAGAGAAGGCTTCATGCTCAGAGCGCATGGTTTCAAAAAGTGTCATTTGCTCAAAGCTTGCCTGTGGTGCCCCCTCGGGGATGAGGGTGGTATTGGCGATGGCGCTCCAGAGTGTAAGTCGCTGATCATGGCCAAAGCAGCGAAAGGCATCTCCCAGTGCTAGCGTTTCGAGCACCGCCCTGGGCAGGCCGGATCTCGTTAGAAAATCTTGCAAGTGTTGAAAGGGCTTTCGTTCACGCTCCTCGATGAGCTTCGTGACCGCCTCTTTTGAAAGCCCACGCACTTCCCCGAACCCCATCCTGACCGCGCGCCATTTCGGTGAGCTCGCACAGGTTTCCATGGTTGCATCCCACATTGAATATCTCGGATCGAGCGGGAGAACCGTAACACCACTTCGTTTTGCACTTTGAATGAGGCTATCTACTGAATAAAAACCCATGGGTTGCGAATTGATTAAGCCGCACAGAAATTCGGCGGGGTAGTGGCATTTTAAATAGGCCGATTGGTAAGTGATGATTGCAAAAGAAGCCGCATGCGATTCAGGAAAGCCGTAGTGCGCGTATCCTTTGAGATAACTAAAAAGCTCTTTCGCGTAATTTTCGTGAACTCCGTTTTGAATGAGGCCATTGAAAAAACGTTCTGCAATTTTATCGACACTTTCTACTTCTCTGAAACTCGCAAGCGAACGCCTCAGTTGATCGGCTTCACTTGGGGTAAAGCCCGCACATTCAATCGCAAGTTTCATTACTTGCTCCTGAAAAATAGGAACTCCGTAAGTCCGGCTTAAGATTTTTTTAAAAACCTCATCATGATAGCGATAGTGAACTCCTCTTCGTTCCGCCATTCGCCGCTGAATATAGGGATGCACCATTTCGCCCACACTCGGCCCCGGGCGCACAATGGCCACCTGAACGACCAGATCATAAAAATTTCGAGGCATGGTTTTAGGCAGCATGGATCGTTGGGCCCGCGATTCAATTTGAAAGGTTCCCTCGGTATCGGCCGCGCAAATCATGTCGTAGGTTTTTTTGTCTTCAGCGGGGATATTCCTTCGATCCATCCCTATGAGGTCGCAAATTTTATGAAGTGCAGTTAAAAAACCAAGCGCGAGTAAGTCCACCTTCAGTAAGCCCACCGTATCGAGATCATTCTTGTCCCACTGAATGATGGTCCGGTTTACCATGCGTGCGGGTTCAATGGGTACGGTCTCGATGATAGGGTGCTCAGATAAAGTGAAGCCGCCCGAATGAATGGAAAGATGGCGCGGAAAATCGGTAAGTTCTGCGACGAGCGCTTCAATGACGGGGCGTTTGTGCGCTTCCTCACCTGCGATGCTTTCAAAGTTTCGTTCAAGCTCCTGCGCGGAAATCGTTCCCACCGGAATTCCCACCGCTTTTGAGATTTCAAGAAACGCGCTTCTACTTTGATAAGTGCGAACTGCAGAAATCATTCCCGCTCGCTCGCGTCCGTAGCGCGCGTACACATATTGAATCACTTCTTCCCTGCGTTCGTGTTCAAAGTCCACATCGATGTCGGGCGGTTCTGCGCGATTCTCGCTGATGAAGCGCTCAAATAACAAGTTCATCCGGACCGGGTCAATGGGGGTGATGCCCAAGACATAACAGCAAATGGAGTTCGCGGCCGAACCTCGGCCCTGGCAAATAATGTTTTGTGAGCGGGCGAAATGAACAATATCGTGAATGGTCAGAAAATAGGCGGCATAATTCATTTTCTTGATGAGCGCGATTTCGTGGCGGATTTGTTTTTCTACATCGAGCGGAATGAGGCCTCGGTAGATGAGGTGCGCTCCCTCGTAAACGAGCTTCTCAAAATACTCCTGTTCAGTGAATCCAGTGGGAATGAGTTCACGCGGGTAAGTGTAAGAAAGTTGGCTGAGTTGAAAGCTGCAGCTCTCTGCAATCTCGAGCGTGGATTGAATTGCGGAAGGGAGATCACGAAAGAGTGCGCGCATTTGAAGCGGAGTTTTTAAATGGCGTTCATCATTACCAAAAAGTTTGAAGCCCGCGTCTTTTACGGTGGTTCCCTCTCGTATGGCGGTCAGACAATCTTGCAAGCGTCTCCGTGTGGGAAGTGCGTAGTGAACGTCATTGTGCGCGATGATGGGAAGAGCGAAAGCGTTTGCGTGCTCGAGCGCAAACCTGGTCCGCGTTTCATCCAGTCCATCCAAGTAACGACACAAAGGCAGATAGAGCCGTTTGGGAAAGAGCTCCTTTAAAAGATCCAGGCGCGTTTTTTCTGTTAAATCAGGAAGTGCGATGAGTCCCTGTGATTCCGGGCGTTCAAGGTGAGTAATGAGTTCACTCAGCTGAAGCATCGCTTCGCCTTTTTCTTTTCCCTGATGGGTGGTGGTGATGAGCCTGCAAAGCACGCCGTAGGCCGCACGATCTCGGGCGAGGAGGGTGAGTGGGGGATGGTCTTTTAAAGTGAGTTCTGCGCCGGCGATGAGTTTTACATTCTGGCGATGTTTTTGTTCTTCAAAGGCGCGGGGAAGCGCGTATACGCCATTGACGTCTGTGATTCCCACGGCGTTAATGCCCAGTTCGGACGCGCGAGAAATGTATTCACGTGAATCAGACGCACCTCTGAGAAATGAAAAATTAGATTTGCACTTGAGCTCCGCGTACATTTATTCAAACCACCCATGCAAAAAGTATTGACGATGTTCGTCTTCAAAAATCCAAAGAGGAGGACCTTCGCGAATCCCTACTTCATAGTACTTTCTAAATTGTGCCTGAAAATTGGGCGATTCCAGCCATTCACCGCTTAAGGATTCCACACACGACCAAGACTCGATGGTGTAGGTTTTCTTTTTAAACTGAATTTTTTCACGGTCCACGGTGATTGCTTGAGGAGTGCTGAGTAAGCGGCTCGGTCTTTTGGCGAGAACCCGGGTGACGTCGGCGTGAGCTTCTTTGTCGTGCTCTCGCTTCTTCCAGCTCTTTTCGGGAAACCGTTCTTCGCGAATCACGGCCCTAAATACATGCGCCTTTCCCACGCTCTCCGAGAGCTGGGCTGCGATCGATGCATAGGCTTCTTCAATTTCATCCCGCTTATGAAAAAGATGTTGCTGTCGTTGGTAGCCAGGTGTGGTTTCTTTCATTTCAATTCGAAGGCTACGCACAGCAGATTCAAGAGGCTTTGATGCAAGTTCGCGTTCGAGTCGTTCATGTAAAATGGGAAGGGTCCGGCGGGTGCTTCCTTGAGGCATCATAAAATCGAAATCAAAAGCGCGAAGCGGTTCCCTGACGGTGCTGTACGATTCGAGTTTCAGTTCGATTCGCAGGCGTGCGCAGCGGAGCGCTCGTCCTCGAAGCCTACTATACAAGCGATCGAGCACCGTCTTGCAGTGAAAGAGCAGGGGTTCAAGCCAATGACAATAATCATCATGCGCGAGCTCAAGGGTTTCTTCGATGACCTCACGGGGTGACCATTTCGGCCATGCCAGATCAAGGCGGTGCTCCACTTGCGAACGAACGTATAAACTCCACGGACCAAAGCGCGAAGGAAGTTCGGAGGCGGGGATTTTTAAAAACTGATCTACCTGGTGAAGGGAGAGTTGTCTCAAAGTTTTAATCATTTTATCTAACTCTGGGCGATTTTTAAGCGAGAGCAGAAAGGGATCGGCAAAGTCATGGAGGCTCGTGAGATCTAAGCTCGCCAGTGCTTCCATCGGGTTTGATACTTCATAGCGAGCTGAAATGAGTGCGGAGACGGCATCGTTCTCAATGGCAACGCGTGCATCTTGCACCCACTCTTTGCCAAATCTTCGCAGTAAAACCTGAATCCGCATGAGGAAGGTAGTTTCACTGTAGAGAGATTTGCTTTTTCCAATTTCTAAAAATACCGCTTGTTCTGGTCTAATGGTGATTTCAGGAGTGAAGCGAAGACAGGCTTCGGCGAAAGCACTGAGGTCGCGCGGGGTTTTAAATACAATGCACGCGACCCGTACTTTCATGGAGTGCTCACTTCATGACGGGTTTTAAATTTTAACACTCGGGTTTGGAGATCGTTCAGGCATTCAAGTTGTACCGAGATCTGCCATGCGTGCATGGGTTTTTGAGCAAGCAAAAATAATGTTGAATTCGCTTTCTCGCTTAAGAGCTGGAGGGTCTTTAGCGCGCGGACGTCATCAAATAAACTCGGGCTGACGACGATATCAAAAACTTGGCTCCGAATTGCTTTGCGTAAAGGTGAGAAAATAGTTTCACCCGCTTCCACAAATAAAAAATTTTCAAGATTGCATCCGCGTTGTTTCAGGGCGGTGGGGAAGAGATTGAATTTTTCTTCAAGCCAACACACGCGCAGTTCCTGATGCTCGCGCAAAAAGGCAAGCAACCACTCCACGCGAGTGTGCCCGGTGAGTTCCACTAGTGCACCGCGTGGAATCCCTGCGGGGAGAAGCGAAGACGAGAGTATTTCTTGAGTGGAATGACTCAAGAGAGCTCCAATCTGTTCTCGAAGTTCGGCGAGCTGAATGCGTTTTTCTGTCATGATCTAACCTCGAATGCGGTTAGATTAAGGTTAATCTGAGGAAGTGTTTTTAGTCTATTTTTAAGGCCTTAAAAATGAAATCCTCAATAGTGTTCGGTTTTTGTTCGGTATCGCTGCGCGTTGATAGCGGGCTGTTTTCTAAGAAATTTAGTGCTTCTAACTGAAGCTGTTTTCAATTGCCCCCTTTTCGCTTCTGACCGCAATTGGTAATGGTTTGTAAACTCCCCTCTTTTTAAAGCATTTTATTGGGGATATGAATCCGGATGAGATCGTAAGACAGCCCAAGGACGGGCGACCCCAATAAAATGCTTTAAAAAGAGGGGAGTTTTCCGACTAATCATCGACGTGGTCAGCAGCAAAAGGGGCAGTTGCAAACTGTTCGTGCGTTTAGGCTACGCTGCCACTTGATGTTCGAAGTAAGTGGGCTGCTTATCATTGAAGACCACATTATAGGTTTTAAGGTCAATGGTGGCGCCTGTTTTTAACCATTGCTCCAGATGATTTTCTTTCATAATGATGGGAGTGCGGTCGTGTCCGGCTGCAGCTACTTCAGGATTGGGATCATCTGTAATGAGTGCGAAGCTATCGAGTGGAAAATCGCCTTCTTCGTTATGATCAAAAATTGCAGGAACCATCATTTCATGGAGGCCGCGCGGATCAAAACGCAAAACTTTTTTATCTACATGTTCAAAGAAACTTTTAATAGTCAGTACACCATGCTTTTTCCCAAAAACTGATTTCCACCAAAACACTTCGGGCAAGCTGTCGCGGCGGGCATTGTAACACCCACTGAACTTGCGATCAAACTCAGGATCTTGGCCACTCGGTCTCAAAAGATAACGAAAAGGTCGAATGAGGCGTTCACCTTTGATTTCAACCAAGAGCGGGGCGTACTGCCCGGGATAGATGCGCGAGTCGCTTTCTAATAGAGAGTCACTTTTTAAGCGACTCATTTTATATTTTAGTTTTTCAATTTTATCGCTCGCAATGCGTTGGTCGTTCTGTGCTTTTTTTGTGATTTTCGCAGCGAGTGTTCGTTCAGCATCCTTCAATCTTTTAGTTTGGGTAAAAAGCTCCTTTTCGCTCTCGGAAATTTCTTGCTCATTCCAATCGCGAATGTATTTTTCAATCTTCTTTTCAATGGCGGTCCCGCCGTGGTGAAGAAAGGAATGCTCGAGTGCTTTTGGGATCTTGGCTCCGCTGCCATCGATGCGCTCTTTAAAGAGACGCGCAAACTCATCATGATCAATTCGAGCTTGATAGCGGATCCCTAATTTCTTGCAACTTTGTTCAACCAAGGCTGAGTAACACATGGAGACAGTGTAGCGTTGAATTGGGTAATTGGCATCATGAAATAGAGATGAAAAGGGGGCTTGTTTTGGTTAAAAACAGTTGCTTTGAAACTTTAACTGTAGCTTAATCATCCTTAACAAGGATTTGTTAACGCTCTTAAAAGTGGAAAACCGAAAAACAACAAAGCGATTCGCAAAATCGCAGTGGAGAAAAACTAATATGAAAAAAAATTATGCTTATGTTGATGGAATGATCTTACCAGTGCCTAGTAAAAATATCGCAGCTTACAAAAAAATGGCCACTACTATGGGCAAGATTTGGATTGAACACGGAGCGATCAATTACACTGAATGCATGGGTGACGATGTTCCTGCTGGGAAATACACTTCATTTGCAAAAAGTGTAAAACTGAAAAAAGGCGAAGTCGTCTTTTTTTCATGGATCACTTACAAAACTAAAGCTGATCGAAACAAAGTATTGAAAAAGGTGATGTCCGATCCACGCGTTGTTAAATTCATGGATTCTGAAGTGATTCCTTTCGACGGCGAAAGAATGTTTTGGGGCGGATTTAAGCCAGTAGTCAGTCTTTAATTAGCCAATATATTAAAAAAAGATAAACCTAAAGGCGAGCGCTTGTTTAAGTGCTCGCCTTTATATGTTTAAATACTCTTTAATGTTCTTCATTTGTTCAGTCCAACCACCCTCATTCATGCGATAAGCTTCTTCACGGCGATACTCGGGTACCTGATCAAAACCCGACTCAGTCAGTGTTAAAGTGGTGCCATATTCGGCTTTTTTCAGTTTGAATTCAACCAGGGTAGGTGGTTCCTTGGTGTAATCCACTTTGGTGTCAATTGCATAAGGATGCCAGGTGAACGAGAATAGGTTTTCAGAATCCATCTTCTGCACTACTGCCTCCCATTTGTAATGTTCGTAGCCAGGATAGGTGATGTTCCCTCGCGCAGTTTTTCCTGGCACGAAGGGACCTTTGAGATTAACTCGGAACCACTTACCAAACTCGCGGTAATCGGCCAAGGCTTGCCACACTCTTTCGATGGGTGCCATGAGTTCAATTTGTTTTTCGATCACATTTTTGTAATCTTTTGATAGGCCATGGCTTACTGCTTGTTTGAGTGCATGAAGGTCGAGCTTCTTCATTTTCACCACTGCCGCCATCAAGCGGTTCGTTTGCTCGGGATCATTCTTCAACATTACTTCTTCAATAAATTTAGGGACAATCTGCCATGAGATTCCAAATTTATCTTTAAGCCAACCACATTGTTCAGCCTCGGGATCGGCTGAGAGTTTTGTCCAGAGCTCGTCGATTTCATCTTGAGTGTCGCAATTCACCATAAAGGAAATCGCAGGGCTAAATGTAAAGTCATGTTCGATCGGGCTTTCAAGCGCCACAAACTCTTGCCCAAGTAAATTGAAGCGCGCATGAAGGATTGCACCAGTTTTATCATCACGCGCGATACTTTCAATTTTGGATGAGGCAAAAAGGGAAGTGTAATACTTCATCGCTTCTTCTGCTTTTTTTGCTTGTTCTTGAGTGAAGAGTAGAGCCGGACTGATTTTTTGTTTGCGATTGCTTAAGATGAGCTGCCATGAAACCCCGAACGGGTCCGCACACCAGCCGTATTTTTCAGCGAAAGGGTATTGGTCTAGCTCAATAAATGTTTTTCCATCTTTTGAAAGGTTTTCCCACAGGGTATCGATTTCTTTCTCGCTTTCGCATGCGACCAAGAGAGAGAGTGCTTGGGTGTGTTTAAAGTAAGGACCGCCGTTTAATGCTAAGAACTCTTGGCCCTCAAGTTTGAAAACCTCGGTCATCACACTTCCCTTGGTTTGCCCAGAAGCCTTGGCTGCCGCTTCACCGTAATGAGTGGTTCCCACGATCTCAGAGTTTTTAAAAAGTGAAGTGTACAGTTTGACTGCTTCTTCGATGTTGTTGTTGAACCAGAGACACGGGACAATTTTTTGAGTTTTCATCATTGGACCTCTCTCAGGAATGCGTACTTGCCTTCACTATTGTGTAAGATGATTTATTTATCATAACTCGGCACCAGAATTTTTAAAAACTTATTAAGATAGGGAAAGATTTAGGCAAAAAGTCCTAAGTTTGCTACTCTTTGGTAATGAGCTGGAGCATTATTCTCCCCACTTTTATGTTTATTTTCATTGCGGCGCTACCGGGCAGAACCACTTTCGTGATGTTGCTATTGGCGACACGCTCTCGTGCACTTCCTGTTTTTGCAGGGTCGGTGCTTGCGTTTTTAATTCAGGCAATGTTTTCTGTTTTTTTGGGGAGTTTACTCGGCAAATTCCCGCAACGTTGGGTAAATTTGGGTTCAGGTATTTTATTTTTATTTTTTACCTATCGCATGTGGCGAGAGCGAAATACGATTGAAGCGGTAGATCTACAGGGTACTTCAAAGTTAGAAAAAACTTTTTCTGTTACCGCTCGTGTCGCGTTTTTATCGGTCTTCGCAGCAGAATGGGGTGATGTTTCACAACTAGCAATTGCATCAGTTGCCGCACACTATACTGATCACACGATGGTGTGGGTGAGTGCTTCACTGGCTCTGGCATTAACAGCTGTGGTGGCAATCACTGTGGGCGTTCATGCGCACAAAGTAATTCACCCAAAATTGATTCACATGATTTCAATTTTTGTGTTTGGGTTGGTGGGAATTTACTATTTAGTGAGTTCAATTCCTCCTTTGTCGAATTAGTAAATGACTGAAGTGTGTAATTAAACGAAAAGAGTTTCGTGGCGCACGCTCACGCAATGCTTTGTTGCGTGAGTTATTGCAATGCGTCATTGAATTTAGTAAGCTTCGGCCATGCAAAAGATGATGCCAGAAACCAACAAGACGACACGAAAATTAGCACTCACTCAATATAGAGATGTGCTCATTCATGAGTTGCAGGCACGGGTTCAAAGAAACCCAGCCTACTCACTCACTTCCTTCGCAAGGGATCTTGGTCTTGCGCCTTCTGGCCTTTCTAGAATTTTGAGCGGCAAGCAAGGTCTCTCGAGCAAGAAGGCAAAACAGATTGCAAAGAAACTTGATTTGAACGAGACAGAGTCAGGCTACTTTTGTTCTTTAATTGAAGCCGAACATGCACGATCAAAGAATCAAAGATTGCTCGCGCAATTAAAGCTGCAATCACAAGCCGTGGTGGCAACAGAGCTTTCACTTGAGTATTTCAAAACAATCTCGGATTGGCATTATTTTGCGATTTTAGAAATCACTAACGTTAAAGGATTTGTGAATGATGCAAGTTGGATCGCCCACTATTTGGGCCTCAGTATCGAAGTAGTAGAAGCATCCATCCAGCGCTTGGTGAAGTTGGAATTATTGAAGGTAACGCCAGCAGGTATGCTCGTAAAAACGAATGATTATTTAGCTACTTCAAACGATATTCCGAGTCGTGCGATTAGATCATACCATCAGCAAATCTTACGTAAGGCAGAAGCTGCACTATTTGAACAAGCAGTGGATGTACGTGAATTTTCTGCCATTACTTTCCCAATGAGTCAAGAAGACATGCTTTGGGCGAAACAAGAAATTCGCAATTTTAAAGAGAATCTTGCAAAGCGTCTCGTTCAAAAAGAAACAAAAGAATGTCTCTATCAATTCTCAATGCAGCTTTTTTGCTTGGAACAAGGCAAAACCGTGGAGGAAAATACCTGTGCTTAATTTAAATGTTAAAAAAATTCAATTCATTTTGATTCTGTTTTTGGTTTCGACAACCATTAATTCAAAGTATGTTCACGCACAAGGAAGTGTTGGTAATGGGGGCGGCGGAGAAGCTTTGTTTGAAAATCAAACCGATATGCTTTCTCTTTGGATGGATAGACAGTTTGCCACAGGGACTCTCGATTCAAAGTTAAATTTAACGGCTCAAAAGTTGAGTGGGCGAGATTTGGTGTTTAAGTTTAAGAATGCCGTAAAGGTGGCGCACGTTAAGTTTATTCCTACTCAAGAGCTGGCACGGGAATGTAAGAAAGGTGATTTATCAGCATGCACGCTTATTCAACCCGGTTTCATCTGTGTACCTGACCGGAAGCGATTAACCATTGAATGCAGTGAGGATTCTTTTGCTGCACACAAGGGTAATGAACAGTTTGTGTTGGCTTTGCACGCTTATTTGGAATTCGCTGGGCTGGAAAGTCGTCGTGCTATTGATGCGGATAAGTCCTTCTCTGAGTTTCCGGTATCTCAGCACATTTTGAGATACGCCGTTCAGATCGAGACGTCCCCGCGTTGGGAATTGTCAGACCAAATCCCTAATATTTGTAAAATACAAATTTCGGGTGACGTAGGAGGTGAGATCTCAATTTTTAGTGCATCTTCATTTATATTTGGCCCTACAGACTCATCCAATGGCGAGGAGTTTTTTCAATTTGCCGAAAGAAAGGGATATGTGCGGTGCAACCCATATACATATGATTGTATTGACGCTGGAAATGATCTTCATATTGAAGTTACCTATGGCACGCGGGTGATGATTACACTTAATTCAAGAATTGGCACTGATAAAAAATCATCGATACAGGTTTTCAAATATTATTTAGATTTGAGAGACGTCGGTTTTTTTGAAAATTGGTATGCTTATAGTAATCTGAAAACTTTTTTGTTTAAAACAAAATACTTTCCAAGCTGTGCCCAATTAAACGAGATGGTGGGAAAAAATGGACAAGAACTTGAACTTAATAGTAAAAATAGAGAGTTGACTGTTTGGAGGGTGCAATAATGTTTAAGTGTAATTTTCGCCTTCATGTTGTTTTGATATTCGCCATATTCATTACTGGGCCAGTGCTCAATCAAGCTGCTCGTGCGGATGTAGAAAGTAATGCTTCGCACTCAATTTTATTTGAAAACTTAACTCGCCAAATCTCAAACTGGTTAGCGAAGCATTTGAATGAAGCTAACTTAGATGCTCGGCTAAACCTCAGCGCGGCCAAAATTGCCGAACGTACCATGGTTGAAAAGTTCAACGAAGCCGTAGCAAAAACCGCAGTCGAATTTATCCCTGAAAATAAGCTTTCTGAAGAATGCAAGAAAGGAGATTTAATTGCTTGTGAGCTCGCACGCTCCACACGTACCTGCATCAATTCAATTCTCAAGAAGGCGAGAATAGTTTGTAATGGGGATCTCTATACTAAGCGTGTTGGGGATGAGCAGTTTGTAATTACCTTTCACGAATATTTAGGAATTGCGGGCATTGAAACCGACAAGTTAGACGATTTAAGGGTGCATTTCTCGCAGTATCCTATTTCAAGGCATTTGATGAAATATGCGGTTCCAAGTTCTAGGCTTGCTATTTGGCAATTACTTGATCAGGCACCTTCTTCCCCAATATCGGCAAAGCTATCTGATTATACCGCGTTTGTAGATCCTTGCTTGGTGATCTCACAGCTCTATGTGAATGAACTTTCTCCGGTGACTTATTTCCGTTGTACAAAAATGAACTTCTCTCAAGCCTACATTTATCACCATGTTGAAGACGCTGATGTTTGTCTCGCGATTTCTGAAAAAGGTAAATATGTTGGAATATATGGAAACTATTTCTATCCAATCGCTGTTGTTAATGGTGATGGTTACAACGCCAAGGGGCAAATGGAAGGGGGTAGCGGATTATTTTGGACTAGGCTGAGAGGGCGTGAAGTGAATCTTCAAACCTTTTCCACTTCGACAGCAGTACCAGATCAATTTATGGCACATTATGGTATCACCCTTCATGATTACGGCGAACATTATTTTGATTTTCCGAACCAATCTCATCAAGTGAGAGAGCAGCGCGCTTACGAAATTGAAATAAACCATCAATCGGATTGGGATTTAAATAAATCATTCGTTTATGAACCCCGTCGGCAGTATTTAGACATTGAACGAGCTGGATATCGCAAAAGGGCAAAGGTTCATCTTGAAAACATGAAGCTCTCGCTCGAGATCAGTGGCCGTCAAACCTCAAACATTGGCCAGGTAAGTGATCTGAATTGTAAATTGGAAACACAATAGGTTCAGTAGCATAAATAAACACAAAATATAAATTACTTGAGTCGCGACATGAACCGCGAGAGGCAGCGTCGCGCCTAGAGAACAACTTTTCTGAACAAGATGATCAGAATAATTAAAATAGGGATGTTAAAACATGAAACAAAAGGAAGAAGAAAATGAAAAATAGAAATAGTAACAAAAAAGTGATCGCAGTGATGGTCGGAGTTTTACTCAGTCAAATGGTGACGGTTCAATCGTTTGCTGAAACCAATACCGATCCCTGTGCCATTTACAAATATACTAAACTTCAACTTACAAAAGAAGAGGCCACGTTAGCGAAGACGGAGCAAGAACTAACCGTTGCTAAGGATAAATTGGATTCTGCAATCAACAGAGGAATATATACGGTTTCAATATTTGCCTCCACCTCAACAGTAATTTGGTTGGGTAAAAAGGCGTTTACGAAGCGCTTTATCAGCGAACTTGAGACTGGCAAGTTGAGCGGCAAAATTGCTATTTATGATACCATTTTTAGCCTTGCTGCCGGACTTACAGTGGCTTCAATTTTAGTATCTGGAAAAGACATCTATACGATGAGTGGTGCCGTCTCTGATCTGAAAACAGAAGTTCAGGCGATGATTGACGACAAAAAAGAACTTGAAAAAACTTTGGTTACCATGATTCTCAATAGCGGTTGCCAATAAGAGTATGATGCACCTTAGGCGATTCTTTCATCATCTAAAGTTAGTTCAAAAGGGGCGAGGTTCTTTAATCATCCTCGCCCTTTTGTACTCAATCAATTCCAATGCTTCTTGTAACTTGATTCTGCATAGAATAATGAATCCATTGGCAAGCATCCGTGATGGATATGCACAATTGATTTTAAAACGCAAATCGCATGAATTTGACGAAAACAAATACTTGAATGCGTTGGCTTCAATTGATGATGGATCGTTTCAAATAAGTGAGGCGCACTCGGTAGAGGACATGACCGCACTTTATGTTTCTGAAGCCTCAAAAACAAATCCTGATTCAGGGGTTGCAAAAGAGGGATTGGGAGCACTCGCGCCGAGGCGGCGACTAGCGGTTTTTAATCTGATTCATGAATCACTGAAGATGTGTGGTGTGAGACCAAGGAGTAGTGATCGAATCGCTCATTTACTCTTGCTGCCAGAGAATTCGCAGAATTTAGGTTTGTTTGATTTTTTGACAAAAAATAAAATAACTCTAAAAAATGATGAGGCGTTGCTGCAGCGGTTTCAGGAGGCGGTACTTTCTGGACGTTTGATGAAGCTTTGGGAAAAGAGTGGAGTTTTAAATGCGGATACTAAGATGGCGCGGGTATCAAAGTTTTTATCGCAAAATCAAGTGCAAGTGGTTATGGGAAGCGTAATCAACGCCGTCTTGCTTCCGAGTGGGATGGTGTTTCCGTTTCAGCAAAATTGGATTCGATTTTCCCCCCAGGAAATTGAACGAGGTATCGAACAGGGAGCTTCCGCTTATTTTCCAAAAATTAAATTACGCCTTGGATCCCGAATGAATCAAAATACGCTTCTTTCGTTATCAAAGAAAATTGCCATGAATATTGCAATAGTGGCATCTACGCTCGTTGTGGCTGGTGATGTCCTTCATGCTGAAAGTGATGGCATGGATTCGATGAGAGTGGAGATTCAAAAATCTAAGGAAGAGCGTGCCAAGTCTCAAAATGAAAAACTTTTTGATTTATGGGTTCATGAACAGGAAGAGGAAGTGGGGCATGAAATCGACACCACTACGGCCTCTTATCATGACGCTAGAATGATTTATTTAGGAAAGTAGTAAATGAAAATAAAGGAGACTTATGTCAAAACTGAATGGTAAAAGTTCAATCGATAAAAAACTTCTCACACTGGTAGTCGCGTTCTTCGTTGGCAACGCGTGGGTGCAGGTGAGTGAAGCCCATCCCTGCGATTTTATTACGGCCAGCAGCAGAAAAATTTCGGAAGAGCAAAAAGAGATTAGGGCGAAAGAGAAGCTTTATGCCCACGCTAAAGATAAGTCGTATCTCTATAACCATTATATTTCGCAATGGAAGCTTTTTTTTGGGTTTGGGGGAACTGTGTTTGATGCACCAGTTGTCTTTTTTTCGATTCAAAACTGGGTGAATGTGATGAAGAGTGGCGCTCGATTAAGTCGGGAGGGAAGGATAGTGCTTGTGTCATCGACCGTAATTTTTGCTTTGGCACTTTATACTATATATTCCTTTGATGATGAATCCGCATACGTTGATATTCATGGGAAGAAACAGCAGAGTGTCCTGGCTAAGCGCAGACGTTTAGGTTATGCCGTGAAAGAATATATGGAAGAACTTTATCTCGCAAAAAAAAACTACAATGAACTTTATGAGGCAAATTTAAAAATTGCGCAACAATACGGATGTTATATTCCGCCAGCATGGAAACCCGCCGTGGCTAGAGTGAATATTGAGGATCAGTAAAATGAATACACATTTGCATTGGGGCTAATGGTATTTATATTAACAGGCTCCAGAAAAACTCAAAAAACAGCTGATTTTATAAATGGATAAAGTATAACTGA